>OMVN01000072.1 GCA_900314525.1 uncultured Eubacteriales bacterium
TATACTGGTTATTTAGGGGGTAGTCACTTTTTTTGTGCAAATCCCTTTGAAATAAAGAAAATATATAGAAAAAAAGTGGTATCATTTGACACTACCATACTTGGGATGGAGGGATTTTTATGAAAAAAAGAACTATTGTTACAATTGGAAGACAATTTGGCAGTGGCGGACGTGAGATTGGACAATTATTGGCTAAACGTCTTGGAATTAAGTGTTATGATAATGAACTTATCACAGCATCTGCTAAAGAAAGCGGGCTCTGTGAGGACATTTTTAAAACTCATGATGAAAAACCTACAAACAGTTTTCTTTACTCGCTTGTAACAGATTCTTATTTAGGATATGGTGCAGGATTTGGTCTTAACAATATGCCATTAGGCCAGCAAGTTTTTCTTGCTCAGTTCGACACTATTAGAAAGATTGCCAAACAGGAAGATGCTATTTTTGTTGGCAGATGTGCTGATTATGCATTAAGGGATGATTTTGATTTTGTAAGCGTGTTCATTATGAGCGATGAAAAATCACGTAAAACAAGAATTGCTAAACGTAATAATGTTTCAGAATCTAAAGCATTTGAAATGATGATGAAAATGGATAAAAAACGTTCTAGTTATTATAATTACTATACAGATAAACAATGGGGAAATTCTTCATCATATGATTTATGTATTAACAGCGGAAAAATTGGTATTGAAAATGCGGTTGATTTAATTATTGATTATCTCAAAATGAATGATAATTAGTCTTTTAAATGTCTAGGGGGATAGATATAACTATTCGCAAAACAACAGTTTAACGAAAAGATATACCTTTAAAAGCTTATAAAGCAATTTGTTATTGTTAAATTAAAAGCTATACAGAATAAATGTATAGCTTTTATATATTACAGAATATAAATAAGGACAATAAATAATGAAATCAAATAAATATAACTATCATGAACAATTAAATATAAATAACAATCTAAAACTCAGAGCAATGCTTAAAGAACTTCCATCGTTTTGTTTGATGTTTTTCAGAGGTATTGAACAAAGTACAGCATCTAGAACAAGAATCGCATACGCGTATGATCTTGGGATATTTTTTAATTATATTAAAGATAATAATCCTGAGTACTCTGATATGGATATTAAAGACTTTCCTATAGATATACTCGATAAAATTACTGTCTCTGATGTTGAGGAATATCTTGATTATTTAAAAGTATATTCAAAGAATGATTCAGAACATATTAATAAAGAAACAGGAATAAAACGTAAACTATCCTCTTTAAAATCATTTTATAATTATTATTTTAACAATGAACTAATCAAGGATAATCCACCAGCTAAGGTCAAGGTTCCAAAATTACATGAGAAAGAAATTATCAGACTAGATCCAGATGAGGTATCTGATTTATTAGATGAAGTTGCATCTGGTGATAAATTAACTAAACGCCAAAAAGCTTTTCATGAAAAAACAAAACTCAGAGATGTAGCTATTTTAACACTTATGCTGGGAACAGGAATCCGTGTGTCAGAATGTGTTGGGATAGATATTAATGATGTTGATTTTAAGAATTCTGGAATAAAGGTAAGACGAAAAGGCGGAGCTGAGTCCATAGTTTATTTTGGAGACGAGGTTGAACTTGCGCTTCTTGATTATCTAGAATTTCGCGAAAAGATTGAGGCTGTTCCAGGTAATGAAAATGCTCTATTTTTATCACTTCAGAATAAAAGACTAACTGTTAGATCTGTTGAGATGCTTGTAAAAAAATATGCAAGTCTAATTACTACATTAAAACATATAACTCCACACAAATTACGAAGTACTTATGGCACAAATTTATATAAAAATACCGGAGATATTTATCTGGTTGCCAATGTACTGGGACACAAAGACGTAAACACCACACGTAAGCACTATGCTGCGATTGAGGAAGAACGCAGAAAAAATGCACGTAATGCGGTCAGACTTCATAAGGATAATGATGAAGAATAAATATTCAACTTCCAGATTTCTATATATAATTAATTAAATAAAAAAACGCTTCAGAATTAATTTTTCTGAGGCGTTTTGTAATTACTCTGAGTAATAATAAACAATAAGATTATTACCTGAATGGATTTTATCAGTTGATAATGAGTTAATTTTCTTTATTTCTTTGACATATTCTGATGTAGAAACTGTGGCTGGTTTATGTTCACTTGCAATTGTCCATAATGTGTCCCCATCAGTTATAGATATACTCTCATAAATCTTACTACTGCTTCTCTTCTCACGTGCATCAGTCTTAAGTGAACTAGATATAGAAATTGTAACAATAAGAAGGCATGCCATAACAATAGCCATTAAATATATAGAAAGTTTTTTCATAATAATATCACTCCTTTTAATTAATCGAACACATGTTCCTTAACATATTTATATTATATAATGCAAACATATGTTTGTCAATGATTAAATCAAACAAATGTTTGGAA
>OMVN01000071.1 GCA_900314525.1 uncultured Eubacteriales bacterium
GGAATAATCCTTACCTCCAGATTGTTCAGGCGGTCATTCTCCTGACTAGAGAAAAAGTGTTTCATGAATACACCTTCCTGTGTCGGGTGCTTTGTAAAATCTGCATCTTTGATAATATGTCTTTCCATATCATTGCCTCCTTCATTATTTATATTAAATGCAATAAGCACTTAATTTTCAACTTTCTTTTCCTTACCTGCCACAGCAAAATTCAACAATGAACTAGCTACATACTCCAATGCCGGTATATTGTTTTCTGAATCACTTTGGAATAATGTAACATTGCCCATATTTAAATTCTTATATATCTCTGGCAAATTCTGTATCATTTCATAATTCAATCCTGCCTGAGAATAATCAGCAAGCACTTTTATTCTTTCCTGCAATCCGTCCGCTTCGGCTTTTAATAGCGCTTTTGTTTTTTCAGCCTCATTTTCAATAGAAACTTTTGCTTTGATTCTTTCTATTTCAGCCATAACCTCTTCTATTTCCTTTTGCTGAAGCTGGATATTGTGTATTCTGTTTTTTTCAGCCTGCTCTAATACACTTGCAACCTGTTCCTTCTCTTCGCCTACTGTCTTCTCTGCCTTTAGGCTAGCTAATTTTGCTTGCGTATCACGCTCAATACTCTTTAATTCGACTGTCAGTTCTTTCTCAATTTGCGCCAGCTTCGCTTTCCGCTCAATTTCAATTTCCTTTGGCAATGCCATATTTCTCATAAATGTTTCATTGCTTACCGTAACATTTGTAATATTTACCGAAGATATAGATAAACCCCATTTGTCAGCAGTCTCTTTCAAAATCCCAAGTAAATTCTTAGAAAGAGCAGATCGATTTTCCAGAATTTCATCCACTGACATTTTAGAACACTCATTTTTTATGACCGATTCAATTATCTTGAAAAAAGTGGGTTGAATATCTTCCGGTTTGATATTTTCAATTGTCATTGCGGCATTCTCTGATTTCCATATGAGTGTAGCAGAAATCTTCATAACCTGCCTTTCCTTAGTAAGTACATTGATATTGTCTAATGAATTTCTCTGTATTCTTTGGTCTATCAATACCAAATGGTCAATATACGGTATAACAATAACTCTTTTTCCCGTGATCGGTTTATCACTTGTAGGCTTTCCAAATCTGTAATGCCTAGCAGCCATATAATCAGGTACATTGACACTCCATCGAAAAACAAATAAATATATTAATATGCCGATAATAGCCACCACACACATTAAACTTAATCCTATAACCATTTTTCACCTCTCCTATCGTTTACCTATTTTTTGATTGTATTGATATGTAACATTTTGTAATCCGCTGCCTTTAATTACTTTCGCAATTTCTGCTACTCTTTTTCCAACACCGACTGCTGTTTGCATACCATAATCATCATCCTCGCTCTTGATCGTCGGATCATCAAATGTATGCGACCAACCTGTTGCACCCAACTGACATACTGCTGTTCCGTCATTTACAATGATAGTATTATGCCGCATCATTGACTGGATTAAATCAATATTAGTTATTTCTTGTCCACCGTGCCTTCTTCCTGCTACCGCCAGAGTACCAACAACCTTGTTTCCCAACTCAAAATTACTGTGCCGCATAACTCTTAGCCTATCTAAGAATAATTTTAACTGTCCTGTAAATGTGCCGAAATATGAAGGAGAGGCTAATATCATTCCATCACACTCTCTTAATTTAGGATATAGTTCCTGCATATAATCATTAATTCTGCAAGTGCCACCACATTTATCACTCTTGCAGCCCAAGCAAGGCTTTATATCTTTTCCTGCCAATTCAATTAGTTCAACTTCAACATTACCCATTTCCTCCGCCGCTGCTAAAGCACGCTTTAAATAGTTGATTGTTGAGCCGTTCTTATGCGGACTACCACAAATACCTAATATTTTTACTTTAACATCATTTATGCTCTGCTGAGAATGGAGATTGTTTGCGAATTGTTGGGTATCTAAAATTGTATGTTTCAGATCTGCAATTCCAGATTTTATTTCATCAATATCTGCATTCGTTGTTTCTTGTTGACTATTTTCATTCGGCTTACTATAAGATGCTATATATAAATCAAGCTTACTTTCTGCCTTACTTTTACTATTTTTATGTAATATATTTTCCTGCTCATTCCTATTTTCAGCTAATTCAGTATCTTCATCATCTATTTTTAATACCTTGATTAACAACATCTGAAATTGCGATATTCCTACTCCAACAAACCATACTCCAATTACCAGCGCCAAACCTACATCCAGACAGCTACCCTTCCATTCACTGATCGGCATTCCATCGAAAACTGCAAATGCAACCGCCCATCCCGCAAATAACGAAGGAGTATGCGACACAAGGGATATTCCAATATTTGTTATTAATACTGACGCAAATCCAAATATTGCCAACACTATGAACATATACAAAATCACATTAATATTAAGCAATGAGGCATCTATAATGTATAAAACCGCAAGCCCCCAAAACATCCCTAATATGTGTGACAAAGATACCTTAACAACTTCCCTAATATTATGTCCGGCTGCAAAAAAGACTGCCGCTGATACAAAAGCAACCCATGCATTATTTATTCCTATGTATGCATGAAAAGTTCCCCATATTGGAACAAATATGGATACACTCAATGCCAACATGAGCATTTTAATGATATTATTTTTTTTCATATTGATTTCCTCCACTTAACAATCGGTAGTGTCAAGTTTACTACCTTATTTTTTATTAAAAACCTTTATTTTATGGAGTTTGCAAACAAAAAGAGCATTGACCTCCCTTTTGTGGTATAATATCCGCGACCAAACATCAACTATACAAAGGAGACAATGCTCATGGACATTAT
>OMVN01000070.1 GCA_900314525.1 uncultured Eubacteriales bacterium
CTAAAGAAAGGAATAACTGGTACATTGGTTATTTCTACTTGGCTTAAATTGGTTAATTTAAGCCGACTAAAAATGGTTAATCCTACCCGACTCTAACATAACCATGAAGCAATCATTCCAAGACAGCTGTTCATGCAGGTGCAGGAAGAACTCCTTCGCAGGGCACATCTTAAAACAGAAAACGGAAAGACCAAGAGAGTCTACAGCAGCAAGTATGCTTTATCGAGCATTGTCTACTGTGGCAAATGCGGAGATCTTTTCAGAAGAGTGGCATGGAAGGCCAGGGGTGCATCCTACAACAAATGGAGATGTGCCAGCCGAATTGAAAAGGGTCCAAAGGAAGGATGCGATGCCGATGCCATCAGCGAAGTTGAACTTCAGAATGCAGTGGTAAGAGCCATCAATAAGACCCTTGGCGGACGAGAACAGTTTCTGGTACAGTTGCAGCACAATATCGAAGATGTATTGAATGGGGACTCGACAGCGACTCTTGAGTATATAGACCAAAGGATGGCAGAACTTCAAGAGAAGCTTGTGATGTGTGTGAACAAGAATGCCGAGTACGATGTCATTGCAAACGAGATTGATGCCTTAAGGGAAAAGAAGGCAGCAGTTGTAACCAGAGATGCTGAACAGGAAATGTTAAGAAAACGAATCGATGAGATGCGACAGTTCCTGCAGTCACAGACTAACCGTGTTACGGAGTACGATGAGCAGATGGTCAGAAGGCTTATCGAGAAGATTACAGTCTTTGATGACAATCTTATCTTTGAATTCAAATCCGGCATGACACTTGAACTTATGAGATAATTGAATATGGAATATGATACGGACACCTTGCAGCAATGCAGGGTGTTTTTGTCATTCATAAAAAATTTACAGAGTAGAACTGTGCCAGGATTGAAAATATCAACCAAATGGTTTATAATAATACTGTAATAGATGTGCAGTAGTCGATGGAGGACAACATGAAGACATCCGATATGATTAAAGAATTATGTAATAAAAAGAATATAAGTCTTTCAGAACTTGCCAGACGGATAGGTCAGACTCCACAGAACTTCGGCAAGAAACTGAAACGAGATACTGTGACTTTGGAAGAATTAAAGCTGATAGCTGATGTCATGAGTGTAACCTTTGAGCAGTCATTTATCTTCCCGGATGGAGAGCAGATAAAAACAAGCAACGAATAGGTGGTGAGTTCTACGGATAGATTTTCAGAGAAGAGCCTTCTTTCACTTGGAGACTATTATGTGTATGGACTCATAGACCCACGCACAAAGCAAATCTTCTATATTGGAAAAGGCACGAAAAACAGAGTATTTGAGCATGAAAAAGAAAGCCTGGGCAGTCCTGATAGTGAGAAGTTGAAACTGAAGACTATTGCAGATATTAAGGATGCCGGACTTGAAGTTGAAAAGATAATTATAAATTCAAATTTGACTGAAGAAGAGGCATTTGCTGCAGAGGCATCACTGATCAATGCATTCAACTATGTTAGCGATGCAGGACTGACAAACATTGTTGCCGGACATCATTCAGCAGAGGCTTTATCTGTTGATGAGTATGAAAGAATAAATGGTGCGGTTGAACCTGAAGAAAAAGACATCAGGCACAAAATCCTTGTCATCAAAATAAACAGACTCTATCAGAGAGGAATGGATGAGAAAGTATTATATGATGCTGTTCGTGGTGTCTGGAGAGCATGAAAAGAAAAGGTTAAAACAGTGGAGTATGTTTTCGGTGTTTACAATTCTTTGATTGTAGCAGTATATAAGCCATCAGAGTGGTTTGTATGTAAAGAGGCAAAGGACAGACTTCCAAGACAGGATATCGTTCTGACACCGAAAACTGAAAATAGATTATTCTTCGTAGATGAAAGATATGAACAGGGACTTCCACTTGATGAGAATGAATCATTCTACATTGGAAAGTCGATAGCCGGACTGAAGTTAAACCAGTCGGCACAAAATCCGATTACATATCTGAACCCACAGTAGAGAGAAAAAATTCCAGTTTTCGGAATTAAACAAATTTGCTGTTTGCTGTTATGATGTTGCGTTAGGAGGAAAGTGATTTTGATAGAGAAGGCACAAAAAGAAGATTTAAAGGAAATACTCGAATTGCAATATTTGGCTTATCAAAGCGAAGCTAAACTCTTTGGAGATATGGATATTCCGCCATTAAAACAAACGATAGAGGAAGTGGGCGAAGAATTTGCAAAGGGTACTGTTTTAAAAGTAGTGGATAACAGCGGAGATATTATTGGTTCTGTCAGGGCGTATGAAGAGAACGGAACAGTTTATATCGGCAAATTGATGGTACATCCTAAAATGCAAAAGCAGGGAATCGGTACGCAACTTTTATTGGCAATGGAGAATGAATTTCCGAATTGCAGGTATGAGTTGTTTACCAGTACCAAAAGTATTAGCAACATAAGATTATATGAAAGATTGGGATATAAAATTTTTAAAGAGGAAGCAGTATCTGAGGAACTGCAATTTGTATATTTGGAAAAATGTTAAGAAGCTTTGAATTTGTCGGTATGTAAAAGGTTTTTGACAGTGTTTTCGAAGGTGTGTCAAAGCCTATTGATAGATGATTTTCTATAAATGAGTTATTATCCTTTCAGATGGAGGTCGCACATATGGAAATTGAGAAGAAATTAAAAGAAGCAAGAACAAATGTTGGATTGACACAAGAACAGGTTGCAGAGAAAATTATGGTTTCAAGGCAAACCATATCAAATTGGGAAAATGGAAAATCCTTGCCTGATATTGTTAGCATTTTGAACTTGAGTGACCTTTATCAAATTAGTTTAGATGAACTAGGTAATTGCGAAACTAGTTACGCACGTTCCGCAATCTTGATTGAAAACAAAAAAAGAATTCGTTTAGCACACGAATCCTTGGATGAAAAAGTAAATC
>OMVN01000069.1 GCA_900314525.1 uncultured Eubacteriales bacterium
TCTTTGTTTTTTTTCAGTCATAATAATTTACTCCTTTATCTGTTACTTTTATATTATATGACCTTAAAAAATCTGTCCAGTTTATTGTAGCCTATCCAATCAAAGGCATGTAAGGTGGAACTTGCACAGAGCAGGGAAGAGATAGAAGGCTTATTAAATGGTACCGAGCTGTTTGGTATTTATCAGGAGAACGATATCGAGACCTGGAGAGACTTTTTGTATTATTTGGCACAGGCACTTGGGTGTTTTGCAACGATTGATAGATTTGGGAAATTGCTGCTAATGCCGTATACGAATATTCCATCAAAGGTTGTTGATAGTAAACATCGTTTTAGTAGTAGCTTTTCAGACTTTGTAACAAGATATACAGCATTAAGTTCTACAAATAAGAAAACTGAAAAGGCCGAGTATTATGCAAAGGATCCAGATGATGGATTAACAATGAACTTGGGTGTGAATCCGCTGCTGCAATTTGGTCTTGAAGAGACAAGAAAGAAAATAATTAATGGGATACTGGATGCGATTTGCATTGTGGAGTATGTTCCATTTGACTCAGATACAATCGGTGATCCAGCGCTTGATCTTGGAGATGTTCTTCAGTTTACTGGCGGCCACGCTGATGAAAATAAGATGTCAGCGATTACTTCTATTACTACAAAGATAAATGGTAAGCAGTCAGTAAAGTGTGTTGGCAAAAATCCTAAGCTGGCAGAAGCTAAAAGTAAAAATGATAAGAACATATCAGGATTGATTAGCTCCATAAGTGAAAATCGACTGAGTGTTTATACTTTTACAAATGCACTGGCACTTGATGTCGGAGCTGCGAAGGTTTCTATCATAAATATGGAATTTGCTTCTGGCGATGAGACAAATGCTGAGTTTCATGCGCAGTGCATATTTCAGGTAGCAAGTAACGCAGTAGAGAGAAGCGTTAAAGCTGAGACAGAAATTGATATTAATTCTATAGATGATGAAGGTAAAAAAATAGAAGAGAAAAAAGTAATCTCTTTTCCCATTAATTGGAGTGAGGATGGTAAGTCAGAGCTTACAATCTACTACATGCTTGATGGCCATGAGGTTGAGGAATTCCATCCGAAGGAATCGTGGTTAAGCGGTAACCATTTACTTACAATGTATTACCCGATAATCGAGATGGAAGCAAACCAGCTACATACTTTTGAAGTTTTGGTTTCAATGAAGAATGGATCCGCTCATATCGACGATCAGGATATTATGGCGACGATCACCGGACAGGGACTTGGTGTTCAGGATAGATGGGACGGTCGAATCACTGCGGATGATACATTGGAGCCTATTGAGTTTGCAGGTATGAAAACTCATATATTGGGTGAAAAACTCACAGTGCATTTTATTGCTCCTACAAGGAGTGGTCTGTCAGATGGGCTTGGTTCAATTGCACTTACAGGTATGCCGCTTCATATGATTAATGAAACAATTAGCCTGTTTTCACCTATTGTGCATGACATCGTTGAAACTGCAGATCGTAAGAAGATGACATATAACAAGCAGTACGTTCTGGATGAAGCAGTGTTTAATCTTCGTAAAGATTATGAGATTACAGGAGGTACTGAATCACGACTTGATCGTGGTAGAATGACAAAACTTGTAATTCCTACAGGAGAGTTTGAGTCCTTGCTTTCACTTAATGTGCTGCCATTTGAAACATTACCATTTGTTAATAGCCATGTGCTATATGCTTTTAACTTGGCATTGACTTACTTTATGGAGCTAGAGGATGAGAAGGTTCAGCTTAAGAAATTATATTCTGAGCTTATTTATGGCACAGATATGGAGGTTGATAGAGGGCGCTTAGCTTCATTCCCTCTTGGCCTTTGTAACATGGAAACAATTAATGAATTGGAGGTAACAAATGCTTGATTATGGAACAATTGATGAGATATTAAGCAGTAAGGACATGACTTACATACGAAATAACTCATTAAATGATGATGGAACCGATACTGTTGCCGGCGTTGATTGGTTCCAGTATAAAGGAAGAGCTGCCACAAACTTATATATTAGCGGTAATTCTTGGATAGGCTTTGGCGAGAACGCAGAGCATCTTCGAATTGTAAGAAGAGATACAGACCTTATGACACTTAAAAGGGAAGAAGGTACGCTCTGGGGAGTGTACCGTTTCTTGCATATTAGGTGGGAAGGCTTCTCAGTGCATGGTAATCGAATCGAAGCTACGAAAATGAACTGGGATTGCATTCTATTTGATACGGGTGATATCTGCGTATCATTTGAAGTAATTCCGACAAACAGCAGCTATCTTGCTGAGTCTAATTTAATAACAGGGAGTGGAACAATACCTTTCACACCACTTACAGGAAAAGTCATATCTTTCAAGTCGCATGACGAGTCAGGTATGGCTTTTGTTTATCAAGATCATGCACCGATTTTCCTTGATCCGTATAACCGTAGGTATCTGATTTCAGATGCTAAAGGGGAGCTATATACGGTAGAGGATGAGGCACTTGTGAAACTTGAAGAAACAGAACTGACTGCAGAGATATTTGAAACATATGGTGTTCAGGATATTCCGGCAGGGGCACTTTTGATAATGCTACAGGATCCTACGATTTTGTATTGGCATGACTCAGAGAATAGGTTTCCACCGTTTAGAGCTACATATACTGGAGTGCCTATTCCTCAAGTAATCTTTTCTGAGAATATCGACATGTCAGATTCGACTATTTTGGGAATTGAGAAGGTAACGGCAGATTGTGATGACCATGTGCTTTTTGCAGTTTCTTTTGACGACGGGAAAACATGGTGGAGTTGTATTGATTCCAGATGGATGAAGCTATCAGAAGAAAAGTCTGGTATGTCAAATATAAAATGTCAAGACCCAATGTACAAAAAATATTATATAAAAATGTACAATTAGTCTGTTTGTTTTAAATGATCCTTCAGTCTGTAGGACTTTCCTGA
>OMVN01000068.1 GCA_900314525.1 uncultured Eubacteriales bacterium
ATGGCTTTTTTTAGTTGAACTTTTATGGCTAATTTCTCCCGTCACTATTTTGGTTATTTTAACCTATCTGTATTTGGTTATTTTTGCCTGACTCTAACAATACCGCCGAAGCCCACGCTGGATATTGATATGACAGAGTTCTGCACCATGCGGAATCTAATGATACGGGTGCAGGATGAGGCAAGAGGGATTAGGAATTTGCAGGACAACATTCTGCCCAAGCTGAAAACACAGCTTGCAGAAACAACAGGGATTTTCAAGGGCAAGGAGCGCAAAGCCCTTACCGAGCAGATACAGCAGACGGAGCAAGAAATTGACCGCAGGCTGGATAAGCTCCCCGATATTCTCAGGGAGGACGGTTATCCCGATGTGCAGGCATTCATGGCGACCTATCGGGAGGCGGAAGCCGTTGTGGAACAATACAACCGTGACCTTGCCGAATGGGAGCGTCAGGTGAAACAAAAGAGCAGACCGCCAAGACCGCCCGAAAAGGAGAGCGTCCGAAACAGGCTCAGACAGTTACAGGAGCAGGGCAGACAGCAAAAGCCACGAAAGAAATCCTTTGACAGAGGCAGCCGATAGGCGAAGAAAAACCGCCGCTATGGTTTTACCCATACACGGCGGCATACATATAGAGATTAGTTTTCCTGTTTCTTTATAACGGTTACTTTCAAGTTCTCTGCTTATATCAGCGTTTCCTGCTTGCACTTCGGGCAGTAGAGAGGATAGTTTTTCAAGACCGTATCATATCTTGTTCTGTCACGGGTTTTGTTGCCACAAACAGGACATAATATCCATTCGGCTTGTTTCTGCATACACTCACCAATCCTTACGGTATTTCGTCAATTAACGTTACCGTCCATTTTCCATCTAACTGTTCAATATCCCAACGTGAATATGCTTCTCCGTTACCAGAAATGAGAGTATCATCCTTATCGTAATAATCGGCTGAATATTTCACCCAGATATATCCCTTCCCATTTTCCTGTTTGGTGGTTACAAGTTCTATCGAAACATCTGCCCGAACCGCCTTATCATCAAAGAAATAGTATCTTTCTAACGCACCGCAGTCCTCTTTATTCGTACCGTCTCCTGACCCGCAGTAAGACATAATATCCTTTGCTTCTGCTATGAGGTCATTTGCGACCTTTAGCTGTGTTTCATCGGTACACTCGATTTCCATTTCATCGACCTTTTCCTGACCATAATGCTTCACAAGTGTCGAAACGCCTTTACCGCCGCAGGCGGAGAGACTGATTACCATCGTCAAGAATAGAATAGCACATAAGAATTTTTTCATAGTTGACCTCCGTTTTTAGCAGCGTTACGCTTGCTTTTTAATTTAATCCAATCCTTTGCAATGCTCTCATTGCGGTTTACTGATAGGATAATTCCAACAAGTGCCATATCGTAAATAATGAACATTCCTCCTATTACAACGAAGGGGACGCACATAAAGAAGTTCGGAAGAACCCCAATGTCGGATAAGGCAGTGAAAACAATTCGTAAAATATAAATCAACAGCACGGTATTGGTTAGAAGTTTGCCAACCTCTGTATCCTGCTTTTTTGAAGTCCTGTAAAGGATAGCAAACAATATCCCGAATACAAACAGCAAAAATATAAGTGAAAATTTTCCGTATTCGTACAGGAGCAGGGTGATTGGGTGGTCATAGAAGTAGCTCATTACCTTCACATCAACAGGCATTCCGCTTTTTCCAATTAACTCCGCTTCACGAAACACCGAAAAGAAATCGAGCTGTTGTAAATATCCTGTATTTTCCTGCAAGCGAAAAAGATGATAAAAGCGGCTTAACAGGTACACTCCGATAATAAGAAAAATCAGCATACAAGCCACACCGAAGATATTAACACGATTCCATTTCAGCCATTTTAATTTTAACCCGCAGCAAAAGATGAATAGCTCGCAAGCCAACAGCAACACAAAAACTGGAAACGCTTGATTTATTAACGCTAAAGTCAGCGGAAAAATAGCATATAGCCAGTAATGTATGATTTTTGTCTCGCTTTCACTGTTCTTTTCATAAAACAGGATTCCGACCAAAACAATCGGATAGCATAGCAGCAGGTAGAACAGAAAACCGTATCCAAGCGGTGCAAATCCGTTCCATAATTCATAGAGTAGCCCGAAGATTGCCGCCAGTGAGAGCAGTCCGTATAACGCTCTTGGAAAGCGAATTAAGACAGTGTAATCAATAAAATACAAAAAAGCAGCAACACAAACTCCAAGCACAATACCGATTATCTTTGGTACGGTCAGGGATATTGAGGTTAGCATAGCAGAGATTAGAATACCACTCAGCAGCAACACGCCTGCTATGAGCAGCAACAGCCAATTCACTTTCGGGCGGTGGACAATATCAAGCTCTGTCCCAACTACATCTGCATCGCCCATTTCTTCAATGGCTTTTCTCATTGCTTCTTTCTGATTCAGACCGTTTTCCCGCAAAGCATCGTATTGGTCGTTTATGTGGTCAGAAAGCTCTCTTGTTGCCACAACCTTTGCTCTGCTCCAACGAATGTATCTTTGAACATCCTTGATATATTCTTCGGGAGAATTATATTCCTGCAAGCAAAACACCCCCCGACAAAACCTTATTGACTGCGGCAGAGTAGCTTTCCCACTCAGACAGCCGCACCACAAGAAATCTTTTCCCTTCATCTGTAATCCTGTAATATTTTCTTGTTTTCCCCGCAACAGTTTCTCCGTCATAGGACACAAGATACTGCTTTTGCTCTAAGAGATGGAGCAGAGGATATAATGTTCCTGCTTTCAATTCAAAAGTATGGTCGGATTGCTTCGCAAGTTCTTCTATCATCTGATACCCATACATATCTTGTTTTTCAAGCAGCTTCAAAATCAGCATATCTGTATTCCCTGAAATCAGAGATTTATCAATTGCCATATATGTCCCTCCTTGTATCGACAGTCTACATATCGATTATATATAGATTGCCGATATAAGTCAAGAGGCAACAGACAACATTCATAAAAAGTTTGCTTTTGGATTGCCAAACCCTATGTTTTCAGCATAATCTCTCTACTGTAGCGCTTTTAACCCACAAATGCCTTGTGTTAAGCCATATTCTCGTCATAAAATACGAGGGGTAAGGCATTTACACCTTTACCCCTCGCTTTGCGTTACCGCCAGTCTGCTATGCGAAGATGATTTCTTTATTCACAATCTCCATCGCACAAGCCCGTATATTATTCATTCTCCTGACCCATTCTAAGGCGTTTTCCGCCTTTAATTGTTCCGTGATACCCTGTGCCTGCTTCATGCCATCTATGAGCCGTTCAAAGCGTTCCTGCGCCTGTTCGTTGATGCCGGAAAGATAAGTGTTGAGCTTACCGCTGGTCAGAAGTGTTGTGTAGGTTGCTTTTCTATGTTCTTTCAGGTAGCGTTTGTGCCGCTGTCCCCATATCCCGATAGGCTTTTCTTCTTCGGGTGGCAAGCTAAGGCACGGCAAATAGTATTCGCCTTGCAGTTCATACCAAAGACCGTTGTTTTCATCATAAATGTACTTGTCCATCTTGAAATCCTCCAGTATAATATATTCGCACATATGTCACAGTTTCCCGATTGCCACTTGTTTTTATAGCTTGTTATCAGATTTTTCTTCCCTTATTTTTGCCCTTATGAGGTGGCGAGGGAAAAAGGGATAAGGCGGACACATTGCGATAAATCCTTTGTTTTCAAGCGTTTTGGAGGATTTTATTAAAGCCCTATGAGGGGCAGTAACCACTTATGAAATCGTGGTTTTCAAATTCAAATTTGTAAAGCTGGCGTAAGAAATTGGAAGTTATCGTTGAAGCAGCTTTGTAGAGGATAAACAGATTGACAAGATAGAGATGTCCTACTAGAATATTGTTTGAAAAATAAATAAAAGTCCGTCAGACTATAATAAGACTATATGGTTTACACTGTTTCTGATATAAACAGCTAGGTCGTATAGTCTTTTTTTATGGAGGAATCGAATGAATCAGCAATTTATGAAAGAGAAAAAAATTGTTCCGCTTGTATTACAAATGTCCGTACCTATGATTTTATCTATGGCAGTGAACGCACTTTATAATATTGTAGATAGTTACTTTGTGGCAAAAATCAGTCAAAATGCAATGACAGCTTTGTCTATTGTATTTCCGGTACAAAATATGATCAATGCTATTGCAGTCGGCTTTGGAATTGGCTTGAACGCTATGATTGCATATTCGATAGGTGCAAATGAGGAGAAAAAAGCAAACCATATCGCATCAACAGGTGTATTTTTGAGTATGATACATGGAATCATACTTACTATATGCTTTTTCATTGGAATGCCGGCATTTATGCAACATTTTACTAAAGAACAGGAAATTATAAATTTAGGGTTAGAATATGCAAATTGGGTTTTGTTATTTACAGTTATTATTCAGGTTTCTGTAACTTATGAAAAAATTTTTCAATCGGTAGGCAGGATGAAAGTATCGATGTGCAGCATGATGGTGGGATTTATTGTAAATATTGTATTAGATCCAATCATGATCTTTGGTTTTGGAAAGTTTCCTGCAATGGGCATGAAGGGTGCTGCAATTGCAACGGGAATTGGACAGGTATGCACACTAATTGCATATTTATCCTTTTATTTTATGACTCCGATTCCTGCAAAAACCAGCTGGAAATACATACGATTTGAAAACAATGAACTCAAGAGTGTTTATGGTGTCGGCATACCGGCAACTTTAAATATGGCATTGCCTTCCGTGCTGATTTCTGCATTAAATACAATTTTAACTGCTTTTGGAGATACTTATATCTTGATTTTAGGAATCTATTATAAGCTACAGACATTTATTTATCTGTCAGCCAATGGAATCATTCAGGGAATCCGACCTTTAATCAGTTATAACTACGGTGCAGGGCAGTGGGAGAGAGTGAAAAAAATCGCGGGAACAGCAGAAGTTTTTATTATAGGAATTATGTTGTTTGGAACTGTAGCTTGTCAGCTTTTTCCGGAACAGCTGATATCTATCTACTCTGAAGATGTTGCCATTGTGAAGTATGGTGTAACTGCATTAACGATTATCAGTCTTGGATTTGCCATATCTTCATTGTCAGTTGTAGCATCGGGAGTGTGTGAAGCGCTTGGAAAGGGACTTCTTTCCTTGAGCATTTCCTTAATACGATATATCGTAGTGATTATTCCGGCTTCCGTCATTTTCAGTAAGATGTGGGATGCGAATGGCGTGTATGTAGCATTTGTATTTGCAGAATTTACAGCAGCTTTGATTTCAGCATTGCTAATGAAAAAAGTATTAAAGAAGGGATAGAATATGAATATCATCAAGAAAATAATCTATGTTGTAATCGGTTCTGTGATTGCTGCATTTGGAATAGATCTGGCAATCTATGCCGGATTTGGAGGAGCTACTCTGGCTGTTTTATGGCAAGGAGTTTCTTATGTGTTACATATCACATTGGGACAGGCATCCTTTGTGGTTGCAGTAGGAATGATTGTCTTTTGTCTGTTCTATGATCGCAGCCAGATTTATCTGGGTACTATTTTATATCAAATCATCTATAGTGGATGTACAGATTTATTTCAGCCGTTGATGCACTACACAGAAACTAAAATCTTGAATTTCTTTATGATGCTGATGGGGATTGTTCTGTTTGCAGTAGGAACAGCCATCTATTCTTATGCTGATTGGGGAAGAGGCTCCTATGAAGCGGTAACATTTGCATTGGCAAAAAAGCATTCTTGGCAGATCAAATATGTGCGTATAGCACTTGATGCCATGGTGGTGCTATTCGGTATGTTCTTAGGCGGAAAGTTTGGAATGTGTACTATTTGTACAATACTTTTATCCGGTGTGATGATTCAAAAAACATTGCAATTATTGCATGCTATGATAGAGAATAAAGCATAATATTAACGATGAAACCAAGAAGTACAAGCGAGTTTAGGTATTCAGAATCCAGACGAGCTTGATTACGGATAAACAATAATTGAATATTTTAACAGACCATTAAAGGTGGAATGCAAAATGATAATCATATTGCAGCCACCTTTTTTATTTTCAGAAAGAGAGGTTATTATGGACGAAAAACAGAATATTGATACACCGAATGGGTTCAGCAAGAAAATAGGCCGAACCCATTTTTTAGTTAATTTTGCATTCAAGAAGGATGCAACAGAAAGCATTAAGGACAAGACAAAGAAGCTAATCAGAGCAGAAGCAACCGGTAAAAAGAGTTAAAACATAGTAGTTGTTTGCAATTTTACCATTTTATATCCTATAAATACTTGACCAGGTAGTGTCAAGTGACTTATGAAAAAACAGAGCCAAAGAAAAAGGCTCAATTGAACCTTGAAAATTGCAGATATTTAATCTTTTGATGAGTGACGCC
>OMVN01000065.1 GCA_900314525.1 uncultured Eubacteriales bacterium
AAGAAAGGAATAACTGGTACATTGGTTATTTCTACTTGGCTTAAATTGGTTAATTTAAGCCGACTAAAAATGGTTAATCCTACCCGACTCTAACAATATGCTATATGAGCCAGGCTGCATGCTACAAAAGCAGTCTCGAACAAAGTCGGCTGAAAGGAGGAAAAAGCAGTGCCTTCGGACATCAGACTCTGCTGATATCATACCACAGGATAAACTATAAATAAATGTAACAATTGACAGTATAGATGGGAATAGGGTGAGGGGAATACCTCTTAGATGTCCTTACCTCTATACAAAAAAAGAATAAGCTTGTAAGCTAAATTTCTTGCTTACAAACTTATTATACGAGGAGGAATCTTATGGTAAACTATTTGAGAAAGTTACAAGGGAAAAGAATATTGGCAGGTATATTGGCAGCAATTATGATTTTGACAAGTGTAAATTTGAGCCAATTTGTATCTGCAGAAGCAGCAACGGAGCTTGTTACATTATATTTTGTTGACAATACTGCTGAACAATGGGTAAAGAATGATAATGCAAAAATAAAAGCAATTGATAACAGTAACGGACATGATAGTTATTGGATGACACAAATTGACGACACTACATGGAGTGTGAAAGTTCCTGAAAGTGCATATAATATTACATTTAATCGTTATAGTTCGGATAAAGCAACGCAATGGAATTCATGGAGTGCCGGAGGCAGGGATGAAAATAATGCATATTATGCAGACGGAAGTGAATATGGACATTGGGAGGTTAAGGAAGAATTAGGGTTTCAGGAAGGAGATATTATTTATCTTGACTTAACTGAATTTACCGAGTGGGAGAAGGACAATGCGTCGATATATATAAATTTTACAAATGCAACAAAGAGTGAGAATAATGGAGAAACTATTTCAATAGCTGATGCAGATAAGAAATTATATAATCCTAAGGAAGTAGAAAGTACGATAGGAAAACATGTATATGGATATGCTGTCACAAAAGAAGATGAAGGTGCTACGGAATTAAGATTTTGGAGAGGAAATAACAAAAAACTTTGGAATTGTTCACTTGGTCTTTCGTATAATGATTTTTTAAATGGATTGAACTGTATAAAAGTTACAGGATGGGACGATATTGGAAGTCGGATGTATTATGAATATGAAGAAGTAAAGATAAGTATGGATACATCTAATATGCAATTTGTTGAGAGTGAGGATGGAGATTTTTACTTTGTAGATAATGAAATAAATAGTCTTTCAGGAATATTAACAGGAGTTTCAAGTGTAAAAGAAGTGAAATATAGTATATGTGACATTAATGGAGACATTCTGAAACAAGGAAATATTGAGGTAAAGGATAAATGGAATATTGAAAATGTAGGTTTAATGGTTGGTTACAATGACATCAAATTTGTTGTTAAAACAATGAATGAAGAAATAGAATGCCAATATATAATAAACAATACTAATACTAATAATATGAATAATTTGGGAATCTCAGCAGATGCGGATACAGATAAGGATAATCTTCCTGATTTTTATGAGAAAGTAGTGAAATTAAATCCAGATAACAAGGATACAGATGGAGATGGATTAGATGATTATACAGAACTGTTTTTGTTGGGTGTAAGTCCATTGAGTATGGATACTGATGAGGATGGGGTA
Organism: uncultured Eubacteriales bacterium; assembly: GCA_900314525.1. Classification (GTDB taxonomy): domain Bacteria; phylum Bacillota; class Clostridia; order Lachnospirales; family Lachnospiraceae; genus Bovifimicola. Next base: position 1,653 of record OMVN01000065.1, read on the forward strand.
TTGGATGGAGATGAAGACAGTGATGAAGATGGTCTGAGTAATTTACAAGAAATTGCAATAGGGACAAGTCTTTCTGAAAAGGATACAGATCAGGATGGTTTAACGGATTATGAGGAAGAATATGTGTATTATACAAATTCATTAAAAGAAGATACAGATGGAGATAAATTAGATGATGGATGGGAAATTAAGTTAGGTTCTGATCCACTAAAGTTTAACAACGATTTTAGGGGAGAAGTTACTGCTGATAATTTTGAAGGGCAATGTACTATACCTACCGTATCTATTTCAGGATTGTCGGCAGAACAGGTTACATCTTTAGAAGTTAGTAAGGTTAAACAAGGTATGCTGACTGATGATAGAATTCCTGGGTTATTGGATTGCGGATATGAATTCTATGTTTCTGGTAAATTTGACAAGGCAGAAATAAAATTTGAATTTGATGAGAAACTTTTAGATAATCCAGATTTTTATCCTGCAATTTATTATTTTAATGAAGAACAACAGATATTAGAGGAGATTTCAGGGCAACATATATCCAATAATATTGTTTCGGCTACAGTAACACATTTTTCTAAATATATACTTTTAAACAAAACAGAATATGATATGGTATGGAATTTTAATTTATTGTATATAGATGATAATAGTACATATTCAAAAATGGATGTTGTTTTTGTTATTGATTCTTCAGGAAGCATGTCATGGAATGATCCTTCGGATGTAAGAATAAATGTAACTAAAAATTTTATTGATAAATTATCAGAAAATGATAGAGGTGCTATTATTGATTTCGACAGTACAGGAAGAGTATTGTCAGGTTTTACCTCCGACAAAGAAGTATTAAAAAATAATGCACAAAAAATTGACTGTTCAGGGGGAACAAATCTCTCATCTGGAATCTCATTAGCTATTAATTTGTTTAGACTAGAAAATTATACTGAGCGAAATACATTGAAATATATTATCATGTTAACAGATGGAGATGGTTCTTATTCAACAAGTTATACTGTTAGTGCAGCAGGAGAGTCAATTGTAATCTATACTATTGGCTTGGGAAGTGATGTATCAACATCAGTTTTGATGAACATGGCAAATGGAACTGGCGGCAATTATTATCATGCCAATAATGCAAATCAACTCTATCCAATATTTGATGCAATTGCAGACCAATCAGATTATAATAAAGATACGGATGGAGATGGAGTGAATGATTACTTTGAAAAAGCAATGACATCAGGACAGCTTTTATTAGGAACCGGTGTACCCGTAGGAGGAATGAACTATTTAGATGCAGATTCAGATAATGATAATTTGACAGATGGTCAGGAAATTACAGTAAGTAAGTTTGGAGATATAGTTTATGTAAAATTATTTTCCAATCCTACAACTAAGGATACAGATGGAGATGGGATGCAAGATGACATTGATCCAAGACCACTTGTATATGATATCCAAGAATTATTAGTTCATCAAACGAGAGATCGTGAGGGAATTAAGAAAAAAGTTGATATAGATGATAATACAGTTGCCAGTGATTTGACATTTAATGATTATAGTTATTGGGAACTTCTTAAGTGTAAACCGTTTCCTAATATTGTAGCAGGTGTTACACCAGAAGCTATGATGTGGGGAGAGATGATACCACTCTTTTATGTTGGAGGATTTTTTGCAGATTCTGATATGCAGGATGCTTTGTATGATATGGTGGACACATTTAGATATGGTAATAGGGCGAATGTTGGTGAAGTTGTAAAAGACACGGATGATTATAAAGAATCACTATATATAAAATATAAAAATAGCACATTGACAGATGAGGTATTTAATGACGAATCTACAAAGTCATATGTTAATACAGCCAAGAATTTTATTGTCAATAAATTATCAACAAACAATGGTGACCTTTCTATTTTGAAATATACTGCTGGAAGTGAAGATAATGTAATATATAATTATATGAATAATCCACAAAACGATATTTCATATCCTAAATATACAGAGAAAACAAATTTAGCACTTGCAATTGCCATACATCAATTTCAGGGGCATACGATTACAGTAACTGATTATAAATGTGATGGCAAACAGTTTAGTGGTAAATTACAGTTCCATTTTTATGATCATTTTGGTTTAGATGAAACAGATGAGATTATGTGGCCTGGATTTTGTGACTGGTTTGTTTTGCAACATTATGACAGATTTAATGGTAAATATGTGCCATTTATTACTACTGTTGATTTTAGTGTTGATTTTAGTGGAACAATTCATTAAACGTTAATTATTTATGTTGTAGACCGTTGTATTTGCAGTGGTCTACAATCCTCTTTATTCACTCTATTATATTTTTCAATCGTAAATATTCAGAAGGTGCGAACTTATATGTGCAAATTGTTTGTAGGAGCTTGCTAGTAAACTGCCATTTGCACATATAAGTTCATAGCTGATAACAGTGTCACTAACAAAATGTCCAGCCAAAACGATTCGTTTTAGTAAAAATGTATATCTTGACATTTTGTGAATAACCCCTTCTGAACAGTTACTTTAATATTATTCAAAGAGTCAATTAAAATATTTTTAAATTTAAAAGCAGAATAATGAGTGTTGAAGAGGATAAGTTAGGTAATTGCGAAACTAACATCTAAAATGAGATGACTCGACCATGAAAATGGGATAAATTACAAATATTTACAGCAAGATACAATTACTTCAATTTTA
>OMVN01000063.1 GCA_900314525.1 uncultured Eubacteriales bacterium
AATCATTGCAGACTACATTCTTCACTTGGTTATCAAACACCAGTACAATATCGGAAAAATAACCTTAAAAAAGTTGTCTAAAAAAGTGTTGACAATCCATAGCCTATATGCCTAATTATGTACTTTTTGACTCTTATGTCGACATTGCATCTGGAAGTTCACTAGACGGAAGGCCTGAATTCCAAAGATTGGTTGAAGACTGTCGTTCCGGAAGAATCAACTTTGTTCTAGTAAAAAACATCAGTCGTTTTAGCAGAGATACTGTTGTCGCACTTAAAGCTATATATCAAATTCATGGTGCTGGCGCTAAAATTCATTTTGTTCAGGAGAATGTTGATTCAGACAATCCTGACATACAGATATATATTGCAGCTTCTTTAGCATGTGCTGAGAGAGAAAACATTGATAGAAGTGAAAATATTAAATGGGGACTCAAAAACAGAGCTGCCGCGGGTATTTCCAAATCCTATAATAAAATCTGCTATGGTTACAAACATGATTCTGAAGGAAACCTCTGCATAAAAGAATCCGAAGCTAAAAATGTCCGTTTCATCTACAACCGCTATCTTGACGGTCATAGTATTGTAAGTATCTTAAAAGAATTAAAAAAAGAAGCAATTCCTTCTCCAACAGGCAAAGATATCTGGAGCAAAAAAACTGTTGAAAATATTTTGACAAATATAAAATACACCGGAACAGTTATAATATTAGTTGATGATATTCAATACAAGATTGTAGATCATCATCCTGCTATAATCAGCTCCGATGCATTTGATGCTGTCCAAATTGAACGAGATTTGCGCAGCAACATTACCACAGACTCCAATGGCATTTCCTCAAGAAAGAACTCCAAATATAGTAGCATCCGTACCATTCGTGAAACTCACGATTATGAAAAAGATAGGCTTAGGCTCTTAAATAAACTTGAAGAATATAAATTGCAAGATATTAAAGCCGAAAGACTTGGTATATTGCCACATACAACTAAATAGTCTTTCCTCGAAATTAACCAGCAATATCCTTTGTGATATAGTCTTCAATTACAAAATCATTATTGTTAATCGACTGTAGTTTTTGAACTATTTGTTTAATTATACCAATCATCTCTTCATATGCTACCTTATATCCATCCTCATCAAAAACGCATGCGCTATCGTCTTCATTGAATGAATAAAACGAATCATATAGATTTCTTGCCTGTTCATTCAATTGCCTTAGTTCATCATCGTTATCAATTAATGGATATTTTCTTCTTATAAATCCTTCTTCATCATATACCCAAATAGGGCCATGAAGATACTCATTCATTAATTTAATTGTATACATTATAAATCATCCTTTCTAATTGGATATGCTGAAACAATAAAGCCATTCGTACCAATTCCTGTCATTGTATAATAGTTTCCTTTATACTCATAAACCCTCTCATAACCCTTCTTTCCATTACTTATGTTTACGAGTCGATTACTAACCACCGAGCCATTTTTTATAACCTCTTTTAGGTAAGATCCAACATTTTGTCGCTGAACACCAAAAGCTCTTTCGAAATCTTTCGCATGTCCAGGACTTCCATCTTTTCCATCCAAAATATGCGTCAATCCAGCTGAGGAGTTACCATTTTCAAGCCATACTATTTGGCCTGTCTTGTCACGAGCAATAAAAACCATATCAGCTTCATTAAATTTTATATTGTTGCTTCTAAGTTCTGATTTTAATGACTCGTCAGTCTCATACTTTTTATTATCATTATTTACATTCGTAGCACCTTTGGTATTGCCAAATCCACCATGATATCCTGCGCCCATTTATACCACCTCCTTATGAGAGGTAGCATAACTGCTATCAAACTGCACAATTCTTATTCCAGCATCTATATACTTCTTAAAATACTTTTCTGGTGCAGCACCATATATCACAATTGTTGTAGGCTGTAATCTCTTAACAACAACATCTAGCCCCTTAAGAAATATCTCTCTGTCTTGTACTAGTTTAAGATTTCCATGAGAGCCAACCGCGATTACACAATGTTTTTCAATTCCATCACAGCAAATACGATATGTACGTCTATCCCCAAATCTTAGATTTGGTATTACTTTCACACCATTTACTTGCAACCAGAATCCTATAGCTCTGCTACGGTAAATATTCCATAACTGCATCACCAATGGCATGTCCCTATAGAGACTGAAATCAGGAAGAATTACGCCATTGTATCGTTTGAGTATATCCAAGTATTTCTGTGGATTTCGCCAGATACGCTCAAACAAATGATCATCCTCATAAAAATGAACCCATTGATTGTAATCCTTACAAGATATACATTTTGAAAATGATATCAACTTATTAGGAATATCATATGTTGCTTTTATACATGGAAACTCAAATATTCCAGCATATGTAGCTAATGTTACTAAAAATGCATTAAACACATCAATACAGTTCTTGCGCTGTGAATTAATTCTGCTCATAATAAGCACCTCCTTTGGGTGTACAACAGGGATAAGAGCATACTATCCCCGAGGTAACCACTCAGGTACTTGTTATGAATTGTTCAGGTTCTAACCTAAGTACCCAAGTAGCGGTTACGCATGATTTATTTTCCAGATAAATACATGCAAGTTACGATTTTTCTTGATATTTTAATAATAATATGCTAAGGTAAAAGTGTTCAGGTTCGAGCCTAAGTACTCGAGCAGCACCGTATTGTAGTTCCAGCTACTTATGGTGCTTTTTTCTTTTACCCTTGTAAATACATTCATAGAAACCACCGTCCTTTCTTTTAGAATCTGTATATTACGCGCTTTTTTTAAATAACGCTAATAACTTTATCTCATAATCAGCCAATCTTTTAACTTGCTCAAATCTGTTTTTCCAAGAACGATAATACTGATAAGCATATACAGCAGCCTCAAAACTTATATCAAAAACTTCATATATATCTTGTGGACATTCAGCGCCTATCTTGTGAACGAGCACTGGTGGAGCAATTGCATATTTAGCAAAGAAATTTGCTTCATCTTCCTCATGGTCACTATGTCCTGTATGATCAAGCACAATATGGCCTATTTCATGAAGAATCGTCCAATTCTGTCTTTCATAGCATCTGTCAATATCATTATAAAAAATGTATTCTCTTCCGGCTTTTTCAATGAAGAACCCATCTTCACTGACTTCCATTGCTTTTTTAAGTTTTCTTTTAGATAGTCCAGAATATGCAATCAAAGTAATTTTCATTTTTGAAGCAATCTCAAATCCAGAAACTGGTATACATTTGATATTGTATTTTTCAAAAATATGAATCACTTCACCTTTAATAAATTCATATTCTTCATCTGTTAATTTCCAATAACTCTTACTCATCATCGTCCCCCATCAAGATATTGATTATCTCTCTTTTCTCCGCCTTTGACATCTGCGATACATTTCTTGCGATTAGTTTTTTAGCGAATCCCAACTCATCTGTTACATCTGTCGGAACACCCTCCATTAAATAATCAGAGGTTGTATCTAATGCAATTGCAATTTTAGTAAGTACACTTGCTCTTGGAACTCTGTCACCTTTAATATAATGTGATATTGCAGCATCAGTACATCCAACTTTCTCAGCGAGTTCTTTTTGACTGATTCCTTTCTTATCGATAAGCTCTTTTAATCTTTCACCCATTGTTGCCATTTCGTAGTCCTCCTTGTGTAATTATCTCCTTACGAAATATAATTTAACATCCATTTATCATTTTGTCAATTGCGTTTTGTAAAAAAAGTTCAAGGTAAGAACTTGAACCACTACATCTAGTATTTTACATACACTATAATATAACCGCACATCTCAAATGTCAAGAGTTTACCATACCGAATTACCATTTGAAATTATCAGAAATTATCAAACCCAAATACTCCATTATTTTTCATTAACCATAGTGTTTCCACAACCTACCCTTTTAACAATAGTGTATTCACAACCTACCCCTATATCAAAAGTGTAGCCACAACCCTACCATTTTCAGCTATTCGATAGGTTTCCGCCGACAAGAAAAAGAAAGACCAAAAGTAGCACTCAAAAATACTACCTTTGGTCTTAAAACCCTTTTTTCGAGGAAGCAGAAATGCTTGCTTGCAAGGGCATTTCTGCAACGAGGACAATTGACTCTGTCAATTGTATCAAGCCTTTTGACGGCTATCCCTATTTTACCTTTGACATCAACACGACTGTCTCAACGTGCATTGAAACTTTACTTTGCATTAACATTCGCGCACGTTACAGAGTTTTTCTTATTTTTTACACCCCTAGACACTTACAAGAGTATTTTTACCCCCGTAAAAGTATGACAGTCTCTTACCCTTGTAAACCTAGTATTGCTAGCGTTGGCTTACCATTTTCACGTATCTTTTCTTCGAGTTCCCACTCATGATTTTGAATATAACTCACCTGCTTAGCATTAACCTTCTTAACAGCCTGGATGCGATATTCCCATTCTGGATCAACCGGATCCTTTACTTCCATAGGCCTATAGGCTTCCATTGGTTCCCAGTACTTTCTAGCAATTATGGTATGTGTTGTGAATTTATTCTTGTTCTTATTATAAAGGTTACAAAGAACAAGGTATTTCTCACCATGAAATCCCGCCTGTAAATGATACTATAAGAATGTACATTTAATGGAAAATAAAAATGTACAATCCATACTGATGTGATACCATTTCCATGGAGGTGATTCTCATTGGAA
>OMVN01000062.1 GCA_900314525.1 uncultured Eubacteriales bacterium
AATAATTACAAAACGCCATTTGAGGCACGCTACGGGGTGTAAACCCTGTAGCAATAAAAATTAGGTCAAAGTGTTACAAAAATGCTTGACCACAACAAACATAGCATAGACAATGGAATTAACTATATGATTCTGGGGATAGAATCACAGTCTTACATCGATTATGCTATGCCGGTGAGAAATCTTCTCATGGATGCGATGGAATACACAGAACAAGTAGATAATTTAAAACTTATGCATGAACTACGTGAAGACAAGCTAGAGCCAGATGAATTCTTGTCAAAAATCAAAAAAGATGATAAACTAAAGCTAGTAATAACTTTAGTTATTCTGTTCTCGGATAAAAAATGGGATGGTGCTAGAAAACTATCGGATATGTTAGAAGGAATGGATGAACGTACAAGAAGATATTTTCAGGATTATGAATTGAATATCATAGAGCCGGCGGAAATGTCAGATGAAGATTTTGAGAGATTTCATTCGAATTTAAAAGATGTACTAAAGTTTATAAAATATTCTGGCGATAGAGAACAGATGCAAAACGTGTTAAGGGAAAACAGTAGTTACAGAAAACTAACGAATAAGGCAGCGCAGGTAATCAATATCTGCGGAAGATTAAATTTACAAATTCCAATTTATAATTAAGTTTAAATTTATTTAGTAATATAAAGATAATATAAATGATTACAATACATCGAAAATAACAGTTATATCACATTGATATAACTGTTTTTTTTTTTTTTGAAAAAACTAAGTACCACTACGGATTTTTCGCTCAAAACCTAAGTACCAGTCCATTCTAAAATATGGCATATAAATTTATAATTAGTTTATGGTCAGCAAGACCAAATTAAAGGCTAAAGCATGCAGACGCCTTTCTATATCAGAAAAGGAAGGTAAGTAGAGATGGAAAATTATAACGGGAAAGAAGTATTAAATGGATTATTATTTGTCAAATCAATGGCAGCACCAAATAACATTGTTGTTACAGCTTCAGAGTGTGTGAAATTTGCTGCAAAAGCAAATGTGAGATGTAAACATGCTGTTTTGGATGACACAATCAGCAGATCTGTAGACAGAGAGGTTATTTATGATTTACTGGACTATCTTTCAAATGGAAAATATCAGGTTCTTGTAGTGAATGATATTTACGACATTACATTTGATCCGGAAGATTTGAGAACTATGATTGACCGAATAAACAATATGGGCATTATCATTTTTGATTTGTCCATCATGGCTGTCCGAAAAAATAATTATGATCAGGAGTGCTAAACACAAGGCACCTTATTCTTATAAGATTTTTTCATCTGAAGTAGTGATATTTGATAGTAAAGGATTTGTAGTTGTCAAATGTCCTACGGAAGATGAAGCAATAGAATATTTGAAAGAAGTAAATGAATGTCAAAGCTTGAATACAATACATCGTGATATTGGAGGATGAAATAGATGATGACATATAATTCAATTGAGATTGGTCCGGTACTAGAACAAATAAGAAAAGATAAAAAGATGACTCGTGAGGAAGTGAGTGGAGCAACAGGTCTGAGTGTCTCTAGTATAAAGCAGATTGAATATGGTATTCGTAATCTAAGTATGAAATCATTGTATCTGTTTATGAGTGTATATGAGTGCGATGCAAATACATTGCTTAATATAAGTGCTCATAAAGAAACTTCGGTTGATAATCGTCTGATGAAATTACCTAAGGATAGGAGAGATTATTTTGTGCGTTCCTTTAATTTTATGATTGATGAGATGTCAGCCGTTCACTCTGTTGGGAGGTAAGTATAGGTATGAGTAGAAGAAAGAATGAAAAACATTTAGACTGTATTGCATATTTATCAGAAACATCAGGAAGTCTGGAACAAATTGTGAAGAAAGAGTCAAAGCAGGAAAAAGTTATTAGGGAATATGCAAAAAAACATAATATAAAAATTGTAAGTGTTGTCAGAAGAAATGGATTTGGAATTAAAGATGTGAGAGAACAGTTTGAACAATTTTCTATATTGATGGCAAAACATAGAGTTGATGGAATTATATTAACAAGATCATGGGTTTTAGATACAGATGAAGAAGTGATATATGGTTTAATCGGAAAAATAAAAAAATCCGGAGGTTCTTTTGTGACAACAACAGAGGGAAGATTAGGATTAGAATTGGAGGAACATCCAAATGCATGGAAATAGGTATAAGAAAATATATAGCAGCTTTAAAAGAGGAGAGGTGGTCTATGTAGATTTAGGTGCACAGTCACATGGAGTTCAAGGTGGAATTCGTCCATGTATTGTGGTTAGCAGTAATGCAGGTAATCATTGCAGAGCACCACAGATTACAGTATGTCCTTTAACTACGAAGATTAAAGATAAACCAGTGCACGTAAAGATTGAGTCACATGATGTAACCGGTTATCAGTTAAAACAGACATCGGAAATGTTAGCTGAAGATATCATGACTGTGTCAAAAGATGCAGTTAGAGGAAAGGTTGGGTTTATTAAGGAAGATACAGATATTATGAAACAGATAAATCACGCTGTAATGTTACATCTTGGCATAACAGAATATAAAGAAAGTAAGGAAGTGAAAAGTTATAATGAAACTCGATAAAAAAGATTCTACTGATAAGAGAGTAAAAGTGACAGCAAAGAATAAACGATTTGTCCGATATGCCGATGGTGCAGAAATGTACTCTATGGGGCTATCGAAATTTCAACAGATAGCTAGGGATGCAGGAGCATGTTATAAAGTAGGACAATTAGTTTTAGTTAATTTGGATATTTTAGATTCATATCTTGAGACATTTAGAATTCGAGAAAGCGAATACTATAACTAAAAGTAGCTATATATAGTAGTAACTATTCAGAACCAAGTTCGAAAATGCTCCGCATTTCCTCACTGTTTGGTCAAACCAAATGATTTCAATTAAAATTCTGCTCTTACGAGCAAGCTCAACGCTCAGAATTTTATTGAAATCGCTTGGTTCTGAATAGTTACAAAAAGTAAATTAAATAAGAGTATGCATTTATGAATAAGGACTTGACTTTTGGTAATACCATATGTTATGATTGGCATAGGTTATGAAGGAGGTAAGATAGATGGCAAAGATGGGACGTCCTAAGACAGATGATCCGACTAACAAGGTAATCACTGTAAAATTTAAAGAAAGCGAATACCAGATGATGCTTGAATATACCAAACAACATAACATTACCATTTCACAGCTAATACGAATGGGAGTCGAGATGAAGATAAACGAGTCCCTTGAGTAAAGTGCATGCTCTTTTTTTCGAAAAGGAGGAAAAGGGTGCAAAGCAGAAAAGATTCAAAAGGACGAGTATTAAGAAAAGGTGAACATTATCGTAAAACAGATAATAGATATTCGTATATATATCGTGATCCATTAGGTAAGCAACATACGATATATGCAAAGTCGCTACTAAAACTCAGAGAACTTGAGGAAGATTTAATAAGAGATCAATTAGATGAAATTGATACCTATGTTGCAGGTACAGCAGATGTAAATTATTTATTTGACAGATATATTGCAACTAAGTCAGAACTGAGAAGTACAACAAAGACGAATTATCTTTATATGTGGAATCACTTTATTCGAGATACTTTTGGAAAGAAAAAGGTTGGTCAGGTAAAGTTTTCAGATGTATTATTCTTTTATTCACATCTAATAAATGATAAGGGATTAGGTATAAATACTTTGGAAACGATTAACACGATTTTGAGACCATGTTTTCAGTTGGCAGTACGAGATGATATTATTCGAAAAAATCCTATAGATGGAGCATATCAGGAAATCCGAAAGAAAAATGGAAACAGGAGAAAGGCAAGACGTGCATTAACACTAGAGCAGCAGAGAGCCTTTATGGACTATATAGCAGAGAGTCCATTTTTCTATCATTGGTATCCATTATTTACATTCTTACTTGGAACAGGATGCCGAATTGGAGAAGCAGTTGGTATACGGTGGGAAGATGTAGATATGGATAGGAGAATTATTAACATAAACCACAATCTAACATACTATCCTAGATATGAAGAATCATATAAATGTGAGTTTAGAGTATCACTACCAAAAACAGATGCAGGAGTAAGAAATATTCCAATGATGCAACCTGTATATGATGTACTTCGTGATGAATATGAACGCCAGCAGGAAGATGGATTTTGCGAAGAATACGTTGATGGCATAACAGGATTTATATTTACGAATCGTTTTGGAATGCCACATAATCCACAGTCAATAAACAGAGCAATCAAACGAATTGTTGATGCTCATAACGCAGAGGAAGAAGTGAAAGCGAAAAAGGAAAATAGAGAACCGGTAATTATACCAAGATTCTCTTGCCATATATTCAGACATACATTTGCTTCAAGATTTTGTGAGAATGAAACTAATATAAAAGTTATCCAGGAAGTGATGGGACATGCAGATATCTCTACAACAATGGATATTTACGCAGAAGTAAGTAATGATGTTGTAAAGTCTTCACTGGATAAATTAGCTGAGAATTTAGATGTATTTTAGAAAAGAGCCATATTGATAAATGGAAGTATTCTAAATACTAATGATCATTGAAATTGACTAATACTGTAAAGTATGACCAAAAAAATGGGAGATGACCAATTTTTGACTAAAAAATGTAGTTATTTTACAATGAAATATAAGTCAATTTAAGTTGTCGGTTTAAATAGATATATATCAGTATAAATGAATATACATCCAAGTAAAAGAACATATGTTCTTGTCCCGACACTCAAGAGCGATCGTAAGGATAACACTCAAGTACATAAGGATGAGCAGGCAAACGACAATAACGGCTTCTTCACTCCTAACAACAAGATCG
>OMVN01000067.1 GCA_900314525.1 uncultured Eubacteriales bacterium
ATATTATACCACAAAAGGGAGGTCAATGCTCTTTTTGTTTGCAAACTCCCTAAAATAAAGGTTTTTAATAAAAAATAAGGTAGTAAACTTGACACTACCTGGGATCACAAGGAGGAATAATTTATGAGCATATTTGTATGTGGAGATATTCATTCAACACTTGATATTAACAAACTGGATGGGTTTATCGGTAGAGAGGATTTGAATGAGAATGATTATTTAATTATTTGTGGTGATACAGGTATATGCGGTTTTAGTAAAGAGCAGGAGCGTCTCACGAGGGAATATCTGAGAAAAATACCGATGACAATCTTGTTTGCGGATGGTAATCATGAGCAGTTTGATGCGTTAAATTCTTATTCAATCGATGAGTGGAATGGCGGCAAGGTACACATTATAGAACCTGGAATTATTCATTTGATGAGAGGACAGGTTTATCAGATTGATGGGAAGAGATTCTTTGTATTTGGTGGAGCATATTCTATTGATAGAGCTTACAGGGATTTGGGATTTACCTGGTTTGAGGAGGAAATTCCATCCCAGGAAGAATATGAGGAAGCATGGAAAAACCTTGAAGAGTGTGATTACAAGGTGGATTATATTATTTCACATACCGGTCCTTACGAGGTAATTACTGAACTTGGATATGAGTGCCATGATGCAGCGCTTAATCAGGTAAGATTCTTTCAGCAGGTGGCAGACCAAGTTGATTTTAAGGATTGGTATTTCGGACACTTTCATGAAGATGTAGATGTAGAAAACTTTCACTGTAGAATCGATGAAGTTACGCAGATTGAGTAGAGTAATTTGCTTATATGAAAAAATTGGAGGGAATAAATGAGTCGAAGCTATAAAAGGACACCAGTGTGTAAGGATGGCAATGCTAGTAAAAAAAGAGGAAAGAAAATCGCTAATAAGAAAAACGACTGATTTAGGGCAAAAATCTAATCTTTATAAAAAAGGATATGAATCTTGGAACATTTGCGATTACAGATTTTATGAGGACTGTAAAGCTGAATTCAACGTAGAAGATATAAATTTTTGGGAAAAATGGTATTTTAGGAAATGAGATTTCTATTTTGATAGAAGTTAAGTGAGCAAAATAAGATTAATAAGGAGACGATGTAATGGCAGTATATGTGATGTCAGATTTACATGGAAACTATGAAGGATTTATGTCTATACTTGAGCAGATTCATTTTTCAGAAGCTGATGAGTTGTATGTTGATGGGGACATCGTTGATAGGGGAAGAGGTGGAATAAAGATTCTCCAGTATATGATGATGCAACCTAATATTTATCCTATCATCGGCAATCATGAGTATGCATTAATGCAGGTACTGGATTTTGTTACTCAAGAGATTACGGAAGATGCAATAAGCAAGATTGATGAAAAGACTCTAAAAAATATTATTGAATATCAGAACATAGGCGGTCAGATAACTCTTGATGAATTCTATAAGCTTTCAAAAGAGGAACAAAGGGATATCATGGATTATTTGGAAGAGTTTACTGCATATGAGGAAATCTCAGTAAACGGAAAAGCATTTATAATAATTCATGCTGGATTTATAAATTTCAAACTAGAAAGAAAGATGGAAGATTATCAGCTATATGAATTAATTTTCAAGGCACCTAATTATGAACGGGTATATTTTGAAGATAAGTATCTTGTAACAGGACATCTTCCGACTCGTGCTATTTACGGTGCTAAACCAGATGAAATTTATATTGCTAACAATCATATTGCAATAGACTGTGCTTCTGGGTATGGAGGAAAAGTTGGTTGTATAAGGTTGGATGATTTTAAGTGTTTTTATTCTGTAGAAAATGGAGACGAAAAATAAATGCATTATGTTATTGGTGATATTCATAACGAACTACATAAATTAATAAGTATTTTTGAACAGATTGAATTAAGCCCTAATGATGAGCTTATTGTATTGGGAGATGTATTTGACAGAGGCGCGGACAAACCGGATCCTGTTGGAGTTTATTTTGAGTTGTGCAAGATTCAAGGGAAATGTATTTGGGTAAGAGGCAATCATGACCAATGGCTGGCTGATTACATTAAGGATTATTATAGTAAATCTGAAAGGAAGCGACAAAAGCTTCAACCATATTGGTACAATTCCTTTGAACTGATGAAGAAAAGATTGACACCAGTTGATATGCTTAACATTGCTGACCTGATTTTGGGATTGCCATTACAGGTTGAAAAAGAGATAAACGGAAAAAGTTACTTGTTTGCACATGCTATGACATCCTATCCTAGTGTGAAAGAAAAGGCTACGTTTTACTTAATGGGAAATTATGATTATGATTCTTTTCTTTTTGATGGAATAGATGGATATATATCTATGTGTGGACATACACCGACCGAAAACTTGCCATTTAGAAATGACCTATATCTAGATACAGCTAAAAGCTCAATATGGTGTAATGAGCGTAAGAATGTTTATCTTTTAGATTGTGGATGTGGTTTTAGTACAGGAAAACTTGCGTGTTTATGTATTGAAACAGGTGAAAGGTATTATGCATCTTAGTAAAGTGGATTAGAATATATATATCATTTAATTGCTTTATTAGTCTGTGACGATAAAAATATAGGGTCACTTTCTTGAAATAATTCGAGAAAGTGGCCCTTTTTTTTCGGTTGCCCACGAATGCCCACAAATGCCCCGTTCAGCCCCATAAAAAGCCCTGCCAGCCCCATCACAGCCCCATTATTGCACTTGTAAAGCAAAAATAGCTGTGTTATATTTATAATGCACAAAGGAATGCGGAAGCGAAGAAAACGAACCGGATCCGATGTGCATTTTCTTTTGCAAAAGTTAATATGGAAAACGTAAGCGTCAGCTTGTGATCAGAAATGGTTACGAGCCTGGCGCTTTTTTGTTGCCCGAAAACAGAAGGAGCCAGATGACGATCAGGTTCCTTCAATAATCTAAATATGAAAGGAAATTACAAAAATGGATTTTAATGAATTCAAAGAGCAGTTCACAGAGGATGTGAAGCAGGGACTTGCAGATGCAGGTATTGATGCAAAGATTTCAATTAACACAGTTGAAAAGATGAATGAGACTTACGAAGCGATGACAGTTACACCTGAGGGAAGCAACGTTGGTGTGAACGTAAATATGGAAAAGTTCTTCGAGGCTTACGAGAACGGAACACCTTATGAAGATGTAGTTGATAAGGCAGTGAATGTGATTGAAGGTGGTTTTGCTAATCAGCCTACAGTTGATGTGTCAGCCTTAACTGATTACGATCAGATGAAAGACAAACTTATTATGGAAGTTGTTTCTGCAGAAGCAAATGCAGACATGCTTGATAAGGTACCACATAAGGATATGGAAGATATGGCTATTGTATATCGCTTCGAGATTAATTCGAATGATGATGGTCGTGCTACTATCCTTGTTACAAATCAGCTTATTGAAACAATGGGCGTTACTCCAGAACAGCTTCACGCTGATGCGATGGAGAATGCACCGGAGCTTAAGCCTGCAGTCATTAAGGGCATGAGCGAAGTAATGGCTGAGATGATGGGTGTGAGTACTGAAGACCTTGCGATGATGGGAATGCCTATGGATCCTGCAGATGAGCAGATGTTTGTAGCCAGTGTTCCTGATAAGATTCACGGTGCAGGAGTTCTTGCCTACCAGGATTTCATGGACCAGGCTGGATAGGCTACAATAAACTGGACAGATTTTTTAAGGTCATATAATATAAAAGTAACAGATAAAGGAGTAAATTATTATGACTGAAAAAAAACAAAGA
>OMVN01000057.1 GCA_900314525.1 uncultured Eubacteriales bacterium
ATGCGCAAAAATATTATTTCAACGCATCATACACCTATTTTCTATGCCTTAGTCCACTTAATAAATCCGGCATTTCTTAACTGAACTGTATTTTCAATGCATGACAGCGTATGATATACTGTTTTCATCATAAAAAACTTTATCTAAATGACATTGGTTAAATAATATTGTAAGTAAATTACCTGAAAATAGACACCTATTATCGGAAATAGGAATTTTTATCAGAAATAAAAAGACAGAAGAAACCATATTGCTTGGAGTAGAAATGGAAAATATAAATAAGCAAGAAGTTGTATATTCAGTCTTAGGAGAATCAAGTGTTGTTATACCGACAATATGGGATAATAAAAGTAAGATTCTATGTATATGCAATGGAGATGAAATTAATTTATGTATCTATAATACTGGAGAAACACAAATAGTATATTCAGAAATTTTAGAAAAAGAGGGCGTTGATGTAGGTATTACATGTAAAACATGGGGAGAAAAAGGAA
The DNA here is from genome assembly GCA_900314525.1 of uncultured Eubacteriales bacterium. GTDB lineage: Bacteria > Bacillota > Clostridia > Lachnospirales > Lachnospiraceae > Bovifimicola. The sequence goes on from OMVN01000057.1 coordinate 495, forward strand.
TAAGAAAAATTAGTAGTAGACTTTATATGGGAGAAAATATACGTGAATAATATTAAAATATATAATATTATTAGCTAATTAGTGAGGTCTGTGAATATGCACAGAGCTATTTTCTTTGTGTTGAGTTTTTGTACGAAATATTGTACAATGTATACAAGATTAGTCATATAGAAAGGTTGTTAAGCATGGGAAAAGATAAAATGTACTTGAGAGCATATGGAAAAATTAATCTTGCTCTTGATGTGCTCAGAAGACGAGAAGATGGGTATCATGATGTCAAAATGATAATGCAGACTGTTGGAATTTACGATGGCATTGAATTTTGCAAGACGGATACAGGAAAGATTGAGATAGAGAGCAATGCATATTATGTTCCCACAGATGAGAACAATCTTATATATAAAGCGGTAAAACTGTTATTTGATGAGTTTAATATTAAGAGCGGAGTGCATATAAATTTAAAGAAATTTATACCTGTTGCGGCCGGAATGGCAGGTGGAAGCACAGACGCTGCAGCAACTTTATTTGCAATAAACAAAATGTATGATTTAGGACTCAGTATGAAGAAGTTAATGGAATACGGAGTAAAGCTTGGTGCTGATGTTCCTTACTGCCTCATGAGAGGAACGGCTCTCTCAGAGGGTATTGGAGAGAAGTTAAAGAGGCTTCCAGATATGGTACAGTGTCCGGTACTTATTGCCAAACCTCCAATAAGTGTTTCCACAAAATATGTGTATGAAAATCTTCACATTGAGACAGTAAAAGACCATCCAGATATTGACTATATGATAGATGCAATTAAGGAACAGAATCTGGATAAAATAGCATCGCTCATGGGAAATGTGTTAGAGACAGTAACCGTTAATAAGTACCCTGAGATCAATAATATTAAACAGAAGATGATTGAGAATGGAGCCATAAATTCCATTATGTCAGGAAGTGGTCCTACAGTTTTTGGATTATTCAGAAATGAAGAAGATGCCTATAAGGCAAAGGAAGCAGTTAAAGCATCGGGACTAGCCAGACAGGTTTATGTCACAGATATGTTTCTTCCAAAATTAGGAAGATGAGAGGACGGATTTATAGATGAAAGAGTTGAGCATGATTACAGATGCATATCTGCCACTCAGAGATCTGGTGTTTATTACACTTAGAGAGGCAATATTGCAGGGAAAATTAGAACCTGGTGAAAGACTTATGGAAATAGCTCTTGCCAATCAGTTAGGTGTTTCGAGGACACCTATAAGGGAAGCTATTAGAAAATTAGAGATAGAAGGTCTTGTGATAAATGCACCGAGACGAGGTGCAGTAGTTGCAGAGATTACTCTTAAGGATTTGAGAGATGTTCTTGAAGTGAGAAGAAATCTAGAAAATCTGGCAGTAAAACTTGCATGTGAAAAAGCAAACGAACAGGACATAAGAGAATTGAAAGAACTTCATAGGAGTTTTATTTCCACATTGAAAAATGAGGATTTAACTGAAGTAGCACAGGCAGATGTGAAATTCCATGATAAGATATATGAAATTACAGACAATAAGAGACTGATTCAGATATTAAGCAATCTCAGGGAGCAGATGTACAGATACAGATTTGAGTACATTAAGGATGAGATACACAGACGAGTGCTTGTGGATGAACATGCAATGATAATAGAGGGAATAGAGAATAAAGACGTTGATAAGGCAAAGAAGTATATGGAAATCCATATTATCAACCAGGAGAAAACTATCGTAGCAAAAATCACTAAAGATACAGAAAAATAGAGAATAAAAATATAAAGTATAGCACACCCTAAGACAAGGAGGGTGTGCTATGTTTTTGTCCGGAAGTTATATAGATAATATAGAAAAACTAGATCAGATGTTTGATAAATGTGCAGATATTCAGGGAATTGATGTTAGCAGTGAACTGGTGCAAAACAAGCTGCTAAAAAGCAAGAGAGGAAAAATATATTTTATTACAGAGGCTACAGGGGTAATTACAATAACACAGGTAATCCTTGGAATTACTTCTGTAGAACCTGTAAAAAAATTCGGAGAAATAGAGAGCATTGTGATGAGTGGAAATGCAGTGCTTGTAATGGAGCAGGGCGGAAGATGTGTGGCTTGTAAGGTAAAGGCAAACGGTTATCCAGGTCTGTCTATAGGGGAGGCAAAGGATGAACAGGTACTCCGGGGTTCCAATGAGGGATTCTGTGATTCTTATAAAACAAATGAGGTATTAATCAGAAAGAGACTTAGAACAAGTGAACTGAAAATGGAGGAATTCCAGATTGGTGAGAAGTCGAAGGCAGGAGTTGCACTGCTTTACATGGAGGGAATTGCCAGAAATCAGGTATTAGACGAAGTAAGAAAAAGACTTTTGGGGATTAAGACTGATGGATTAAATGATAGCGGAATAATTGAGCAGCTGACGGATAATGAGATATTTGGTCCATTTCCAAAATACATGACTACAACAAGACCTGACAGAGCCACTCAGTATCTCCTTGCTGGAAAATTTGTAATTCTTACAGACAATAGTCCTGAGGCATTGCTATTTCCTATCAATGCCGCGTCATTCTTAAAAACGGCGGATGATTATTATGAGAAATATACGGTGGCCACATTTAACAGAATTTTAAGACTGATAGCAGTATTTCTGTCGGTATCACTTCCAGCATTATATGTGGAAGTTGTTAGCTTTAATCCGGAAATTTTGCCTGGAAATCTTGCAAATGTGTTTATACAGGCCAGGAAAAATATTCCATATCCAGTATTAATTGAGGTCATATTGATGGAAATATCTTTTGAGTTAATAAGGGAGGCAGGTGTCAGAGTACCAGGGACCATGGGCAATTCCCTTGGAGTTGTAGGAGGACTTGTTGTGGGCCAGGCAGTAGTGGAGGCCAGTCTTGCAAGTCCTATAATTGTAGTGGTAACGGCGATTACAGCAATGTGTTCATTTACTGTTCCAAATGTCCAATTTGCGGAGGCATTGAGAGTAATTAAATATCTCATGATAATAGCAGCGGGATTTTTTGGAATTTTTGGATATTTAACGGGATTGCTATTAATTCTTATTAATCTGAGTAAAGCAGACAGTTTTGGATTTCCGTATTTGGGTCCCCTTGCGGCCATGGAAATGAACACTAAAGAGGCGAAAAAAGATTTTATTTTGAGGGCACCATTTAAATATTTAAAGCAGGAAAATATCAATTGTCAGGGTTCGGGGAAAGGCAAATAAATGATTTATTTTAACAACAAAATATCACCAAGACAGTTATTTATAATGATAATCATGTCTTATACAGGCACAACTTGCCTTTTTGTAACGGATATAAATGTAAAATATGCAGGAAAATTCGGATTTGCAAGTATAATTATTACAAGCTTGCTGGCACTGATTCTCACATATATTGGACTTTATGTGTGCAGAAAGACGGATTACAATTTTATTAAATTCCTTGATGACAGAGTAAATATAGCAATAAGAAGATTTATATATATACTATTTGCGGTTAAGTATATCTTTCTTTTGTCCTTTGCAGGCATGGCAATGGCAAGACTTGTGAGAACTGAGATACTAACAGAAGTTGGCACAATATGGATATTGGCAATAATTACAATTGTGGTAATTTATGTTTCAGACCTGGATATAGAAAACAGGGCAAGACTTTTGGAAGTACTAGTTTTTCCGGCGCTTATAATATTCTTTATATTCTGCATATATGGAATGGGGAAAGTGAATTTATACAGACTGAAATCAAATGAAAGTGCAGCTATATGGGGAGTAATAAAGGCGATTATCATTAACGTTCTATTATTTGTCCATCCTGAGATGATTTTGCTTACAGCTGATAAGGTTAACACAGACAATATAAAAAAATACGAGAAATCTGTATATATTGGGGTAATTACTGTTGTAATTGCCAATTTAATTACCTATGTGGAAACGGCAGGCAGCATAAGTATCAATGTGATAAAAGCTGGAAATGACGGTGTTTTGCGACTGATTAAAATATTTAAACTGCCATATCTTTCCCTTGAGAGACAAGGCGGACTATTTATTATGTTTTTTATACTTGGAATATATTTTGCAATTATGAGCCTGGTATTTCATCTTGGAAGGGTACTGGAAATGTCAGGAATAAGAAGAAATAAAATGAGATTATTAACAATTTCATTACTTTTTATAGTTGGAATGACAGCATTATATTACAGCAGAATACCATATTTTAATAGCATAAGACGAGAAACAGATTCAAAGACTGAAATAGAAGACAGATTGTATGCAGGATTTATGATGATTGATAAACAAAATGACAATTACGAAGTTCTAATTTCATATGAAATGGAAGATTTAGAAAATAAGAGAGACGTGCTTGCTCTGGAAAAATTAGAAGACTTAAAAAAAATAAGTGGTATGGAGGAATATAAACATCTTGACCTGTCACATGTAAAGGTAGTTCTGGTTAATGAAGAACTGATAAGAAACAGACAGGAAATTGGGAGTATAATAAAATATATTGAGAAGGAAAACCAGTTGTCGGATGCACTGCTTCTTGGCTGCACAAGTCAGAATATAAGGGAATTTGAAGGTGGTGTATCAAACATTGGAACAGAGCCAGGAAAATACATTTCAAAATTAGCAGATAATAATACTGAAATAAACAAATCCAGATATTATAATGCATGTCTGTGGTATTTTGGCACAGATGATAAATTTGAAGTTGCAGAGTTCGTGGCGGATAAAAATGTTATAAGGTATATTGGAAATAAGAAAATTTTTTAATCTTCAAGTAAACTGTTTAAGAATTTCAGATATTTAAACCTGTATGCAACTTTGCAGTCCTTGCTTACAGCACTGTATTCTTCTGTGGTTAGAGTTTTGGAAAGCATCTTTTTTCCGTCTTCGTCTACTACTCCAAGAGATACATCGACGAAGCATAGAGGGGGATAAAGAACACACCACCAGTTCTTGCCCTGCGCTTTGCCGATTTTTATTTCATAGGCATGGTATTTTCCTGGAGGAAAACTAAATTCACCGTATACTTTAGTTGGAAAATAAGTATCAGTAATAATGGCTTCTACATCATAGGAATAGCCATTGTCATGAATTATATTTAATGCGATATTTTTTATGTTATCGCTTTCTCTAATAAGTACAGATTCGCTTTCTTTGATGCTGCCAGATTTCTTAAGTAATGGACTTATGTAAGAGACAACGGCATCCTTTACTTTTAATTTTAATTCTTGGTCTTCATTGGAGTCGCTGTTTGCAATTACATGAAAACGAATTATTTTTTTTGCAATATCCTTCTGGATGGATGCCTCTGAATCTGAGTGTGTTGTAATTAATGTCAAAGTAAGTCCGATTAATGCTGAAATAACAAGTATTAAAAATGAGTGATTTGATTTTTTATTTTTCATTTTATTATACCTCCCTTGTAGTTACATAGTTGACAAAATTTGGAAAAATATACAATGTACTGCAAAAATATTTACAGGTTGATATTTTTGTATAAAAATAGTACAATATATTACAAAAGTGTTAACTGAGATAGTGTCAAGTGATGTATGAAAAAAAAAAACATAAAAACTGATACTTTAAAACGTCGAAAATCTGTAAATAGTTTATGTTGTGGCAGACTAACGCC
>OMVN01000058.1 GCA_900314525.1 uncultured Eubacteriales bacterium
TCTGGTTCATAGTGTTTACTCATTTGTGACATTCCTCGTTTCCTCCTAAGATTATATCTTATTAGGTCGAGGTGTTACAACTATGTTATATCACAACAAGAATTGGCATGAGAATTATCAGGGATGATAATGCAGTAGATATAGAAAATAAATTATTCAAATAGTAACTTTGGAGGAGTGAAAAATGTATCTAATATCAGCCTATTTTGATGATTATACAAATAAAATATTAAGCCGATATATTGAAAAAATAGCCGATTTTACTGGCAATAAATTTATGACAGACAATCATGTACCACCACATATTACAATATCTTCACTAGAAGCCAGAAATGGTGAGCTCCTCATACCTTTTGTAAAGCAATTAGAAGGAAAATTAACAGAGGGACCTGTTCAGTTTATTTCTATTGGTACGTTTTTTCCTTATGTGATGTTTGCTGAACCTGTACTAAATGAGTATTTGCTCAATCTGCAAGAACAGGTCTATCAGTCAGTGTGTAATATAAGAGAGGTTACAGTCAGCAAATTTTACAGACCCAAGCAGTGGATGCCACATATTACACTAGGAAAAAAGTTGACAAAAGAGCAGATGCAAATCGCATTCACTCTTATGCAGGAGAGTTTTATGCCATTTCAGGGGAAAATTACATCGATCGGTTTAGCAAAAACAAATCCCCACGAGGATATTCTGACAATAGAATTAGAATCATAGGAAGGTAAACAATGGACAGAAATAAATTAGCATGTAACTGTAATCATGTCAGTTATGGACAAATAATCGATTGTGTAAAGGATGGTGCAATCACTTATACTGAAGTTCAGGAGAAGACTGGATGTGGTAAGGGATGTGGAAAATGTAAGGAACTGATTGAAATTATGATTAGAAATATTCAGTTATTTCCAGAAGATTATGAATAGGGAAGGAAGAACTTTTTAAAGAAAACGGTTGACAAAATAAATTGTATACAATATAATTACACAAAATAAAAAAGAGGTAAATGTTTTATGAATAGTATTTTTCACAGAGTAAGTATAAGAAAATTTGAAGACAGACCAGTAGAGCAGGACAAAATTGAAATGATTCTTCGTGCAGGTATGCAGGCACCTAGTGCAATGAATCAGCAGCCATGGGAATTCTATGTAGTGACAGATAAAGAAATAATCAAAAAACTTTCTGAGACAAGCCCATATTCCAAAAGTGCAGCAGGCGCACCTGTAATTATAGTTCCAGTATTTCGTAAAGAAGGAATTCCGGTGCAGGCGCTTGCAACTGTAGATATGTCTATCAGCCTTGAGAACATCTGGCTTGAGACAGACGAACTCGGATTAGGCGGTGTCTGGATGGCCCTTCACCCAGATCCAACACGTGTGAATGCTGCCAGAGAAATTTTAAATATTCCAGAGAATCTTGAACCATTTGCCATGTTCCCGCTCGGTTATCCAGCAGAAAGTAGACCACAGGCAGATCGATACGATGAGAGTCGTATTCATTATGTGAAATAATAGTAGACTATAGAAGGAGTAGAAATGACAATTATTACAAAAATTCTGGCAACGTGTGTTGCTTTGGAATTTCTATACATCATGTATCTGGAAACATTTGCAACCACTTCCGATAAGACATCGAAGGTCTTTGGCATGGATAAGGATGAATTGGCACGAAAGTCTGTAAATACGCTCTTTAAGAATCAGGGCGTGTACAATGGGTTGATTTCCGTACTAATCTTGCTTGCAATATTTTTATATGCAAGTAAAATTGCAGTAATTATTCTGATGGCTTACATCGTTCTAGTTGCACTTTATGGAAGTTTGACGAGTAATCCAAAGATTATCATTATGCAGGGTGGCCTGGCTATCCTGACATTGATTTCTTGTATTTTTTGATAGTATTAGAACATTAGTAAATAGCAAAAAGTAACTAGAATCAAATTAAATCAATCACACATTTATTGGAGAGATTTTACAAAGCTTTACATAAAAAATGTAAAGCTTTTTTTGTATATTGAAATATGTATTCCAATTACGTTATTCAGAACAAAGATAATTCAAGTCTATTTCTTCTTTATATATTTTTTAATTGCTGCAAAACTTTCATCACTTATTGCATGCTCTATTTGACAGGCATCCTCTTCAGCTGTTTTAGGGTTTACACCAATACGTATAAGCCATTCTGTAAAAAGAGTATGACGTTCATATATATTGTTGGCAATCTTAGAACCTTCTTCTGTTAAATATATAAAGCCTGCATCTGTGACAGTGATTAGATCAAGTGAACGCAGCTTTTTCATGGCTACACTTATACTACTGTTTTTATGGCCAGTTTCTATAGCTATATCTACTGCTCGTACCACGGGCAATTTTTTACTTAATATGAGAATTGTTTCAAGGTAATCCTCGGAGGATTGTTGTATCTGCATATGGTTATCCTTCTTTCATTTATTTAAGTATAATATAACATATATTTTGAAAACTAACAATGGTTAGGCATATCTATATAAAAATAGAATAAACTATTGACAGATGTATCTACATGATGTTAGAATAGTCTAACATAAAGATAAAATATTATAAATGAAGAGGTGATAAGATGATGCCACTAAACCTTGCAGATGCAAATCAGCCACAGATAATTAAAAAGCTGGGAGGAAATCCGGAACTAAAAAAACACTTGGAGAATCTTGGCTTTAATGTTGGAGGCGAAGTAAGTGTGGTTAACTCCCTAGGGGGAAACCTTATTGTCAAAGTAAAAGAAAGCAGAATTGCAGTTAGCGATGAATTAGCAAAAAAAATAATGGTTTAATATAAGGAGGAAGAAAATGTATACACTTAAGGATGTCCGAATTGGAGAAACGGTAACAGTTGTAAAGTTACACGGAGAAGGAGCTGTTAAAAGAAGAATAATGGATATGGGTATCACAAAAAATACTTCAATCTATGTAAGAAAGGTGGCTCCTCTTGGAGATCCAATCGAAATTACAGTGAGAAATTATGAATTATCACTTCGAAAAGTAGATGCTGAAATGATTGAGGTTAAGTAATTTTTTTTACATAATAGTTAGATGCAACTAACACAAAGTAGGAATAAATAAAAAACATAGATGTAACAGACAATAGCGAAAGGAAACAAAAAAATGAATATTAGAATAGCTCTTGCAGGTAATCCAAACTGTGGAAAAACAACATTGTTTAATTCACTCACTGGTTCAAATCAGTTTGTAGGAAATTGGCCTGGGGTTACAGTTGAAAAAAAGGAAGGCAAATTAAAAAAACATGATGGAGTTACAGTGACAGATCTCCCTGGTATATATTCACTTTCACCATATACGCTTGAGGAAGTTGTGGCACGTAATTATCTTATAACAGAACGTCCAGATGTGATTCTCAATATCATAGATGGAACTAATTTTGAGAGAAATCTATATCTTACAACACAGCTTGTAGAAATTGGAATTCCAGTTGTTATGGCAGTTAATATGATGGATATCGTAAGAAAGAATGGTGATAAGATTAATATAAAAGAGCTTTCACGCCAGCTTGGATGCAAAGTAATGGAGATATCTGCTCTTAAGGGTGAAGGAGTAATGGAGGCGGCTGAAGCTGCAATTGATGCTGCTAACAATGTGAGGACTATTCCTATGCATACTTTTTCAGGTCCTGTAGAACATGCACTGGCTCACATTGAAGAGGCTATAGTACATGATTTACCTGAAGAGCAACAGAGATGGTATGCAATAAAGATTTTTGAGCGAGATGAAAAAATACAGAAACAACTTCATATTCCCGAAGAGAAGCTTTCACATATTGAAAATGATATTGTGGCAGCAGAAACAGAACTTGATGATGATTCTGAGAGTATTATAACTAATGAAAGATATGTATATATCGCGGAAGCGATAAAGAGTTGTTATAAGAAAAAACAAGTAGGAGGGCTTTCAAAATCCGATAAAATTGACAAAATTGTTACTAATAGATGGCTTGGAATTCCCATATTTGCAGCAATCATGTTTCTGGTATATTGGATTGCTATGGTTGGAGTAGGTCAACCTGCAACAGATTTTGTAAATGATAATATATTTGGAGATGGATTCCATATAGGAGATGATGCAGGATATGCAGAAATTTCGGATGAATATGCAAATTCATCGGCTATAGTTGATGCTTATGATGCTTATGTTGCAGATAATGGTCAAGCTCCAAATGGAGATTTCACATATGTGATAGAGGATGATGAAACCTTGGAAACTATTGAGGAAACCGCTAGTATCGAGGATTATAAAGAAGCTTTAGAAACACTGGAAAAGTTAGGGGAAGAACCTGATCCGGCTGATTATGGTACTTGGATTCCTGGAGTTCCAACGCTAGTTGAAAAAGGATTGGATGCTATACATACTGCTGATTGGCTTAAGGGCATGATTCTTAATGGTATAGTGGGTGGTGTTGGAGCTGTACTTGGATTTCTTCCACAAATGCTTGTGCTTTTCTTAATGCTTGCTTTCCTTGAGGCTTGTGGATACATGTCACGAATCGCTTTTGTTCTTGACAGAGTATTTAGAAAATTCGGATTATCAGGCAAATCATTCATACCAATGCTTATTGGTACGGGATGTGGTGTTCCTGGAATAATGGCTAGCCGAACAATAGAGAATGAACGTGATCGTCGCATGACAATCATGACAACAACTTTTATTCCTTGCTCTGCTAAGATTCCAATTATTGCTATGATTTCTGGTGCAATATTTAAGGGATCGGCATGGGTAGCAACATCTGCATATTTTGTTGGTATGGCATCAATAATTATTTCGGGAATAATGTTAAAGAAGACAGTAATGTTTGCAGGGAAACCTTCTCCATTTGTAATGGAGCTTCCAGCTTATCATATGCCTACACTCGGTAATGTACTTAGATCAATGTGGGAAAGAGGATGGTCATTTATAAAGAAAGCAGGTACCATAGTACTTCTCTCCACAATGATAGTTTGGGGACTTAGTAATTTTGGATATGTTGATGGTTCATTTAGACTATTGAAAGAAGGAGAACTTAGCAGATCAGTTCTTGCATATTTTGGTAAATGCATTGGATGGATATTCAAACCACTTGGTTGGGGAAGATGGCAGGCAGCTGTTGGTTCTATCACAGGCTTAATTGCAAAAGAAAATCTTGTAGGTACAATGGGAATCTTCTACGGAAGTGGAGATAAAACGGCTTGGCAGGTTCTTGCAAGAGAATTCACACCAATAACGGGATATTCATTCCTAGTATTTAACCTTCTTTGTGCACCATGTTTTGCAGCAATTGGTGCAATCAGACGTGAAATGAATAGTGCAAAGTGGACATGGTTTACAATTGGCTATCAGTGTGGATTTGCATATGCAATAGCACTTATGATTAATCAGTTCGGTGGATTATTTACTGGAAATTTAGATGTGATTGGTCTTGTTGCAGCAATATCTATTCTGTTATTAATTCTCTACATGCTTTTTATTAAGAAATATAGTGAAGCAAAGACACTTAAGTAAAAATAGTAATTGAAGAATTTAAAGGAGAAATCAATGATTACATGGCTTGAAACTAATATTGGAACAATAGTAATATCCCTTATACTAGTTGGAATCATATCTGCTATTGTTGTAAAACTTATAAAAGATAAAAAACAGGGAAAATCATCATGTGGTTGTGGCTGTACAAATTGTGCAATGAGGGGACATTGTCATAATTAAGAATAATGTCCTATGGATTCCTTGGAGTACATAGTTTTTAAGTTCAACTAATAATTTCTTTGTTTTCAAAATTAATGAAAAAATTGAATAGAAGTGGTGTTTAGCACATCCTTAAAAAGCGCAGATAGGTACATATCATAATGTCTGTGCTTTTTTTAAATGGAATATATGGAGTTAAATTTATAAATGGGAGTGATATAGTCTACAAAATTTACAAAATATACGATATAATGCTAATACAAGAAAAATATATAGAAGGAGACCTAGCTTTTGGTTTATTAATATTAGTTATTAGATGTTAAAATTAATGGTGAATTGAAAAAGTAAATTCCACTTTGTAAGGTTAAATTCCACTCATTACAAAAAAAATCGTATTTTAGGTGCAAAATATATAATTTTGAGTTAAAA
>OMVN01000052.1 GCA_900314525.1 uncultured Eubacteriales bacterium
TTTTTTTCATTTTGCTATTGACATTTATTAGCTGGACTATATTTGATACTAGAATTATACCAAATATAAGCGGTGTTTACCACTTTTTCAGTGCCCTCCCATATGTATCATTTACTGCCTTGAATTTATCAATATCCAAAATCATAAATTCCAATGCTTCTTCAGATTTAGTTAATTCCTGTGTCTGATTTTCAAATGCGTATCTATTTAATGCTCCTGTAAGCGAATCATGTTCAGCTACATATACTTTTGCTATATGCTCCTTCTGATACTCCGTTGACTGAAAGTACATCAGATATCCAAGAAGAGAAAAAACCATGGCTGTTCTGCTCAGACCTACTCCCATATTTTCCATTTCACAAATCATCGCAATAATTACAATACCAACACAAGCAATGCCTAATGACATCTTGATTCCAATATATTTCTGTTTTTTTCCAATAAGTCCAGTAACTATGATTGCAAGATAGAAAGCTAATATATAATAAAACCACATACCTAAAGGCCCTCTGCCCCACCTGTTTTCTTCATTGAACGAGTATGCAATTCCAGAGAAAAATGCCGAAAAAGCCAAAAATGTGTTAAAAATAAGAACATATCCTACTCTACGATAACTCTTATCCCTCAGATCCCTATCCACTGTCAGTCCCAGAATAATGTATAAAATAGCTGGACGAACAGTGTAGCCGATTGCTGACCAAAAAATACGCCACCTGCTAAAAGTAGTATTCGGTGCTGCAAGTGATAATTCTATGTTAGTTGCTATCAATTCAGTAATACATGCTGCAACTGCAGACCAAAAGAAAAATTTATGTTTTCTGGAAAGATTTTTATCTCCAATCAGAAAGAATATGGTAAAAAACATTCCAATTGCTGGAGCAAAATTTGTTTGAATTAATTCACGCAAAACCAACACTTCCTCCCAACCCAATATAATCTGTCTACAATTATAACATTCTATGTTTTAATAGTCACTAGCATTTAATGGCTATTTTAGAAAGAGAGGCATTTATTTTATGAAATACAGTTATGGATAAATCTCTCATGAATTCTATTGTCCCCTGTCATTTCAGGATGAAAAGCAAGACCAATCTGTTTTCCATATTCCACACCAACAATATTATTGTCTACACTTGCAAGTACTCGAACTTTGGAACCAACTTTAGTAATATAAGGTGCACGTATAAATACTAATGGAAAGTCTGCTATTTCTCCAACATTGGAATTCGTTAAAAAACTGCCAAGTTGTCGACCGTAAGCATTTCGTTTTACAGTAACGGGAAGTGTCCTTAAATGAACTGTGCTGTCATTCTCGATATTTTGCGCGAGAAGGATTAACCCAGCACAGGTTGCCAGTACTGGTAGTCCATTTTCAATAGATGATTTTATTTCTTCATGCAAACCTAGTTTTTTGATAAGTTTTCCCTGTACAGTACTTTCTCCTCCAGGCAAAATCAATCCATCAATACCTGTAAAATCTTTTTTTTGACGTATTTCAACATAGTCCACGCCAAGCTTTTCCAGAATTTTTTCATGCTCAATAAAAGCACCTTGAACCGCAAGTATTCCTATGCGCATTTATTTTCCCCTTTCTTCCATAATGATTTTAATTTCAGAAGGATTAATTCCAACCATTGCCTCCCCAAGATTCTGGGATAACTCTGCAATCAGTTTTGCATCTGTGTAATTAGTTACCGCTTGAACTATTGCACTAGCCCTCTTTGCCGGATTTCCTGATTTAAAAATTCCACTTCCAACGAATACACCCTCAGCGCCAAGCTGCATCATCAAAGCTGCATCTGCCGGTGTTGCAACTCCTCCTGCTGCAAAATTAACTACAGGAAGTTTTCCATGTTCATGAACATATAAAAGAAGTTCATATGGAACCTGAAGCTGTTTTGCCTTCTCAAAAAGTTCATCAGTACTTAAAGAGACAACATTTCGAATCTCAGAATTCATTTTCCTAATGTGTCGAACTGCCTGCACAACATCTCCAGTACCAGGCTCACCTTTTGTCCTTATCATAGAAGCACCTTCCTGAATACGTCTAAGTGCCTCACCCAAATCTCTGGCACCGCAGACAAATGGGACTTTGAATTTTGTCTTATCAATATGATAGACATCATCAGCAGGAGATAATACCTCTGATTCATCTATATAATCGATTTCAATTGCCTCAAGAATCTGGGCCTCTACAAAATGACCTATACGACATTTTGCCATAACTGGAATACTGACTGCCTCCTGTATTCCCTTTATCATTTTAGGGTCACTCATTCTCGAAACACCTCCCGCTGCACGTATATCTGCGGGTATTCTTTCTAATGCCATTACTGCACATGCTCCTGCTTCTTCTGCAATTCTTGCCTGTTCAGGTGTTGTGACGTCCATAATAACTCCACCCTTTAACATCTGTGCCAATCCTTTATTTAAATCATATTGTGTTGTACTCATAAACACATTCCTCCTTGTTTTTTTATTGTAATGATAATATAATAAATCTGGATAGATAAAAATATTCAAAATGGTATTATTTTATATGCCAGATTAGGAGGTATACTATTTGCTTACATATGATTTTCATAATATAAATGGGCCAATATATCTATATTTATATAACTGTATTAAAAAGGACATTATTTCTGGAAAATTAAAGTCTGGAGAAAAACTACCGTCAAAAAGAAGCTTTGCAAAAAATAATGGTATTAGTACCATTACGATTCAAAATGCTTATGACCAGTTGGTAAGTGAGGGTTATGTGTTCACACTTCCCAAAAGAGGATATTATGTTTCAGAGATTATCAATTCGATGAATACTGTTTCAAAAAGTAATATTTCCTATGATATTCATGTTCCAAGCGAGAAAAATGAATTTATTTATGATCTCTCCTACAATGGGACTGATCCCGAAAATTTTCCTTTTTCAGTATGGGCCAAGGTTACAAGGGATGTTATGTCTAACAGAAAAAATGATTTAATGAAAAGTGCCCCTTCAGGTGGCATCAGAGAACTTCGTGAATCTATTGCGAACCATTTGTCCTCCTTTCGAGGAATGATTGTAGATCCTGATCAGATAATTATAGGTGCTGGTACCGAATACTTATACGGAATCATTACGCAATTATTGGGTAAAAATAAAAAATATGTGATAGAGAATCCCGGTTACAAAAAACTTATGAAAATATATAAACACAGTGAAATCGACTGTGGATTTGCAGCAATGGATAATAATGGAATTATGATATCTGAATTAGACAGGACAAAGGCTGAAGTGGCTCACATATGCCCTAACCACCATTTTCCAACTGGTATTACAATGCCTGCAAGCAGGAGATATGAAATTCTAGCATGGGCAAATCAAGATAATAAACGATATATTATTGAAGATGATTATGATAGTGAATTTCGCTCAGAAGGTAAACCTATACCAACACTGTTCTCTATTGATGGATGTGAGAAAGTAATTTATATTAATACTTTTTCAAAGTCCCTAACTCCAACGATACGTATTAGTTATATGGTTCTGCCAGCTCATTTGGCAAATAAATTCTATGAAACGATGTCCTTCTATTCGTGTACAGTTTCTAATTTTGAACAATATACGTTAGCTCAATTTATAAATCAGGGCTATTTTGAAAAACATATTAATCGCATGCGCCTCTTTTATATGCGCCAGAGAAAAAATGTAATTCAAGAGATAGAAAATAGTAAAATTGGTAATATTTTCACAATTATTGAAAATGATTCAGGACTTCATTTTATTCTGAAAGTAAAAGAAGGCATCGGGTCTGAAAATTTTCATAATCTATTAAGGGAAAACGGCATTCATATTAACTCACTGTCGGACTATTATTTTAGTGGAGGTGATGATGCAAAGGATATGTATATTATCAATTACTCAATGATAAGCAAAAATAAGATGAGAGAAATATTAGATATAATGGAGAATATTATCAAATTGTAATCAGATTTCAAACTAAAAATCCCCCTAAAAAGCCATCAAATAAAGACTTTACAGGGGGAAGTGTAATCATATATGGTACTACTAACTTATATCTCATCGTCCACAAACTCAAATAAATCTTCTACAGTTGCATTAAAAACCTTAGCTATATCCATTGCAAACATCGTTTTTTCTTAGTCAACATTAAATAATATTTATCATAATAGACCCGGTCTACTATACTAGTAACACTGATATTTTTTCCATCATCTCCATTAATTTATTAATCTGAATTGGTTTTGAAATATGTCCATTCATGCCAGCTGCAATTGCCTTTTCTTCATCTTCTTTGAATGAATTTGCCGTCACAGCAATAATCGGTATATTTGCTTTTTCAGGATCTGGCAGTGCACGTATCCTTTTTGCACATGTATATCCATCCATTTTTGGCATTTGAATGTCCATCAACACCATATTATACGTATCTTTTGGGGATTTCAATATATTGTCTATGCACACTATACCATCTTCAGCACGGTCTACAATAAATCCTGCAACACTAAGAAGTTCACTGGCTATTTCTGCATTTAAATCATTGTCCTCTACGAGAAGTAGATGTTTTCCTCTAAATTCCGTTGGATAATCGGTATTTGCAGTATTTTCTGACGGGGCTTTTCCAATTCGATGTGGTAATCTAACAGTGATTCGAGTACCAGTCCCAACCTTGCTCTGTATTTCAATTGTTCCCCCCAGCATATCAATCAGACGCTTTGTAATCGCAAGACCTAAACCAGTGCCTTCCACATGACTTTCCGTTGTATTACGCTCTCGTGCAAATATATCAAATGCATGTTTCTGAAATTCCTCAGACATTCCTATACCATTATCCTCCTTGAAATACGAACATATGTTTGCTATAATCAAAGTATCTTTGACGGACTGCGACAACTGATAAGACAAACCTTCATAAAATCCGGCTCCTTTCTTCTGCTTTCAAGTAATCTTTTTTATATAAATAAGATTACTTCCTCACCTATAGGAGAAATGCAGTCCCAAAAGCGGAACTGTTTTTTATAAAAGTTTTGAAAATATTTTTTGAAAGGTGGTGAATCCCTGTTGAAGGAATGTACAAATGATTATTTTGAAGAAGACATACCGGAAGATGACCTGACGGATGCCATTGAACGGGAGAATGCCGCCATTCTTGAAATAGAACTTGAGATGGAAAATGAACCGGAAGTATCAGGGATACCAGAAGCTTCAACGAGGAAAAAGCTGAAACGTGAACTGGAACAGGAAGCACTGGCACGTCTTGAGGATTCTGCCAGAACCGAGGAGGAATTTGCAAATGTGGTTACATGGTGGAACAGACTTGATGCCAACCGTGAACGGAAGGAACGCTACCACGAGATAGGAAGGTCGGATGTTCCTCTGGAATGGGGAATTTCACCGGATGAGATTGTAATTCCTGCTCCCATCCGGCATGTTTTCTGGAAACAGATTATGAAAGGGGATTTCCTTGATGCCATTTATGACTGTCCCTTTGAAATGCATGAGCTGGTGACGGATGAGGATATTTCCAAAGCAATTTTTGCATTGAAGGATGTTCAAAAAGAGCTATTGTACCAGCTTGCCATTAAGGGATACTCCTGCCAGTTGATTGCAGCATTTAGAGAGCAGACCGACAGAAATATCCGCAAAATCCGTGACACCATGTTAAATAAACTTCGTAAATCCTTTATTCAGGCACTACAAAACAGAGTGGATAATCAAATTTCCCTGACGAAGGCGGAGCAGATTTTTTATGATCCCTATCGGACACTGATTATGGATAAAAAGAATAAGAAAACGAAAGAAATCACAAATACCATTTGACCTTGTAGGATATGCTTGGTATGATAGTAATATATTTTCTAATGATACAGATTACATTTAGAACAGACAGATTGGAGGCTTTTATGAGTAACCTATTCCAGAAAACCAGCTCCAACTGGGCACGATATGATAAATACGAATGGAAGGAAGATAAAGAAGGTACGTTGTACATCACACCTTCACCGGATGCGAAAGTGTCTCTTTATAATCCGCTAAAGGATTCAGAGCAGATGGTATTAAAGGCGGTAAACCTTGGACTGATGTGTATGGACAAAAATAATACACAGGAACGTTTGCAGAATGCCATTATGGATTTTGTTACCGGTTACGGACTGCTTGGATTTATGACCGCACTTCCTACCACACCGGATTTTATTACATATGAAGCAGTCTATCTGCCGAAAAATCATTTTATCAAGGAAGAAAGCATGACCACGGAAAAATATCTTTCGTACTTCTTTCCTTTTGATAAGATTGATTTTGTGAAAAAAGGAATGGAATCTTCATGGAGTACGGATGATGTGCAGATGATGGCACTGATTATGACCATGAAAAACAAACCGCAGGCAGTAATGATGAGTTTCCAGAAAGAATATGCAGAACGATATGACTGGCTTGTAACACTGTTCAAGGATTGGGCATTTACCTTTATGTCAAGCTTTCTCTACTATCAGGACTTCGATATGTTGGATGATATACAGAAGCAGCTCTACCGTCAGGGCATGGCGGCATTTGGCGGTATTGCACCAACCTATCACATAGAGCTACTTGAGCGTCCTACCATTGTCTGGGACTTCCATTCGCTTCTGTTAGGTGTGCAGATGATGTTTTCTTTTATGCTTACAGATGAAAAGTCCTCACTGAAGGTATGTAAGCACTGTGGAAATGCCTTTGTTGCCTGCAGACCCAACAGCGTATTTTGCAGTGGCAAATGCAAGAACCGGTATAATGTGTATAAGAGCCGGGCGAAGGATAAGGACAACAATAACTAATTTACCTGCTATAAGAAAGAAGGCTTTATATGAATACAGATATTACAAAACAAATGGAAATGGTACTGTACAGAACCGAAGATGATAATGTGACTGTCAGTGCCTTAATAAAAGATGAAACCATCTGGATTACACAAAAAGCAATGGCTGAATTATTCGGTGTTCAGACACCGGCAATCAGCAAGCATTTAAAAAATATTTTTGAACAGGGAGAACTTCATGAAGAAGTGGTAGTTTCCAAAATGGAAATACCCACTCCACACGGTGCGATTCCCGGGAAAACTCAGCTTTCCCCTACCAATTATTACAATCTGGATGCCATTATTTCTGTAGGTTACAGAGTAAACTCCATTCAGGCAACCAAGTTTCGTATCTGGGCAACCGGAATTTTGAAGGAATATATGATCAAGGGCTTTGCAATGGACGATGAACGCTTAAAGCAGGGAAAAACTGCTTTTGGAAAGGATTACTTCCGTGAATTGCTGGAAAGAGTTCGCTCCATCCGTGCCAGCGAACGCAGAATATAGCAACAGATAACGGATATATTTGCTGAGTGCAGCATTGATTATGATAGAGATTCCGATACTGCATATCATTTTTATGCCACCGTACAGAACAAATTCCACTATGCCATTACCGGTAAGACTGCGGCTGAAATCGTTTATAATCAGGCTGACCACACCAAGGAAAATATGGGCTTGACCACATGGAAAAATGCTCCCGATGGTCGCATTCTCAAATCCGATACCCCGATTGCAAAAAATTATTTAGACGAAAAACAGATTCGTCAATTGGAACGTGCTGTTACAGGGTATTTTGATTACATAGAGGATTTGATTGAACGGGAAAATGTTTTCACTATGGAAGAATTTTCAAGAAGCGTTAATGAGTTCCTTGAATTTCGCCGATATGACATTTTAAAGGATAACGGACGTATTTCCCATAAACAGGCGTTGGAGAAAGCATATCAGGAATACGATATTTTCAACAAGACACAACCGATAGAATCTGATTTTGATAAGATGGTCAAAGGATTGTCGAAGGCTGAAAAATAAACCGTAACAGGAAACGGCAGTTATGAAACGAGAAGTATTATTATTCATGAATTTATATCTGAAAAGCAAGTTATAATTCTCTTTTTAAAACCGTGTTTCTAAATAAAAAATGGTACAATAAAAAAATCGGATTTTGACGATTTTGTAAATTCCGATTTTCATGTTGATGGAGGGATGAAAGTGGATACGCCAAATAAATGTGGTTTGAATTCAAATCAAATAAAATGTATTGCAATTATTGCAATGACTATTGACCATATAACATGGTTATTATTTCCAGGCTGTCAAAAAATATGGTGGGTTATGGGATTACATGTAATAGGAAGATTGACAGCTCCAATTATGTGGTTTTTTATTGCAGAAGGATTTTATTATACTAAAAATGTTAAGAAGTATATATTAAGACTTTTTATCTTTGCGATAATATCTCATTTTGCATACAATTTTGCTGGAGGAATACCTTTTATACCAAACGGATTTTTTAATATGACCAGTGTAATGTGGTCATTGGCATGGTCAGTAGTCTTAATGGTGATTTTTACAACAGAGTACTTACAACAGTGGGTTAAGATAATACTTATGATTGTGATTTGCCTTATTACGTTTCCATCGGATTGGTCAACGATTGCAGCTATGTGTCCAGTGTTTTTGTACTTGCATAGGGGGGATTTTAAGAAACAGTCATTAACAATACTTATATGGACTGCTATGTATGCAGTTGTATATTTTATTTTTATGGATAAGCAATATGGAATTCTTCAGATGTGTACATTATTATCACTTCCGATTTTGAGACAGTATAATGGTGAGCGAGGTCAATGGAAAGGTATGAAGTGGTTTTTCTACATATATTATCCAGCACATTTATTTGTAATAGGAATTATTAGAGTGATGATTGAAAACGGAAGTATTTTTCCATAGAGTAATGATTTAAAAATTGAAATTATATCTATGTGAAGAACTGAATAGTTTCCTATTTATCGGAAATATTTTTATGAAAAAATAATACATCAATTTGAACTACTCGAAAATTTTGAGTAGTTCAAATGAGGTCAACATATCTGTGCTAATTCCCCCTAATTCGGGGGAATAAAATTTTCAGAATTTACAAAACAGTTCCGATTTTCTTTCGGATTTCTCCTATTAGCGAGACAATAATTATTTTTACACAAACCAGCTTATTCGTGGTAGAATAAAACCACAGATAAGCTGGTTGTTTGTTTTGAAAGGAGAATCTTATGAAAACAGTATCGTAAACCAGAAAAAGATGCTGGCGAGATTTGCAACCGAGCAGGGATTTACCAATCTCCGTCATTATACGGATGACGGATGGTCGGGAACCAATTTTGACAGACCGGACTGGAAGCGTATGCTTGCGGATATTGAAGATGGCACTGTAGGATGCGTTATCGTAAAGGATATGAGCCGTATCGGACGTAATTACCTTGAAATAGGCTTTTATACGGAAGTGCTGTTTCGAAAGAAAAATGTGCGATTTATTGCCATTTCCAACAATGTGGACAGTGCTTTAAACGATGGCAGTAACGAATTTGCCCCGTTTCTTAACATTATGAATGAGTGGTATGTAAGAGATACCAGCCGGAAAATCAAGTCCGTACTTCATAACAAGGGGATGGATGGGAAGCATCTGACAAGCAACGCAATCTACGGGTACAAGAAGGACCCTGATGCCCCAGACCTTTGGATTATTGATGAAGAAGCTGCCGCTGTGGTAAGACGTATTTATCAGCTTATCATTGAGGTCTCCGTCTGCTGCCTTTTTGCTATGTTTAGCGGCATTTCTCGAAGTCATGCTGTTTGTTAGATACTTTGCAACTTCATTAGGCGTACACGGTCCACGTGATAAACATTCATAAACCCCCATATAAGTCACAAAGTTATTGAATATCTGCGTATCCATAAATTCACGCTCCTTTCTCTTCCTTCTAAATATCATTTGGTTCAGTAAGGAGACGATTATAAAGTTATACTTAAATATGTACAATAAATATTAAATAAGAATGTACAGATGTTATGATATATGAGTTACAAGGAGGAACTCATAATGATATTAAAG
>OMVN01000051.1 GCA_900314525.1 uncultured Eubacteriales bacterium
TGGCGTCACTCATCAAAAGATTAAATATCTGCAATTTTCAAGGTTCAATTGAGCCTTTTTCTTTGGCTCTGTTTTTTCATAAGTCACTTGACACTACCTAACAATCGGTAAAATAATTACCCAACTCAACATCTTCAAATGTTTCCGGCAAATCAATATTTATTTTTACAAGAAAATCTAACAGCCCCTCATATGTTGCATTATCAATAGGTGCTGCAATATTTAACACTTTGAAATATTCTCTTTTATGTTTATTTGTTGCAGCCTTGCATCCACGACTTATATAGGGGATATTCAGGTTAATCACTGCATCCATAATCATGTTTTCCTTCATCGCAATTAATGGTCTGATAATTGTCAAACCATTCGGCAGCTTTTCCTTTGCCTTCATCTTGTGCAAACAATTTTTTACCCTGTTAAGGGTTGGCACATCGTCCAGAGATATATTATTGAAATCAAAATTGCTAACTAGACATATCTCATCCATGTATGCCAATGCATCATATAAAGTGTATCCTGTAACTATCGCTGTGTTCCCGCTTTCAATGTAAGAATTCAGATATCCGTCTACAATAGCTTTTCTGGCATTTTTGCAGATCTTGCAAGCACCTTTTTCATCATCTTTAAAATCACACTCCTCGGAATCAAAGACTTTCACGTTAACCTGCTGTTCTTCCCAAAACCTTTTTGTTTCTACGAAACAATCAGCCTCTGTCCCATCCTCAAGATAATACACATGTTTGGGATATGCCACCATTAACGCTTCAAGTGAAACGGGTAATTTCTTTTCCTTAATATATTTATTCAAAAAGAATAACCCTAAAGTTGCATCCTTACCTCCAGAAAACAGAAAAACAACTTTTTCAACCCCGGATAACAATTCATACTTTGTAACTGTTTCACAAAATATTGAATACAATTGCTTCTCTAATGATAAATTAGATACATTTTCCATTTGTTTAATCTCCTAATCTTTTATTTTAATTTCAACAAATATGGTATCACAATTTTTATTTATCGCATTAATGTTGTAATTTTTACGAGTTTACTCGTAATTTTTCCAAACACAATATATTAATTAAATCTTATAACAGCTTGTCCATTCCTTCAGTCATCTCTTGCAACATATGTAACAAATATTCCTTTTGCCTCTCACTTTTTCCTTTTAAAATACAATGTATCCGTTCTGCTTCTGGCATCATATCCTCTTGATCATATAGAAAAAATGATAACGGCACCTGGAGTGCATCCGAAAGTCTTAAAAAATTCTCTAATGACATTGTTTTTTTCCCGCTCTCAATCCGTTTTATAGAGTCCAACGACAGATCCGCCCGTTCTGCAAGCTCTGCCTGTGTTAAATTTTGTCTTTTTCGGCATAACCTCACGTTATCCGCAATAATATATCTTATATCCTTCATTTATCTATTCTCCATTCTAATTTATTTTTGAAATGAAGAACTGAGTGGAGGGCCACGGATACAAACCCAGACATAAAGCGGTATATTTCGACAAGCATAAAAAAAAGAATACATTATGTCAGGTCGCACCCTTTCATATGTATTCTTTCTCAGGTCTGATTTTTTATTGAATTGGGATACCTCCTTATCCCATATGCCACTAACAAAAAAATACAATATACTTCTGTCCTATATTTGCGCATAAAAACACATACATAAGTTTCAAATATTGAATATCATACGTGTGTTTTACAATTTACTATACAGATTGTCTACTGTACATTTTTAAGTTCATTACATTGGAAATGAATTGACCAAACCCTTTTCGCCAAAATACTGCCATATATGTAAGTTTCCTCACACATATGGCAGCAATTTCTTTCATATACCAGCCTTCTTATCTGGAAAACTTTTTTATTCCTGCCGGCTGCTTAGGCTGATGGAGGCAATACATGCATCTGCTGTCCGCTGCTGCTTTTGCAGAATTAAGTGCCACTTTTCCCAAAATTGTTGCTGCAATATTTTTCTTTTTGCTGCCTGCCATATAACACACCTCCCATTTCATTTTAATTGCAAGTATATCTTATTTTTCAGGTTTTTCCCCTTCAATGTTGAAATTCCGACACAGCATGTAATTTTTCCCGCAATTATTTCCATACCGATATTAAAATTGCATATCCGTTTGGATTACCGCTATATATGTATCTTGTTTACACGATTAGCTTGTTAGTCTATTTTAGATATTTATGTAAGAATGGTACATGAAAGGAAGTTGTACATATGGAAAACAATCGTATTCGTGAATTAAGAAAGAATTTATCCTTGTCCCAAGAAGCCCTTGCCGAGAAAATTGGAACTACACAACAAGCGGTAAGTAGAATGGAAAACAATGCTAATGATATTCCTTCTGATTTACTCATAGAAATATCAAAACAGTTTAATGTTACCACCGACTACATACTTGGGATTTCAGATGTAAAACGTGATTATAACGGACAGTACCGTATGAACCAGGAAATGGATAGATGTTATGATATTGTCATCCGCTATCAGAACCTGACCGAAGTCAACCAAAAGACACTCCGTTGCATACTTGAGCGCCTAGAGCAGGCGCAAAAGGAAAGCGAGGAAGCATCTGCAAAGGAAGAGAGGAAAAATGCTGAGAATAGCAATATGTGATGATGATTTAAAATTTACCGGGCAAATTGAAGCTCTGGTGTTTCATGAAAGCAAGAAGCTGAGTATCCGTGTGGAAACCGAAGTATTCTCTGACGGCAAAACCCTTCTGAATAGCATTCAGAACGGCGAGCATTATCAACTTATATTTATTGACATTGAAATGGAGCAGGTAGACGGAATAACGGCTGCACGGTGCATCCGTGAAATAGACCGGACCGTACTGCTGATTTATGTATCAGGCTATGACAACTATTTAAAGGAACTGTTTGAAGTAGAGCCATTCCGCTTCCTCTCTAAGCCTTTAGACCATGTCCAGTTTGCTCGTTATTTTAAGGAATCTTATAAACGCATCAATGAGACAGAAGTATTCTATCAATTTACATTCAACAAGGAAATTAAGAAAGTGCCTGTAAGAGACATTGTTTATTTTGAAAGCAATAACAGAATCGTTTATATCCACCTTAAGGACGGTTCCGATGAACATTTTTATGGAAAGCTCAATAATGTGGAAAAGGAACTGGTGGCAAGCAGGCAATATTTTCTGCGTATACACCAGTCTTTTTTAGTAAATTACGACTATGTTAAGAAAATGAATTTTTCTAATATTACTATCAGTTTTATGGGGAAAGAAATAGAATTGAAAATCAGCGAGGATCGGCAGAAGGACGTGCGCCAACAACTTTGTAAAATTGCAGGCGGAAAGGCGGTCATAGAAGAATGGCGGAATATTTAACAATAATCCCCAAACTGCTCCTATCGCTGCTCCACCTTCTCATTATACGAAAATATATGAAAGTATTTTTGGGACCGGCAAATGAAAATTTAAAAAGCTGCATAGAATGGGGCATATATTATGTCTTTCTGATCATAAACAATATCAATTCCGTGTTCCCGCCACATCTGCTATTGTTCGGGAATGTCTTGCTGATATATATGATCAGCTCAGCTACTCGCAAGAGGAGTATCAAACAGCGTTGTATATTTTCCTTATTGATATGTGCAGTATGGATGTTAGTGGAAGTTATCGTCATGATGATACTAATGTCTATGGGTTTTGATTCCAGAACGCTTCAGGATGCCGGAAGTTTCATATCCAAGATGTGTATGCTGCTGTTATCAGTAATCATAAGCCACTGCATCAAAGATAACCACTATTCTGAAATTCCCCTGCTTTACTTTTTGAGCATTTTACTGATACCAGTCAGCAGTATCTATATGATGCACCACATATTTCTTATTGCGGCTGTTCATAGCGAATATATGATATTCTCCATCACAGCGAGTTTCCTGCTGCTGATTGTAAACTATGTTATCTTTGAGGTCTACGACTGGATCAGCCGGAACGCTGAACTGCGTGGGCAAAACCGTCTGTATGCGCAGCAACTAGAACTTTGCAGCCAACAAGCGGAAGAACGTGAGAGTCTCTACCTTGAAATCCGCAGATTGCGGCATGATTTGAAAAATCATCTCTCCAGTCTTCTCGGAATGGTTCAGACAGGACAGACCAGTGATGCAGAGAAATACATAATGCAAATGTTAGATGTCGGTGCTGGAGATCGTCCAGAGGAAGTTTCCCACAGCGGTAACATAGTCATTGATTCCTTAATCAATCATACATATACTGCAGCACAAAGGGATAATGTACAGCTTAATGTCAATGTTCTTGTACCCGCTTCTCTTCCATTTGAAAGCGGACATTTAGCTATAGTTTTAGGAAACTTACTGGAAAACGCACTGGAAGCCTGCCGAAATATTCCAGGCGAAAAAGGATTTATAAGCCTTGATATTTCCTATGCCAAAGACATCTTTCAGCTATGCATAAGAAACAACTATCAGGCAAAGTGCAAAAAAGATATTATTGGTCATTACATAACTACAAAGGGCGATAACATATATCACGGTCTTGGACTTTCATCCATAAACCATGCCATCGAAAATTATCACGGTCAAATGGATATAACGGACAATGACAATATATTTAAGGTTATTATTGTCATGTATGGATCATATTCAGAGAACACCAAGTAGCATAGATTGATTTTGAATTTTAAAAAGGAGCTGTCATGGAATATTTAGCGAAGAAATTAACCAATTACATATATGAAAAAAAGATAATTACTGAAGAATTAATTGAAATCTATCAGTACGGTTTTCAATGCTTTTTAGAGTTGTCTGTGAGTACCATATGCAGCATTATAATAGCGCTTTTTCTCGGTATGCTGCCTGAATGCCTTTTCTTTTTCCTGCTCTTTATTCCTATGCGCTCCTACGGCGGCGGCTTGCATATAAAAACATATTTTGCCTGTTTTATAGGTTCCTGCTTTATACTCACATTTTCCCTGTTGGCAGTAAAATATTTAACAATATCTATTCCGATCTCTTTTGCACTGTATCTGTTTGCCGCCGTACTGATACTGGTCATCGGTCCAGTTGATCATCCAAATCGGGAAGTTGATGCACAGGAAAACCGCACATTCATTAAGAGAACTTATTTTACGATGCTTATCAGCTTTTTCCTTGCTTTATTTTTCATCTTTACCCAAAACACAAGATATATGTTTCTTCAAGCAATCGTATTTGTTTTTATCTCTGCTACTTCCCTCATCGGACGCCTAATATACAAACAGACCTAACTTTCTTTTTGTAGGGCAGCCTGTATTTTGTCCTGCCAGCATAGAATATCCTGCTTATATTGATCCCGCAGACTGTCCGGCAGCTCGTCATCAAGTCTGCAAATATCATCATAATCTTTTCGTGGCAATAATTCCCTATTTTCATAAAACCACTGCCAACGCCAGTTACGCAGTAGACTTTCCGCCATTCCTTCCGGGGAGGAAAATATTTCATCGACTATCATTGACCGGTTCTGCCCTTCCTCTTTGCTCAGCAAGCCAACCAAAGACACATAGCCCACCTGATAGATATACGCAATATGGTAGTCCTTCGATTTTTCGAGGACATCCGAAAAAAGCCCTATCAATTCTTTATATTTATCCATTTCGCACTCTCCTTCGTCCAATACAGCAATGTACGCAAGCCACATTTCACATGAATATAAGTTTTCAAACCTTATTAAATTTATACAAACAATTTAACCATTGTATAAATCTATAATGCATAAAAATTTTTTGCATACACTTTTATTATATCAGAAAAACATATCAATAACATTTTCTTTGCAGAAAACGGCTTTATATAGCAGAAAAAGGAAAACAAAAAAGAGTACACCGCACCGACCTACCAGATCGATTTGGGTACTCATAAGCTACTGTATTAAGTTTGAAGAAATATATTGTACTGGATTGCCCATTTCATAATATATCCCCGCCAAAACAAAAATATTACTATACCGCTCCCCACACGTACTCTTTCAGATAAATTTTCCCATTATTAAAGTCCGCTGCTTTTATCCCATACAGATTATTAATGGCATCAACAATCTCTTCCCGCCCAACAGTCTTTCCTTCTTTCTGCTGATACCACTCCTGTACTTCAGCGATAAACCGTTCCTCTTCGACTCCAGTATCATATGCACCTTTTTTATGCAGCAGATAAACAACATATGCCTCCATCCTGCCCAATTTCCTTTTTACTGATTTCCCAATAAAAAATGCTGAAACGATTATCAATTGAATGTAATTAAATACGCTCTCTGGTTTACTGACAGATGCCACAAACTCCAGCCCAGCAATGATTGCTTTCTTCAAATCCATTTTTATATTGCCCGCCTTATAAGATGCAGAATCTTCTCCCAAAAATATCATGCCTTTTCTTGCATCTTCCGGCAACACGGTAATATAATTATCCACTATGTAAGTGCCCGCTGATTCCTCTAATCCATACTCCAATGCAGCCTGCTCTAATTCCTTTTTCAGGCTGTCATTGTATTCCATTGCTTCTTTCCTAGTCATTGTCAGATCTCCTCCTCATAAGTTCTCTCTTTTCTGTCCGCAGAACCTTATCCAACTTTCCCCTTTCCATTTTCATAAGAAGCTGGTCTTTGAATTCGTCATATACATCCAGAAAACCACTATACAAATGATTCCCATCTACAGTATCAAAATCATAATCGTCATTGTCAGCAACTGCAAATAACCGATTCTTTCGCTTTACTGGTGTCGGATGCTGCCAGTCATAGAATACAGTCTTATACATCACCCTGTCTGTATAATAATACAAATCAAAAAAATCCATATAAATCATCGGTGCCAGATAAGTATAATCTTCGAGAATAGTATCTGAATCCTTTTCTTCCATGATAATCTTCAATACAATATGATAGGCTATCATATCGGCATCATATTCCTCTTTTTCAGGATGTTCTTTGGTATATTCCCTGCCAATAGCTGCCAGATATGCATGTGCGATCTCATGTGCCAGACTGAATACCACAATTGTCCAATAGCAGTCCTCAGCAAGCTGAAGTATCTGAATGTCTCCGTTTACAGTATCCATCAATGCCTGATTCGCATCTATGCCCTGCATTTCCCCAAATATACATACGTCATTCATTAAAAATAATACATATTTGAAACATTCTCCGTATGTCTCCAGATTTTCAAAATCCTTAGACCATTTAAACATTGCCAGCAAAAACCCCATTACAGTTGATTCAAATAGCTCGTCAATATGTACAAATGCCGGATTTATCCTATCATTATATATATAACTGTTAATCGAATTCTGATATAGGTTGCTCAATTCAATTTCTGTTCCGATGTAACCATATTCCTTTGCAAAGTATCTTTTGACTATATCAAACATTGTCTGCAGATTATACCTTGCCATATTCTCTTTTAACTGTTCTTCCGTAAAATAGGAAGAAAAATACTTCAACATGGTTTTTATTCCACGTTCTTCATTCTTTAAGGAGCTTCCACCAAATTTGAATATTTCATAATCGTCTGGCGGCAACATGAATTTTTCCAAAAAGGGAAGAACATTTTCATTCTTTTTCATAATAGCCAGTCCTCCTACACAGTAACAATTATACTACAAATCACTTAAATATCTATCATTTATTATATGAAAAAGAGAATATAGAGCAGTCCTACATATACTGTTCTATATCCTCTAAGTAAATAGTCAAATAAATATATTTTATGGAAATAAGGTAAAGTCATAAGAATACACATGACAAGATTGAGTTAATATTTGCCATGCATACTTTCTGTGCTTTTTCTTAATAAAATCGTCTAAAACGCTTGTATCAAATAATTGTCATATATTCTTAAAAATGGAGCCACAAAAATTACTATGTAGCTCCATTTTAGATATAGTATTACAACACTCTGAAACGAACACCTTAATGTGCACATGAAGTTAAACACTGTAATCAATAGATTTTCTAACAAACTGGTTGCCACTTTGTACTAGATTGCTTTCCACCGATTCCCTTGTTACGCTATCCAATATGCTGGAATCAAACGGCTGTCCCGGCTCCCAGTCTGGATTCGCTGCCTTTACAGCTGCATACATGGCAGAACGGTATTTACCCTCATACTGTTGCAAAGTCCATGTTCCTTTCGCACGATCTTCTTTCTTTACACTCAATTGATATTCTTTAAATATCTTTGATCTTTTTGTTGTATCGCCATTGGAGATTCCATTCTCCTGAATGAACTCTCTTTTCACATTGTCAAACATCTTTTGTCGTGCTTCGTCAGAGACACTTATTATCTGCTGCCAAGTCGAACGATCCACCGTACCATCTTTTCCATGATACATGCCGGGAACAACAACCCCTCCGGGACCGATAAAATCCCCATCTGAATTAAAGTTGCTCATCACATTTTTCATGTGTGCTTCTCGCCCCCCCATCAACTCATACATCATTTTTTGTTCAGGTGTCATCATAGCCTCTTCAGCAATAACAGCATCTAAATACTCATCCGCAGCAGCTTTATACTGCTTGCTGTTTACGTTAATGCTACTATATGCCTGTTGTCCGTAACTGCTTCCAGCTATACTAATTGACATACTATTCCACCTCCTTCCAAATCAATTTTACAAATTCAATTCATACTGTATTTAATATGAGTAATTGTAATTTACTTTTAATGTCGCTGTTACTGTAGTAACTACTCCATCTGATATGATTATAATAATCCAATCCCCTTTAGGATCTTCGCCGTTAAATCCTGTAAAAGTATATGTTGCGCTACTTGTTCCACAACTTTTAGATAATGTTGTTCCATCCGGCGATATGACATACAATGTATATCTGGAACTTCCGCTACTTACTCTGCAGTTCACGCTCACAGATGTAATGCTTCTCTCATTACCAGAGCAGCTTCCCGATGACAATGTTGCCATTGCAGAAGAACCATTAAGAGAATTTAACTTGGGCGTGATTTTTGAAAAATAGTTTGAACCACTTGTGGCTGTCACCACTGCCTGATCTCCTGTATAACTTGCTGCTTCAGCCGCAGACACAGGTGTTACAAACAATGTACATAATAATGTTACTACGAGAAGTAATGATAATTTACGCTTCATAAAAAATCCTCCTTTAAATTAAATTGATTATTTTCCCTTATGCTTTCACATCAGGGTTACTACAGAACACACAATCTTGCATTATTTCAGCCATAAAAAGCTCACTAATTTCAACACCTCCTTATTAAAATAAACTTATACTTTGCGTGATCGTGTATCTATGTATATCAAATAAACCATTTTTGCAGAAAACGGCACAAAAGCCTTTCAGACACCATACCATTCTGAAAGGCTTTTTCTTATACTTAATTTTCTTGTTCAAAATACACTTTGATTTATTACTATTGCCACATTACTATTAAATCTTAATCCTCTTTCTGCTTCGGTCTTTTCGGCTGATGAAGAATCCCAGAACAAACTGGCGGCCACCCACACCTAACTTTTTCAACCTCATTACGGGCAATTCTTTCCACTACCTTTAATGCCTTTTTGTTGATTTTTTCTTTTCCATTCATTTTACCTTTACCTCCTGTTTTATTATTCTTGCCAGACACATCAGGAACGCACATAAGATGACAGCTATTGACATATAGCCAATATACAAAATATCAGCTTCCAAATAAACTAAGACAACGAGTATCATTACTTCCATTAAAAGCAACAACCTTGCTGCTTTTTTCGACTCATCCAATTCACTTTTATTCATATCCATATTAGGATGGTTTATTGTTCCCATTATGCAGATTAAAAGAATTGAAAGTAATAGTAACCCATACATAACATGCGGCTTTCTACAAAGAATAGGTACAATCTGCATAATTGCAATATAAAAAATAATTGTTCCCAGATAACACTGCCAAAACTTATCCGCATGAAATCCCCCTGTACGTTTCCTCAATGAAAGAAAAAATACAATAAAACAAATGGTATGCAGGAATTGCCTAAATAACAGTCCTAAAAGTAACATAGTTCCAATTGTTATAGTACGTTCAGCCATACCTATTAATGCATATTCGTAATATTCGCAATTTGATTTGCTTATTATCTTCTGCATCTCCATTTGATTGACAACCTTTAATGCCATCTTCTCTATCATAAATATGCCTCCTAATTATTCAGTATGAATTATACATCAAAAAAAACAAGACAGCTTGCAGAAAATGGACTATTTTTTGCAGAAAACGGCAAAATATAGTTTTGAATCCAATCATTTTAACATCGCATTCATGCAGGAATGCTTCATGCAGGAATAATAATTGAAAAGAAAAATTCCTTATTCTTATCTTCAATAACGTATGAACCATCATATTTCTCAATAATTTTTATCACATTCTTTATTCCTACACCATGTTCATCCAAACTTGATGTTTTCGTAGATTTTATCTCGCCATTCTCATATATAACATCATAATTATATGTGTTTTTAACCGCAATGATTATCATATCATCTTCTTTAACGAACTTGAACCTAATTACCTTTTTATCCTCACATGTCTCACTTGCTTCAATGGCATTGTTCAGTAAATTGGCAAGGATAGTAACCACATCTTCATCTTTTATTTTCAGCTCTGAAAGATCATTTACTCTGAATACAAAAACAATTCCCTTTGCATCCGCCTCCTGATACTTTGTATTAAGTATGGCATTTACAATTACATTATTGGTATTAATGGCATCCGGTTCGTTATTCAAAGAGCCATAAATCTTTTTTACATATTCTTCTAATTTGGAATATTGCTTTTTATCTAGCAAGGATTCTATACATGAAATCTGATTTTTATATTCGTGTGTCTTTCTTTTTTGATTATCAAAATTTTCAGAGATAGACTGATACATTTCCAACTGATTTTTCGTCTGAATTTGAAAAATCTTGTTTTCATGCATCTGTGCTTCCCTTTCCACAACATCGTTAATTAAATAAAACACAACAATATTCATTCCTATCATTCCAAATGCAATAATAAACAATAGATTCGCCTGTTCTACTGTCTGCACATATCCAAAAACAGACAGCATTGTAGAAATCGCTACTATGATAAACACAGGAAAAAATAGAAACCTTAACCATTCTGTGTCCAACATCATCTCTATTGATTTTTTACCAAACCGTTTCCTAATGATAAGAACAGCAAAAAACAATATAACCTTTGCCAACAGATAAACCAATGCAAATCCAATATCATACTGCTGTCCTAACGACTCATTGCTTAAAGAAAACCATCTACAAATCAAATAGATCAGATAATCCATTGCCAATAGCAATGCATCAAACAATATAGCCAATATAAAAGATTTTTTTAAACTAATTTTAATATGCCAAAGCATAAATAATGAAAATACAGAAATCGCTATAATCTGCCTTAGTACGAAATATTCAGATAAGGCATACGAATAAAGACACATGCTACCCAATAATAGCATAACCTGTATTATATTAATCCACCCTTTATGTCGTATTTTACCAAAAGTTTCAAAAAAAATCTTGCAACATATTGCCTCGATAAATATCAACAATATATTCTGCATTAAATCAAACATCTACACTTCTCCCCGACACGCTATAAACTTTTTCCTAACTTCTGTATACCTTACTTTGGGTATGGATAACTCAACTCCATTTGATAATATCACTTTACAACGCACAACATTCTTGATATGTTTTGCATTTACAAGATAACTCTGGTGTGTCCTGATAAAACCATTTTCTGAAAGCATATCGTCCAGCACATTTAATGTCTCATACATGGTATACACTGTTTCAGTATCCTCCATAACATGAAACTCAAGTAGATGCAACTTGCTCTCAATATATAATAATCTTTCCAGTGATAGTTCTTTTCTCCCCTCCTTAAAGTCAAATTTCTTTTTCGTCACGGAATAATTCATCTTATCAAAAATTGCATCCATACACTCATTAACTTTGCTCTGAAAATTGGCATTACCCTTTAACAAATACCTTACAACATCTAATCGGTATCCTTCCAGCGAATAATTCACATATGCAGTCACAAATACTATAAATACTTCCCGGCTTACTTTTCTGATCATCTCAGCCGTCTTTATACCATCAACTTTCTCCATATTGATATCTAAAAACACAATATTATACCGCACTACCTCAATTCCTAATTCTATCAGTGCTTCCCCAGAACTATATGTATCTATTTCAAAATCAAGACCTTTTTCCATCATATAGCCAGAGAGCAATTCTCTTAGTTCTTCTGTAAAAAGACTTTCATCATCACATATTGCAATTTTGAACATCTGTGTTGTCTCCTCCTTTCCGGCTATTTGATAACAATTTGTCCCTGATATTTTATACTCCACTGTGTTGTATTTCGACACATCTTACTAAATTCCTTAACCCATTCCCTACATTCATAGTAAGGAAAGATGATATAAAAAAATTTCATAAATCTCCTTATTATTATATTTTTCTTCAGCGCATTAGTCAACTAAATTGCAGAAATCGACCATATTATGCAGAAATTGACACAAACACAAAATGGAACAATCAAGATTTGTTGTGGTCAAGCATTTTTGTAACACTTTGACCTAATTTTTATTGATACAGGGTTTACACCCCGTAGCGTGCCTCAAATGGCGTTTTGTAATTATTATAAGAATGCGGTCGTTCGTGGTTATAATGAACATATGCAAATTCTTCT
>OMVN01000050.1:0-4199 GCA_900314525.1 uncultured Eubacteriales bacterium
CTTTATAGGGATCGAAATCATTATTAGATTCCAAAGTTTTTGCATAGGCTTTTAACTGTTTGATAATGCGGTTGGCGAATTTTGGGTTGTTTTCTGTAACCCATGCTTCGATACCGGAAGTGTCAAACAAAAGCATAGCCGCTTTTTCAGAATCAATAGCCTTGCAGATTGGTTCTGTAATGTCAACAAGATTATGGAAAACATTTTCAATATCATTTTCAAAATCTTGTTTGAAACGAGTGATTTTAGAAGCATCAGGAACTTTTTTGAAACCACAAAAATCACGAAGATGCTGAGAGTAATGTAAAAAAACAAGTAACAGCTGATCTGTAGGAATAGAAAATATTATCTGTAGGATCACAGCCCATAAAAGGGAAGTTAAAGAGTATTTACGGGAACGTCCCGTTGATGCATAAAAATGGTTATAGAATTCAAGAGGAATATAATCACTAAGATTAATGTGTTCCTCTAGTAAAGAAAGAAACTGAGGTTTGTCTTCTTCAAAAATATTTTTACAATCTTCAAAAATATCTTATGTGGTATCATATAAATGTCTCCTTTCGGGGCTTGGTTGTTAGTTTCTAGGCAATTCTATTATACCATAACCCGTGAGGAGATATTTTATTTTGTAACAAAAAATATGCCGTATTTATGCGGCTTGTGGCGTTTCACAAACGCCTAACTTTGTGTAAAGTGAAAGGAGCATATTATCTTAGGAAATTTTACTTATTGTAAGCCGACAAGGTTATATTTTGGAGAGGATTCTCTTTCAAATTTAAGTACGGAGCTTAAAAAATTTGGACAAAATGTGGTGCTTATCTATGGGGGAGGTTCTATCAAAAAAATGGAATCTATGACTAAGTAATGGCTATCCTCAAAGAAGAGGGAAAGAATGTTGAAGAGATTGCAGGTGTAATGCCAAATCCCACCCTTGAAAAACTGTATGAGGGTGTTGCGATAGCAAGGAACCATAAAGTTGATTTGCTACTAGCTGTTGGTGGTGGTTCTGTATGTGATTATGCCAAGGCAGTTTCAGTATCTGTTCATTGTGAGGAAGACCCTTGGGAAAAGTATTACCTAAAATTTGAGGAGCCTGCGTGTGAGATAATTCCCGTAGGATGTGTGCTGACAATGGTTGGTACTGGTTCTGAGATGAACGCAGGAGCAGTAATTACCAACCATGATGCAAAGCTGAAGATAGGTCATGTTTTTGCAGATGAAAAGATTATGCCTAGATTCTCTATTTTGAATCCGAGATACACACTGACGCTTCCTCATTATCAGATGATTTCAGGAATTTATGATATCTTTAACCATATATGTGAGCAGTACTTCTCCGGAGAAGATGATAATACCAGTGATTATATCAGTGAAGGACTGATGAAGTCTGTAATACATTCAAGTCGTATCGCAAATAAGAATCCACAGGATTATGAAGCAAGGAGCAATGTCATGTGGTCTGCAACCTGGGCACTCAACACATTGGTTGCAAAGGCAAAGTCAACAGATTGGATGGTACATATGCTTGGTCAGTCTGTGGGAGCATGTACTGATGCAACACATGGTATGACGTTGGCTGCAGTTTCATTGCCATATTATAGGCATATTATGCCTTATGGACTTGCGAAGTTTGTTCGTTTTGCAAAGAATGTATGGGATATTGATGTGACAGGAAAGACTGAAGAACCGATTGCGTCTGAGGGTCTTGTAGCAATGGAAAACTGGATGAAGGAACTTGGTCTTGTATTGAACATTACAGAACTTGGAGCAACAGAGGATATGATTCCGGATCTTGTGAAGGGTACAATAGTTCTTTCTGGTGGTTACAAGGTGCTTGATGCAGGTGAGATTGAACAGATTTTCAGAGAAAGTTTCTAAAAATATCAAGAAGGAGAGTGATCTGATGAACAAGAAGATTGTAGTGATTTCAACAAGTATACGAGCAAACAGCAATTCGGAAGCTCTTGCAAAGAGTTTTGCGGATGGGGCATCATATGCAGGAAATGAAGTAGAGTTTATTACGTTAAAAGATAAACAGATAGGTTTCTGTAAGGGGTGCCTTGTATGTCAGCAGACTGGTAATTGTTTAATCAAAGATGATGTGACCAAGATAATGGATAAGGTTATTGACGCCGATATCGTAGTATGGGCAACACCTATTTACTATTACGAGATGTCCGGTCAGATGAAAGTACTTATTGATCGCTTAAATCCTATGTTTTCTAAGGATTATAAGTTTAGAGATGTTTATTTCCTTACCACAGCAGCCGAGGATGAAGAGCATGTATATGAAAAAGCCTTGTCAGGACTAAATGGCTGGATTGATTGCTTTGATAAGGCGGAACTGAAAGGATATGTTTTCTGCGGTGGTGTAACCATGGGTGGCGAGATTTTAGAAAATACTAAGTTGAAAGAGGCATACGACATGGGAGCCGGTGTATAAGCATGAAGGGGCGCATATTTCACATATCTACGTTTATTGCTTACTTGATTTTTGCATTTTGTTTGACAGCATGCGGAGGTAGTAGTTCTGAAAATTTGCAGGAAACAAATGATACCACAATGCATGAGAATACGACTTCTGAATCGCAGGTGGGAATTCAGAATGATAACAATAAGTCAGATGAATACACGAAGATTACTGCTACCATTGAAAACACTGATGATGTAAGTGAGGATGCTGGTATGAAATTATATATAAATGACACAGAGATTCCTGTTTCTTGGGAAGATAATGACACAACAAAAGAATTGGTGGAGCAGGCCAAATCAGGGGATATTATTGTATCAATGTCTATGTATAGCGACAATGAGCAGGTTGGTTCTTTGGGAAGAAGTTATACAAGGAATGATAAGCAAACAACAACACATAATGGTGATATTGTTTTGTATAATGGAAATAATATTGTTGTATTCTATGGTTCAAATTCGTGGTCATACACAAGACTGGGAAAAATGGATATGTCAGAGAGTGAGATTCTTGAATTGCTGAGTAACGGAGACGTAGAATTGAAAATCTCGATAGAATGAAATTGCTGTTTTTTCTATACGAAGAACTCGACAACTTTCAGTTTATCGAATTGATGATGTATAGAATTAACTAAAGTAGGTTCTCGTATATTAGTGCACTGAAAACAGGAAGAGCACCGACTAATGCGTCAGTGCTCTTCCAACTTAAACACATCTTCTACCAGCAAATTGAAATATGCTGCAATCCGGAGCATAAATTCAGCGGATGGTGCCCGTTCACCACGTTCCACTCTGCCGATAGTTTTTGTGCAGAACCCGGTGGCAGAGGCTAAGTCCTCTTGGAGCAGACCTCGTGATTCACGAATTTCTTTAAGGTTATTAACGACCGCCATAGTAAACACCTACTTTCATACATTCTTTATTACCAAGGATACAGAAAATACTGTCCTAAAATACGGACTCGTTTATTGCAGGAAATCTCTAATTTCATCCGGATGATTCTTTCCAACCACTTTTCCAAGAATATCAAAGCGGTCATTCTCACCTACGGGAATAGGAGAGTATTTCTCGTTGAGGGAAATAAGAAATACGCCATTCTTATCATCCTGTAGTTTTTTAATATAGGCATCTCCATTAAGATAGAAGATACCAATTTCTCCATTTTCAAGAATATCCTGTTTCAAAACCCAGGCAATCTGTCCATCTTCAAATTCCGGTTCCATACTGTCACCACTGATTTTTACACCATAGCTTGCAGTATCCGGGATAATATCCTTTGTAAGCCCGATTGTTTCTTTCGGTCCATCCACAAGAAAGTTTCCGGTTCCGGCAGATACTGCATTATCATACACATCAATATATCTGCAAAATGGAATAATCTTTGCAGTCTGTTTTTCATATTTGCCACTGTCATGCAACAATCCAATGTAATCCAAAGCCTTTTCTTTCCCTTCATCATTAAGGGAAGAGAGTGGATCTGCCGGATTTACTCCAAAATATTCTTCATATATATTTGTGATATTTAATACTTTGCATACTGCAAGGAAGGTTGCTACACTGGGTTCAGTAGCATTTGTCTCCCATTTGGAGATTGCTTTTACCGTAAGGTTAATTCCTTCCTGCTGTAGCAGTTCAGCTAACATTGGCTGAGATAACTTCAGTTTCTTTCTGTTAGAAGAAATGATTTCACCGATATTTCTCATAATTCCGCCTCTTTTCTAAGGATAATA
>OMVN01000050.1:4227-13617 GCA_900314525.1 uncultured Eubacteriales bacterium
ACAGACTGGAGGTGAATGTTGTGGGAGACAGAGTTATTTTACATAGTGATATTAACTCCTGTGTGTGACCTGAAAAGTCGCACCATTAAGTGTCTCAATGAAGAGACCAGTCATTCCGTTGGCTGAACCTATTATCTACAAAGCACTAAGGTAACTGGTGTGAGGAAACAAGATAAGACAAAATCTCCCAGTGCAAAGCACTGAATTGGAATTGTGAGAGGAAAAGACCACCATAGTAGCAATGGTGGGGGAGATTGGTTGGAATAGTATGGCTAAGATAACTGAACCGCTGATAAATGCCGTTATGATGAACAAGCTTAAGCTACTCAAAGGCTTGACCCAAAATGGGAATACGATTGGATAGTAAATGCAGCAATAACTACACGGACAAAATAATCGTCGGCAAAAAGGTGGAGCCTAACCTATTAGCCTTAATGGTGTCGAAACAGGGTAAGCCCATAAATTTCCTTATATTAAACATATACGGTAGAAATTCCGCAAGGAAAATCAATGAATTTGTGGGTATAGGAAAATGGAAAAAGCGAAGGCTTCAATGTAATGTTGAAGATAGAAATATATATTTCACTCGAAAGAGGGCAGACTTCCATTAGGTCTTATGTTACAAGAGAATTTGAAGAATTTCTGAAAGGTGGAAAGCAAATGTACGAACAATCGTGTGCACCAACTAATCAAATTAGACGCTGGGAAGACATTGATTTTGTCAAGGCGGAATACGAGGTTAAGAAACTTCAGATGCGTATTGTAAAGTCAGTACAGGAGAAGCGGTATAACAAAGTTAAAGCTTTGCAGTGGACTCTTGTACATTCATTCTATGCAAAGGCAATTGCTGTAAAAAGAGTAACAACCAACAAAGGAAAGAACACACCAGGTGTTGACGGAATTTGTTGGAAATCCAGTGATGATAAGTTTAAAGCTATCAAAATGCTGAGTCGTAGAGGATACCAACCTCAACCACTTCGTAGAGTTTATATTCGTAAGAAAAACGGGAAAAAGAGACCTCTAAGCATCCCAACAATGATAGACAGAGCAATGCAGACATTATACAGATTAGCGTTAGAACCAGTTACAGAAACTGTTGCAGACAGGTGTTCAATGGGATTTAGAGCTAATAGATGTGTGCAGGATGCAATCGAATTGTGCTTCGCAGACCTTGCACGAAAATCAGCTCCCGAATGGATTTTGGAAGGAGATATAAAGGGATGTTTTGATAACATTAATCATAAGTGGATGCTGGAAAATATATGCATGGACACTACCATATTAGAAAAGTTTTTGAAAGCTGGTTACATAGAAAGCGGAAAATGGTTTGATACAATACAAGGAACACCACAAGGTGGAGCAATTTCCCCAACTCTATGTAATGCAGTCCTAGATGGTTTAGAACCTTTATTAAAGGAGCACTTCAAGAGACGCTGGGAAAACGGAAAGATTATAAATCCCAAGGTCAATATGGTGAGATATGCTGATGATTTCATTATTACAGGGGATTCCAAAGAAAGATTAGAAAAGGAAGTCCTTTCTCTTGTAAAAGCATTCATGAAAGAACGAGGACTCGAATTATCCGATGAGAAAACGGTTATAACAAACATACATGATGGTTTCGATTTCTTAGGATGCAATATTCGAAAGTATGGAGATAAACTTCTAACCAAGCCGTCTAAAGCGAATATAAAAACATTCTTGAGAAAATGTAGAGGGACAATTAAAGCTTTTAAAACAGCGAAGCAGTCCGATTTAATCAACAAACTAAATCCTATGATACGAGGTTGGGTTAACTTCCATAAGCACAATGTTTCAACAGAAGCCTTTCGATATGTAGATTATCAAATCTTTGAAGCACTTTGGAGATGGGCGAAACGGAGACATAAGAGAAAGAGTGCACGGTGGATAAAGGACAAATACTTCCACAAAATTGGTAACAGGATATGGTGCTTTAGCGAAAAGACAGATACAGATAGTTTCATATCTCTTGTCTACGCAGGAGATACAAGGATTACAAGACATACAATGATTAAAACGGATGTTAATCCGTACGATATAAACTGGCAAGATTATCTGGAGAAAAGAAAGAATAATAAAACAAGCAATTTTATAACAGTATATGAATGATGTGGCGGTGTATTACGGCAGTATTACACTTAATTAAGGCTTGAGCCGTATGATGGGAAACTATCACGTACGGTTCTTAGGGGAGGGAAGAGCAGTAATGCTTTTCTCTTACCTACCTATGCGAGTATTGAGCTGTTGCATCATCCGGAGCTTCGTGGAAAGCCTGTTGCAGTAGGTGGTGACCCGGAAGCGAGACACGGAATCGTATTAACTGCTGATTATGTAGCGAAGAAACATGGAGTAAAGACCGGAATGGCTCTGTGGCAGGCAAGACAGGTGTGTCCCGATATTACATTTGTTCCTCCGAGAATGGACTTGTATCTTCGTTTTTCAAAGATGGCTCACGAGATATATGGTGAGTACACGGATTTACAGGAACCCTATGGAATTGATGAAAGCTGGCTTGATGTTACAGCAAGTGCTTCTATTAAAGGTGATGGTTACAAGATTGCACATGAAATAAGTAATCGAATGAAATCAGAACTTGGCATAACAGTAAGTGTTGGTGTGTCATTTAATAAGATATTTGCAAAGCTCGGTTCTGATTATAAGAAACCCGACGCCATCACAACCATATATAAGGATGAGTTTCAGACAAAAGCATGGAATCTTCCGGCTTCTGACTTATTATATGTGGGAAGAAGTACAGACAGTAAATTGCGGAAAATGGGCATTCATACCATAGGTGATATAGCAAAGGCTGATGAAAAGTGGTTGAACAGTTATCTTGGTAAAATGGGAAGTATCCTATGGGCATTTGCCAATGGTTATGATACTTCACCGGTAAGAAAAGAGAATACATCAGCTCCGGTTAAGTCGATTGGAAACAGTACAACCACTCCAAGAGATTTAGAGAATGACGAAGATGTAAAAATTGTATTGTATGTTCTTGCAGAGAGCGTTGCAGCGAGACTTAGAGAGAATGGTTTTCGTTGCAGGATTGTAGAAATCAGTATTCGTGATAATGAGCTGTTTTCTTACACAAAACAGATGAAGGTGCAAAATGCTACGAATATTACAAAAGAGATTGCGGATGTCGGATTTATGCTTTTTAAACAAAGCTATAACTGGCAGAAGCCTATTAGAAGCGTTGGTATTCGAGGAGCAGACCTTGTGAATGACAACTATTGGGAGCAGCTGGATTTATTCCATAATGCAGAATTGAGAGACAAAATGATGAAGATGGATGCAGCGGTTGATGATATACGAAGACGATTTGGTTTCTACAGTATACAACGAGGACTGATGCTGGGTGATACGATTCTTTCGGCTGTAAATGCAAAGGAAGAGCATACGGTTCATCCACATGGTTACTTTTAGGAACGGTACATTTGGTGTAATACACTGATGTATTCGCAATTTGCATTGGAGGTAGGAATAATGCAGGAAAAGAGTTTAGCGGAAAGAACAATAACAGTTGTGGAGAAAGGAGTGGCTGAAGCATGAATACGAATAAAGTGTATGTGGATGTGACTGCTGTGTTTAGTAAAGAGGGACAGCTGAAGCCGGTCAGTGTTAAATGGCAGGATGGACACATTTATGAGATTCAGCGCATTACAGATATCAGGCGGGCTGCCAGTCTAAAAGCTGGCGGAGTAGGAATGAGATATACTTGTATAATAGATGGGAAAGAAACCCATTTGTTCTATGAGGATAACAATATGTGGTTTGTAGAGGGAAGAGCCGGAGCATGATTATGTACGATGGTATGTAATCAGTTGGCTTCGAGATCAGCATATGCAGGGGCATACAAAGTATGCGTCGGAACTCCCGGCAGTAAGAAGACTTGCAAAGGTGATTTCCCTTTCCTTTTCAAGTACAAAATGAAACTTGTTGATTTTGTATTGTAAAGGAGCAGACTGAGATGGATAAAAATGGAGTAATTGAATTTCGCTGCAAAAAATGCGGCAGACATTTTTGGGATTATTTAATCCAGAATGATGATAATTTAGTAGTTGTACAGGCTGTTTGCATGAAATGCGACAGATGTAAGAGAACTTTAGTGTTGAAGAAATACACAGAGGGCTATTTGATAAGCCACAGCAAGAAAGGTGTATTTAAAGTATAAAACTGAATTATGGCTCACCTGATAAGGGCGGCATATTTCATAAAAAGCTACACAGGGTGTAGTGAAGTATTGTCAAGCACCAGAGACGCAGGGAAAGTTGGGTAAGATTCTTACCTGATTTTCTTTGCGTCTTTTTTGCTTTTAGTGTTATGTAAGTCAAATTTACCGATATTACCGATTGTAAGAAATTTGTCGAGAAGTTGTCGAAAACCGTTGACAAGAACAGGAAAATAATGGTAAAATACAAAACCACAACTGAATATTGAAATGTCTAAAATCAAATGAATGAATATTAAACTTAGAAAAATGTAATGAAATTGATTGATAAGAATGAATATTTTAAGTGTATTGTAATTTAGTGAAAAGACATATGCCGAGATTGATTTAGAAAAGATGATTAGAGAGAAAAAGTGATTAGGCAAAGAAGATAAAATAGATTAATACATATTTGATTTAATTAGGAAAAAATTTAAAGACTTACATAACGAAAATAGACGAATGATTGGAAAAGTGGAAATTTAGACTTGAAGAGAATTTTCTGTTTTGTTGTGGAGGTCTTTTTTTATTTGCCTCCGCAGAAAAAATAAGTACGAAGGAGGTGAAGCAGAACATGGGAACTCAGGATAAAGTATTTGATGCTAAGGTTATGGGAAAACAGCTAAAAATACTAAGAAAAAAGATAGGAAAGAATCAAGAAGAGTTAGCAGAATATTTGA
Organism: uncultured Eubacteriales bacterium; assembly: GCA_900314525.1. GTDB lineage: Bacteria > Bacillota > Clostridia > Lachnospirales > Lachnospiraceae > Bovifimicola. The sequence goes on from OMVN01000050.1 coordinate 9,142, forward strand.
ATCTGAGTACAGAAACGATATCCCATTATGAAAGAGGAATACGACCAATACCTCATGATATTATTATTATACTTTGCCAAGAGTTCAATGTATCTGCTGACAACTTCTATTTTGAAAAAGACAAGCCTCTGGATGATAATGAGAAGGATAGTGGTGTTGATGAATTTACAAAAGAGATGCAGCAATGTACTGATTTTGAAAAGAAGCAGCTTATGGAAATGCTGAAAATATTGCGAATGAAACCAGTTGCTGTATAAAAATCGTAGTAGTACTACGAGTAAAATATAGAATTTCGTATGGACGCTCCGTGTTTGGATGCGTCTTTTTTTTATACAATTTAACCATGGTTGATGACCTAAGCGAAATCAGGAGATACAACTTTCCGAAGGAAAGAGCGAACAAACACTGATGCGACAGAAGGTTCTGAAACCTTACTGATCTTTGAAAACTGAATAGGACACGGCGATTCCGTTAATTATTTCTCGCCTGACGTTTGTCAGGTGGCGATGCCCCGTTTCGTGCGATGACTGACCTCACTTATATGCTGATTATGAGAAACAGATATTATGTGTGCCTGTGAAGGTTAAGAGCAGAGGGCAGAGCCTACCGGAGTAGCACCCGGAGATAATGAGTTTAATAACGCATTCGGATTTCAGCGAAAAGCATTTCCGAGGAGTGGCTACCGATGCAAGTCCTTGATGGGCATGGATACTACATGATGATTGCAGCTGGCATAGAATCGCTTTACCCCGCCGGGGGATGAGTCAGAGAGACTTGAGAAGATATTGGAAGGTTTTGCTTTCCACATTGTCTTCTCACACAAAGGGATTTAGCATTGTCAACCTGTGCCACATTTTACCGGACCAACAGACAGTGAATGAGAGTTAAGTCCCTTTATGTGAGGAGATAATATCGCGCGAATATCAAATCAAACATAGGGAAATATCCAAGCGGTTTCCCAACAGTTCTAAACAAAATTTATTTAGTGAAGGAGATTATTACGATGAATAAAGCAGTAATTTATATCAGTGGAACAACAAATGAAACAGTAAACAACATGATTGTGGAAGTGCTTGAGAGATACTGTGAGAAGCATGAGTATGAGATTGTTGCCCTTCTTGGTGAAAATTACCAGGCGGGTATGAGTATGCCGATGAAATATTCGTTTATTGGTATGGCAGAGGTTGAGGATATTGATGCAGTTGTAACACTTTCCAGTGCGATGGTTGGCACAGCGGATAAAGAGGTAATAGATACCATTGAACTGCTTGCCCGTTTTGGAATTACCGTTGAAACGGCAAAGGAAGATATGGATGAGTATTATGATGCACTGAACAGTGATGGATATTGTGGCTGTAATGACTGTAACGCTGATGATTCAGAACTTGTTGAGGAGTTAGACAGAATTTTCCGTTCCGGAATAATTTCACAGCAGAATTAAGGAGGCAGTTATGGAACAGACAGGAACAAATCAGTGCCTTGTATTTGTGGGCAGCATGGAAAACCATGTTGCCGACAGAATGGAAGTCTACGCAAAGCAGAATGATATGAAGGTTGTTGAAACTGTTTTCAAGGATGACAGAGCCATAGATAAGCTCATTTACTATATAGAAAGAGAAGGAATCATCTGTATTCTTGTTAGAAGTATCTGGGATATTTCAACGGATAGAGAAAAGGTAAAAAGCATTATGAAGCTGGCATCCGAGCACAATGTCAGCATAAATGAAGAGAACAGAGGATTTGAACCTGCTACGCTTGTCTGGGACGGTGGCGCTGGGTGCTAGGCTGTATCATTTATCCATCAGAGACCACAGTGATTGATGAGAAAGGCAGTCGTGTGGTCTCTTGTCCTACAGAGGACGAAGCAAGGGAATATATCAGAGAACAGGAAGGAAGTGAATCTGATGGAAATTAAGAGAGGCGATATCTGGATGGTTGATTTCGGACCGCCGGAAGATGACGAGGATCATCTGCAGCACAGCATACGTCCTGTAGTGATTGTCAGCAATAACCGGGCGAATGAACACAGCATGGTACTTCATGCTGTTCCCCTTACCAGTAAGATAAAAAAGAAACGCTATATGCCGACTCATGTATTTATCAATGGTTTTCAGGCAGAAGGGCTTGACAGGCACAGCATAGCATTGTGTGAACAGTTATGCTGTGTAAGATATGGAGATTTGATGCGTCAGGTCGGAAAGGTAAGCACATTTCAGATGCTTAAGATTACACTGGGGATGCAGATACAGCTTGGAATGGTAGGAAAGTATAACGAATAAAGAATAGTGCCGGAGCATCTGCCCCGGCTTTACATAGCCACCTGTATGGGTGGCAATTATTATTATGTAGATTGGAGGGATTGGATGACGGCAGAGGAATTAATAAAGTTAAGAGATGTTGATGTTACTAATGTTGATAGGGATACACTTGTTGATTTACAGGATATACGCATAAACGATAAGCTTTCGGTTGATGAAAGAATTGCATCTTTTATCGAGCAGATAAAGAATCCTTATTGTTTTAAAGTTGATGGTGTGGTGGTAAAAGTGGCATTTTCATCAGGGGGAAAGAGTTTTAACGAGCAGTTTGAACAGATGATTCTTGGATTTTCTTAAGAATCATATGGAATCTTTTGTGAGTTTGTGTTAATATACCATTAGGACTAAATTAGTGCAAACCACAAATTTTACTAGGTAATCTAACTAATAAAATTAAGGAGGCTTGCACATTATGAGTAATATTAAAATCTATAAAGCAGCCATCTACGTTAGATTATCTAAAGAAGATGGTGATGTTTCTGATGCTTCAAAAGCAGAGAGTAACAGCATATCTAATCAAAAAGAACTTATCAAAGATTTCCTCAAGGATAAACAGGATATTGTAATTGTTTCAGAACGTGTAGACGATGGATACAGCGGAGTAAACTTTGAGCGTCCGGCATTTCAGTTAATGTTGGAGGATATTAAGCAAGGCAAGGTTGACTGCGTGGTAGTAAAGGATCTATCTCGTTTTGGAAGAAATTATATTGAGTCGGGCAGATATATTGAAAAAATATTTCCAATGCTGGGCGTTCGATTTATTGCAATAAATGACAATTATGATAGTCTGACAGGAAAATCTCAAACAGATGAAATAGTAATCCCGTTCAAAAACCTAATTAATGATGCGTATTGTAGGGATATTTCCATAAAAATACGCAGTCATTTAGATGTCAAAAGAAGAAAAGGTGAGTTCATCGGCTCGTTTACCATATATGGTTATGCCAAGGATGAACATGATCATAATAAGATAGTTATTGATGAATATGCCGCAGGTGTTGTAAGGGATATATATCAGTGGAAAATATCAGGTATGAGTCAGCAGAGAATAGCGGACAAACTGAATGATATGGGTGTGCTTTCTCCGGCAGAGTATAAAAAAAGCTGTGGTATAAAATACAGTGCAAATTTGCAGACAAAAAAACAAGCAATATGGAGTGCTGTTGCAATAACCAGAATTCTAACAAATGAAAGTTATACTGGTACGCTAATTCAGGGGAAGGTTACTACACCTAATTACAAGGTTAAGAAAACTGTAATTAAAGATGAAGAGGATTGGGTTGTGATTCCCAATGCATTTGAAGCAATCATCACAAAAGAGCAATTTGATATGGTGCAGGAAATACTGAAAAAGGATACTAGGGTGGCTCCAGATAGGAAGTCCATTTATTTGTTTTCCGGAATAGCTGTCTGTGGAGATTGTGGAAGACAGATGAGTCGTAAAGTATCTACGGTTTCAGGAAAGAAATATGTTTACTATATGTGTTCTGCTAATAAAAAAGAAGGAGTATGCAGTAGTCATAGAATCCGAGAGGATGAATTAGAGAAAGCTGTAGTGACATACCTGAACAGTTATATTGATGAACTTGAAAACATTCAGCATTTTCTTGAATTTATTGATAAACTTCCATATCAGGAAGTAAATGTTAAGAGATTGAATATGAGAATTGTTCAGTTAGAAGAGGATGCTCAGAAGTACGAAAAATTGAAAGTATCTGTTTATGAAGATTTGAAAGACGAGTTGATTTCAAAAGAAGAATATATTTCGATGAAGCAGGAATTTGAAAAACGTCGCAGAGCTGCACTTGATTCTATAGCACAGATTAAAATTGAAATAGAGACATTGGCATCCAGAAACGGAAAGCATCATGAATGGATTGAGTCTTTTCTTGCAAATAAAGGAATTGAAAAGCTGGAAAGAAACGTTGTGGTAGAACTTATTGATTATATCAAGATATATGAAGATAAGAGAATTGAGATTGTTTTCAGATACGCAGATAATTATAAGGAAATATTGAACCAAATTAGGTATATACAAGATAATAAGAATGAAATGCAGGAGACAATATGAAGTGACCTCACAATTGTAGATTCGTGGATTTACCTGTATGATATAAGTTGAATAAAACAATATCAGGTAACAGGGATTACCGCATAC
>OMVN01000049.1 GCA_900314525.1 uncultured Eubacteriales bacterium
GGAATAATCCTTACCTCCAGATTGTTCAGGCGGTCATTCTCCTGACTAGAGAAAAAGTGTTTCATGAATACACCTTCCTGTGTCGGGTGCTTTGTAAAAACTGCATCTTTGATAATATGTCTTTCCATAAATTTTACCTCCTTTTACATATCATATATCAAAATTCAATGATTGTATTGTAAAAAATTGCGGTAGTTATAAATTCATAACGATTTTACGCTTGGAAAATACCAATTTTGAAAGAGGAAGCTAAATGTAATAGGATGGAAAAATGGGTGAAAAACTGAATGGATATTAAATGATAGTACTATTTTAGAAGTGTGATATTAGAAACACAGTCTGAAATAATATTTGATTTCAGACTGTGTTTTCTATTTTTCATCAGGTGAAATATACTCCAATAGATCAGCAATGGAACAATTTAGTGTTTTGCATATTCGTACAAGCACTTCCGTATCCAGCCGGGTAATGGTATTATTTATATATCCATTTAACTGAGAGCGTTGAATTTCCGCTTTTTGACAAAATATGTCTTTGCTTAGATCAGATTCTTTGAGAAGCTTGCATAAGTGAATTTTAAATGAGTGTTAATGGAGTATGTGTAGCAGGATATCCAATAACAGGGTATGAAACAAGAAGGAAAGAGCAAAATGAGGTAGGAGGGGATTTTGTAAAACAGGCGGCAGAAGCAGTACAAGCATCAGGTCGGGTGAGCGCTACTTTGTATGGTGCGGACAAAGAAACGGGTGATATTACGGTGTTCTCAGGGGCGGAGGTTGTAACTGGATCATCTATTTCCGTTTATACGACACAGGACTTTGATTTGGAAAAACCTGTATATATAGTGAAAATATGGGATGAGTCGGGGAATGTAACTGAACGGATTGTAGATGTGTCAAAGGTAGAACCGAAAAATTGTGATACGGCTGAAATATATGCGTACACCGCCAATTTGAAAGAAAGCGAAAAAGACCATTTTGAGGATACAGTGCTGAAAGATGCAGTTGCAAAAGCTTTAAAAAATGCAGAGCAGAGAAATTCCGCCTTATGGAGCTTTTCAGAGAAAGCAGACTGGGTAAAGATTGTGAAAGATATCATGCAGTCAGAGTACACTTCTGGAGATTTGATGGGCTATATGGAATGGGAGAAGTTTTTAAAATTACTGGACAAGTTGGAGCTTCAGCTCAGACGAAATCGCTTGGACTTTCGAGAGAGCGATGCGGTCACGATTGACAGAAGAACCGCAAAAAGAAGCTTAATGTACATTGAGACTAAATATATAGGTCAAATAATAATGTATTTTGGGCACTTATGGGAATAGATTAGATTTCGGTTTATATCTGGAGTCTGGTCTTTTTTTCTGCTTGATAGTCATGGCGGCATATTTGAACCATAAATATACAATTTGGCACTCTGAAAATAACTCCTTTTTAGTTATGATAGTTGCAGGCTGGAGAAAACTTAAATAATTCAATAGGATGCGCATACACCTGATTTTATTTTCGTCTTTTTATCCGTCTATGTCTATGCTTAGATAAAGAGGTGGCAGAATACCATTTCGTGTGAAGATGTATCCGCAATGGATACAATTGTTGCCCATGAAGGTATGGAACAGAGGATTGTGCCTACTGGCATAACAGTCAGAGATAATAAGATAGAATGGCACCAAATTTTCAGCAAAAAGCATTTTCTGGGAGTGGATGCCTGCGGATTCCGTCTGGTTGGGCATGGCTGAGGTGCAGTGTGGGATATAAGCCGTCCAAGTGTATGTTATCCGGTTCGGGGACAAGTGAGAGCCGGTCTGATATTTTCAGATTGAACAGAGGATAATGGAAGCAAAACGTCTCTTTTGTTTCAGTCAATGAAAATAGAAGAAAGAACAGGTAATTATCATGTGTAGTAATGTGAAAAGTTTGGAGGTCGGCTTGCTCGTGCATCCGGCAATCATATTTTATGAGCTTCAACAAGTCAAAGAGCAATAAGAATGATTATATAATTTCAGCTATGGCAGTTGCGTAGGTAAAAAAACAAGTTTTTGAGTTAGGAATTGATGAATTTTGATACGATGTGTGATACAATCAACAGTAGGTAATTTTTAGTTATCCATCAGAAATGATTATTAAATACACTGGATAATAAGAAATTATCCATTGGAAATAGGTGAAAATTATGAAAAAAACATGGAAACTATTTGAGAGCGTAGCATATGAGTATGTTTCACAGTTGTATAAAAAAACCATAAAAAAAGAGCATACCGTAGATTCGCATGATTCTGGATATGATGGTATATGGATCATTCCTTCTGACAATAAAGCACTATATGGGAAAATAATGATGGAAGCCAAATACAGGGAATCGCAATCTTCATTACCATTAAGTGATTGTGCAAAGGCGATTATTATTGCTTTTAATTCTTCCGCTAATAAATTGTATATTGCTACTAATATAGAATTAGCGCCACAAACCAAAAAAGAAATTAAAAATTTCAATAAGCGAACAGCATTAGCAATCGTAAGCGTAGATAATATAAAACTCAAGGATTATATTCATAATAATAAATCATATTTAGTAAAAGCCTGCAAGACAAGCGAATCTCGCTTGTCTAATTTAGAAAGTAAAATTATCTCTCTGGATGCACAAGAAATTTATCAATCAAACAATGCCTTAACAAAAGGCACTTGCTTGCTTGATACTCAAAGGAAGGAACTTATATCAAATATAGTGAATGAAGTCCGTATTTCAAACAACAAGGTTATCATTTCTGGCACAGAGGGAATTGGGAAAAGCATACTTATTGATAAGATATGTGATGAATTACAGAAAAAGAAATTCGATACACAAAAAATTAATCTGAGTTTATGTACTAGTTCCAGAATATTATATTTAAAAGTTTTAGAAGCAGTTTGGGGTGTTTCTTTAGAAGCCGTTTTAGAAGATACAGATTTAAATACGTATATAGACAGATTAATAGCGATAAATGGGGATTGTGTTGATGCAGATATCTCAAATGCTGTTAAGCATATTCTGGTAATGGATATTTATGAGTATGAAGGAGCAAATGATATTTATCGTTATTATCTGCTCAAATATTTAAATGCTATACTACAAGATAAAAGTGATTTTTTTCATTTGGCGATTTTTTTTGAAAATGTGGATTCGCTTACCATAGAATGTGTAGATTTTCTCCTAGAACTTATTGAACAAATGAAAAAAAATGGAATACGGATTCTTCTTGAACTCAGAAAACCGTTTATTCTGATGGATGATATTAAATGTTCCAATGATTACTACAAGATAATCAAGAAAAATGCACTTGTATATTCCGTGGAGCCGTTATCTGAAGATATGATATATAAACTTATTAGAAAATACATAAAAATGGATACGGATTCTTGTAAACAGTTCGGCGATATGCTGGAAAATAACCCACTCAAAATTAAAAACGCATTAGAGTATCTTAAACAGACTTCAGTAAATGTAAATGTTAGGGAACTGAAGAAGATGTCAAATGCGGAACGCGAAATTTTTTGGAATAATCAAGGTATTGATGCCAATAGAGAAGCAGTTTCTCTGATTTCAAAATACAGAACAAATTCTTTAATCTCAGAATTGCTAGAAATGGCATTGCTTTTGAACGGCGAAATTCCTTATTTACTGTTAAGCGATTATTGGGGAACGCAGGCAGATGAAATATCTGAGTTTGCCATTAACAGCGGATTGTTTAAGCTTAAAGGTGATAATCTTCAGTGTGCTCATTTGCGGTTTCTATCGGCTATAAAGGCAACTTCACAACCATTGGAACGAATGAAAGCAGCGCGAAAATTATTACCTATTGTTCAAAATAAAAGCGATGCCAAGTATCCATTTATCCAATTAGAGTTAATATATATATTAGAACAAGATAATAATATCGGGGATTATACAGTGCATGTTATGTCGCTGTATGAAGACTCGCAGCAATACCAACAATCAATAGCAACAGGAAAAAGATATCTTGAAAGAGTAAATAATAAAAAGATGCTTTCAAACGGCGAAAAAAGTATGAAAGTGCATATTTTATTAAAAATGTTACATTGTATATATGAACTTAATGCATATAATGAAAAAGAGTATGAAGCTTTATATCAAATAACAAAAGAATCAATTATACTATACTTTCCTACTCATACATCCTGCAGGGAATGGTATGAATATTCTTTATATATGTGGCATAAAAAATTTATGACCGGAATGTTTGATGACGCATATCAGATTAGTAAAGAACTATACGATAATTTATCGAATATATGTTGTCTTTTTGATTTGAATGATGATATCGCAGGGCGTATATATTCTGCACACGGTTTATCTTTGAAAATGGTTGAAGGAGGGTTTGCTGCCTCACGCCTTTTTAAGGAAGGAATTGAAAATTGTCCGGAATCCTATAACGCTCGCGCAGCCTATTTGTCGCAGGAAGGAAATTGTCTGCTTAAGGAAAATCCATTAGAAGCAATAAAAAAATATAGTGAACTATTAGATACTGTAAAAGGAAAAGCCTATCCATTTTTGGAAATTATACATACAAGAATTGATATTGCGATGTCTAATTTTTTAGCGCAAGAATATGACACTGCAAAAATATGGGCTGAGGAAGGACTGAGTATTGCTTCTACACTAGGTATTCATAATCAAAAGGGAAGGGCTTTAAACATATTAGGTTGTTGTAAAGCGGCTAATAGTGAATTTAAAGAAGGGTTGAACATTCTTAAAGAAGGCGATTTTTATTTGGATATTTCAGGGTCCGTTATTTATAGATGGAGAGCCATGCTGAATCAGGTAAGTATATTATTACAGATAGGCGATAATAAAAACGCAAAAACCCTGATTACACAAGTGTTAGATATATTGTTGTCCGATTTTACCAAGAAAATAAAATCAGACAACAAATCAGTGCCATATCAGGGTTTATTATTGATATTAATGTATCTGCATGAGCTGAGAGAGGATGTAGAAAGTATTTTGAACCAGCTTGAGGAGATTTCGATTCGGGATGATTTTAACCATCTTTGTCAAACAATAAATTGGAAAAATTGCTTCCAGAATAAGGTAAAATACTGTAACGGTATAGTATTAGTAACTGGCTGATTATTGGAATATATGCAGCAGAATGTCAATTCTCTTTTTTAATGATGCAGATATAGGGTTCAAACGTGCTGCTTCTGATACCAATTCTTTACAAATACCTAAAAGAAGCCATCCTCCAAGTATTGAGTTGGTGATGTGTAAAGTGGGAACTGATTTAAGTATACTTTCCCATAAATTTATTGTTTCATCTGAAGCATAGTTTTTTGTTACAAAAGTGAGAAGAAAATCAGCATAATCAATTCCGGGCCAGCCTGGGTGAAGTTTTTCGTTATCCAGTAAAATAGTCTGCGGATTAAAAACAAGGTTTTTATAATCGAATCCTCCGTGATTTAATACTGGTTGCATATTGGATTCTCCCAGCGAAAGCGAGTTTGCCACATGAAATACTTTTGGATATATTGACATGATAGGTTTCTGCTGCACTGGATATAAAAGGTCATAATAATGATTCCATCGCAATAATTCTACTCGAAGGGAATAATCGCTATAATAATATTGCCACGGATAATTAGAAGATACTATTTTTTTGTACATATTATCAATTTTTTGGTAATTTGTTTCTTGTTGTATTAGTTTATTTAGGTTTTGCATGCATTTTGGGTCAGAAAGAGGATTGCTCTCATAAAAATTATTTATCGCATGTAGAGCATGGGATAATTGCTGTTCCAAAGGAAGTTCTAAATTCTCATATTTCTCCCTAATAAGTGCATGCCTTGGTCCATGCTTTCCTAACAACGCTGGAATTCCGTGAAATGCTGTTGCTCCAAGTTTGGCACGGTAACGCTTTATGGAACTAATAACTGTTGGTTGTTCTTTTTCTTCTGACCAGAGGGAAGAGTAATTCATTCGGTCATAGGGCATTTTTATAAAGTAATTTTTATTAGAGCATTCTACGGTCCAGCTTGCAGAAGAACTATTTGAGCAGTTAACAATGGAAATAACATCTGTAATTCCGTTATCATTCATAATCTGTAAAATATCAGAGTTGTCAACCAAATACATATTAAATGGATAAGTTAATGGTATTCTGAAATTAGGATTTAATTCAGGCTTTTTATGAGAGTCTTCCTTAAATTCATTGCCTTCAATTGCAGCTGTATAGGCGGCTAAATGTTTATTTCTAAAGTTCCAGTTTTTTAAAGTGTCAAGCCCAGTCTGTCGGGCTTGTTGCCCCATACAGTTTGACAGGTACGGTTGTTTTATAAAATGCTCCATGCGTACTTCGAGTGTAGAAATGTCACCATACGGAATCAAAAAGCCATTAGTCCAATTTTGAATAACATCTAGTGCAAACCCGTTAGGGGTTGCTAAAACAGGTATGCCCTCACACATTGCTTCTACTGCGACACGTCCGCCTGGCTCATATTTTGAATGAGTTATTAATGCTAATGTTTTACTATAAATAGCACTAATACCATTTTCATCTAAAAATCCCCACCATATAATTTGTCTGTTGTTCTCTAATCTTGATAGTTCTTGTTCTGATATTCCAAGTTGAGAGCGGATATTTTCTATATCTGCTGGGCTTCCTCCAATTATCCATAGAGGTGGACATGCTTCATGGTATTTTTGTTGAAGATGATACCATGCCTGTACAATAAATGATATTCCCTTATCTATACTAAGTCTTCCTGTATATGTAAATACTTGCTTTTTCCACCATTCTCCAGTGGTTATCTCTGTTTGGAGATAAGGGGGAAAATAAACGGATTCAACTTTATAATGGATACCTGATTTACGCGGCGAACCAAAAGAATCATGTGATGCAGATATAAAAGCCGGATGGATATATTGTCCTGCGACAACAACTTTTGAAGGTTGTATCTCATAATACTTGCAAATTTCAGTTTTTTCGCTTTCTGCTACACATAAAATAATAGAAGCATGAGTAAATACTTGTGTTTCAATCTCAATACGATGTGAGGCAGTTCCGGTGGCACCATGCTCATTTCTTCCTTTTCCATTTGAAATTACGCTATGTACATATGGAATATTCCATAGATTTGATAAACGCATTGCCAAATGTCCGGAATTCCAATATACACTATGAATAATATCTGGAATAAATTTTAATTCATTTAATTTGTCAAGAACTTGAAGAAAGGTAACTTCATGTAATTCATACAAGTCACGTTTATCAAAATTTTCAAAAGTGCCGAGTGTAAGCCGTAAAATACGACAGTATGGTGATATTTGTTCGACTGTTTCCTCATTTGGATATACTTTTCTTGTTATTAAAATTACATTATAATCAGTATCATATAATTCTGTTAAAAGTTCTCTCATATAAGTGTGTGTGCCACCCCACTCACCAACTCCGGGCGGCATTGAAGGATCTGCATGCAGAGAGATGATTAAAAGATTTTTCATATGTTCCTCCCATATAAATCATAATTCCGAGGATAATTTCTTATTATCCTCGGAGGATTATATGAGAATACAAAATATTACAGATATGATTGGCAATACGCCGCTAGTAAGAGTTAATGATAAAGTAAAATATTATGCGAAAATCGAAGGCAGTAATCTATTTGGCAGTGTTAAAGACAGGGCGGCAAGATACTTAATGGAAAATGCATATAATGATGGGATAATAAAAAACGATACTGTAATTATAGAATCATCGTCTGGGAATTTTGGGATTGCTCTGGCTGGAATGTGCAAAATAAAAGGAAATCCTTTTATTTGCGTGGTTGATCCTAACATAACAGAAGTAAATAGGAAAATTATTGAATTATTGGGAGCTGAAATAATCATTGCCAGTAAAACAGATGAAAACGGAAATTATGTGCAGGATAGAATTCAGATTGTAAGAGATTATATTGCAGAACACGAAAATGTGTATTGGACAAATCAATATGAAAATCAATATGTTTGGAAAGCATATTTTTCTTTAGGGGAAGAATTATGTAACGAACTGGAACAGATAGATTATGTATTTGTTGCAGTTAGTACCTGTGGTACATTGGCAGGGGCATCTTGGAAAATCAAAGAGCAATTTCCTGATTGCAAAATTATTGCGGTTGATATTGCGGGTTCGCAAATATTTGAAAGAAGTAAAAAAAAGAAGCATATTTCAGGTATTGGAACAGGGTTTGTGCCACAGAATTTAACACATGCTAAATATGATGATTATATGATTATTAATGAAATGGATGCTGTATCAGAGTGCAACAATTTGTTGTCAAAAGGAATTGTTGTTGGCGCTTCAAGCGGAGCAGTAGCACATGCTATTCAGAACTATGAGGGTTATGCCGAAGATTTGAAGATGAAAAAGATAGTTGGAATTTTCCCGGACAGAGGGGAAAGATACTTAGATACGATATATGACAAAGAATGGTGCAGTAAGTTAGATGTAGATACTGAAATTTTAAGGTGCGCTCCAACTAATAAAACAGTCTTGAAGTAGATATTTTCAAGACTGTTTAGAACTGTCATATTTGGCTTGATATGTTCATGTTTTTACGGGGATGCTTTGTCTCTAGAATATTTTTTTGTTTTGACATTGTAACGTGTGTATATATTTCTGTCACGTTTATTGAGCTGTGTCCTAACATGGTTTGGATATATCGAAGGTCAACATCTTCTTCTAAGAGAAGGGTAGCAAAAGAATGTCGGAACATATGTGGAGTAATATGCTGCTGAATATCTGCAATATGACAATATTTGTTAATCATTTCCCTTACGGACTGATCAGATAAGCGATTTCCAATGCTATTTACAAAGAAATAGCCGCAAGAGTGAATTTCAGTGTCATATTCCGAACGATATTTATCCAATGCAGTAATAACATGCTTATCGCATATGTGGATAAGGCGTTCTTTAGCTCCTTTGCCTTTAATTATAATAACGGCATTTTGTAAGTCGATATTTTGGGGCTGTATGGTGCAGAGTTCCGAGATCCTAATTCCTGTTGCAAAAAGTAGCTCTATAACAGCGATATCCCGTAGAGAGTTCTTTTTTTGGTAACTGCTGGAGGCATTGTGATATTGCTTGTAAACTGTATTTAGTAATGTCTCTATGGTTTGCAAAGGAATTGTTTTGGGGAGTATAATTGGTTCACGAAATTTTATTTGTAATTTGTAAAAAGGGTTCTGGTCAATTATTTCCTTATATTCAAAATAATGAAAAAGAGCTTTTAAAGAAGCAATTTTTCGTTTTACAGTTTTTGGTGCATACTGCTGATGAAGTTTTGCCACATATGTTTCTAATGTGGCGGAAGTAAGATCTGAGGCTTTGGTTACGGAAATCTGTTCAGAAAATTGCCGTAAATCTATACGGTATGCTTTTAATGTCTTTTTGTCTAAACACTTCTGGTTTTTGCAATAATCTAAATAGTTTTCAATGTGGTTCTGTAAATTGTTCATAGTTTGCTCTCCTTTGGTTTTATGCTTTTCTCAAAATATATCGTACTTTGATTTTGGATTATCTGCTGCAGAGTGATATTTATTTAGATCTGTTAAGTACAGTATAGCGGCTTTTATGTCCGTTTTCTGCTTAAAAGGTTCATTTTCTGCAAGGCATATTGATTGTTAAAAAAAGGAACATTATACTAGGGTTGAGGAGGTAAGACTGTAGAGAAATTTAATTTTTTTGTAATTGCAGTAGCTAAGTATAAGATAGTGTCAAGTGATGTATGAAAAAAAGAAACATAAAAACTGATACTTTAAAACGTCGAAAATCTGTAAATAGTTTATGTTGTGGCAGACTAA
>OMVN01000048.1 GCA_900314525.1 uncultured Eubacteriales bacterium
TTCAAAGAGATAATTTTATCGATTCGAGAATATCAAGAAAAGCCCATTTTACAAGGGTTACAGAAGTTGTGGAATGTTGTCAGATGCGTTGGATTTTATATCGAATGCAACACATATGCAGCAGGTATGCAACAAAGATATTGATATGTATAGGACATTTTTCAGTAGAGATACTGGGGAATGTCCTTTCTTAATTTAAATCGTATTAATCGCATCTACAAGCTCCTTTATATCAAAGTGGGTATACACTTTCTCGGTGAGTGTCATAGCACCAGAGTGTCCCACAATCTTTTTGATTATTGTCTGATTCACACCAGCTTCCGCTAACATTGAAATACAGGTATGCCTACAACAATGGGGCGTACGATTAATATTCAACTGTTCCATTAAAGGTTTAAAATAGCTATCGTAGTAGTTTCGGTATAGGAAATGATTTCCGTCCTCTGTGTGAAGTAGATATTCACATTCCGGACAGGATTCATACCAAGCTTTGTAGTATGGCAGAAGTTTATCCGCTATGGGAACCTTTCTAATACCATTTTCTGTTTTACTACAGATAACATCAAAATATTGTTCTTCCAGATGAACATTTTCTTTTTTCAAATCCAACAATTCTGAAACTCGAACTCCACTGTATAGAAGCATCAATACAATCTGATAATATTTATCTTCCTTTTGCTCCCATATCATATCAATCTCGTTCTTTTCAAACTTGTTTCTGTCGTATTTGTTAGGATTGCGATCCTTATATTGTGCGACATCCACATAGCTGGAATAGTCTTTGTTGCAAATATCATTCTTCAAGGCATAGTCATATAGCTGATTGAATAACACTTTGATTTTCTTTAGTGTGGGAAAATTCTTGCCACAAGTATCAATGACAGTCTGTAAATCAACTAGCTTAATATCCTTGAATACTATGCTGTAAAGGGATTCACATGCCTTATAAGATGCAGAGTATCCTTTTACATTAGATTCAGAAATAGTAGGAAACTTACGCTTTGACCATTCATCATATACATCTGAAAAGGTCATCTTAGCAGCCTTGGTGTCAAATGGATTATTATTGTATTCCGCAAGCATCTGTAAGGCTTCTGCTTTTGTAGCTGCATATCCAATCGTAATCATATCCTGAACCTGTTTGTCTTTTTCCTTATCATAGTGCCAACCTGTAGTTTTTCGCACTTGATAAGGTCTTCTTCTCTTGCCGGAAAGTTTTACAACGCTTCCGTATCCGTTGGGTAACTTCATAAGCACCATCCTTTCGCTATTTACTAGAAAGCTGATAGCAAAGGTCTAAAATGATTATTATTCGTGGGTTACCTTTGTTACACTTGGACGAATTGTTTTCCAAATCTCATAATTGTCTTGAGTCTGGCTGCCAGAAGAAAGTAATTCTTTCATTGCCTGCCAGTCTTTTAGAAACTGTATGAGACTTTTGTTGGAAAAGAACATTCCGGGTTTTCCATCAATGTCTCTAATAGATACATCAAACACTTCATCAATCGCAAAAAGTAATGGTAGTACATCTCCATCAGCTTCAATATCAAATTCTACCAATGAATTTACATTGACATTTAGTGCTTCTGCTATCTTTCTTAGTTGTTCTGGTTTAGGAATGTTTTTTCCAAGTTCATACTTACGGATTGCAACCTCATGTATTCCGCAAGCTTCGCCAAGTTCTTTTTGAGTTAATCCACGAAAAGTTCGTATTAACTTAATCTTTTTACCTGTGTTCATATTATCAACCTCCTGTATTTGTAAATGTAACATACTAATAGTTTATAGTCAACATTAAAATATAAACTATTGACAGAGCAAGAAAAGGTCTGTATAATACAAAAACAAACAGAGCAAATAATGCTCTGTTAAAACAAGGAGGTGGTAGATATGCCGGAAGTTATTTACAAGGTTGATTTACCAGCCTTTACAGGAAGAAATGTACCGATAAAGGAAATTGCAAGTGCAATAGGGAAGGATGCACAGTATGTAAGGCTGGGATTACAACAAGGAATACTCAAATTCGGAGCAGCAATAAAAGTGGGAAATTCAAATGAATATAGCTATTATTGCCCTGATAAGAGAGTATGGGAAGAAACAGGTTATTTTAATGAAGAAGCAGTTTGACAAGGAGGAAGTTTATGAATGAACAGCAGAATGTAGAATTGAAGCTTATCCATATGGAGGATGTGGTTTCAAAAGAAGTGGAATGGTTATGGTATCCATATATACCTTATGGAAAGATAACCATAATTGAAGGAGATCCGGGAGAAGGAAAGACAACACTTGTATTGATGTTGGCGGCAGCCCTTAGCAGGGGCTTGCCACTTCCCTATGATGACGATAAAGCATATGAGCCAATTCATATTATTTATCAGACAGCAGAAGATGGTATTGATGATACTGTAAAGCCTAGATTAGAAAAGGCAGGGGCAGACTGCTCCATGATACGTGTCATTGATGAAACGGAAAAAGAGCTATGTATGACGGATGATAGACTTGAGAAAGCAATCGTTGAAACAGGAGCAAGATTGATTATTCTGGATCCAATACAGGCTTATATTGGAGCTAAGGTTGACATGCACAGAGCAAATGAAATCAGACCGGTGCTAAAACATCTGGGAATGATTGCAGAAAAATATAATTGTGCAGTTATCCTTATTGGTCATATGAATAAGGCTGCTGGAAGCAAATCAACTTACCGAGGATTAGGCTCCATTGATATTCAGGCAACAGCAAGAAGCGTGTTATTAGTAGCAAGGCTTCGGGATAAACCCAATATTCGAATCATGGCGCACGATAAATCGTCATTAGCTCCAACAGGAGATGCCATCGGATTTGAAATGACAGAAGATAGAGGGATGACTTGTATCGGTCCATACGACATTACCATTGATGAACTGTTAATGGGAAATGAAGGACGAGGTAAAAAGAAACTGGATATTGCAGAAAACTTTATCAAAGAGTTCTTTGGGTTATCGAAGGAGATTGCATCTAATGATATTTTGCAGGAAGCAGCGAAAAGGGGAATAAAAAGAAATACTCTTTTATCAGCTAAAAAGAAACTGGGAATTACTTCAGGAAAAAGTAAGTTAGATGATGGAACAAGTTTTTGGACATGGATTATGCCAGATGAAAGAGTTTAACAATCCGAGTGTTTGGAAAAGCAGATTCTAAATTCTTATAAGAGTTTAGAGTCTGTATTTCTTAAAAGAACAGATTATTAAACTCTTGGTAGTTGTAACAGTTAATTTTGAAACCCTCGGAGAGCCACCGCAGATTTGGCTTGCCAAAACTGCTAGGGGGTTATCATCTGTGGCAGAGCCAAGATGATAAGCATATGCTCCGAGAAAAATTTTTACAGATAAGAGAGGAGATTTGCTTATGGGGAATACGTCGTATACAGCACACATTAGCAACAAAAAAAGTGCTATCACAAGTAAGAGTAAATTGCTTGGAGTGGCAAAACACAATTTAAGAAAGTACAAATCAGATGATTATTGCAAAGATAATATTATAGTTTTACGAGGAACAGATGATCTGCTTCAGGATGTAAAGAATGTTTATCATCAGGAATTTGATGAGGTTGTGAAGGAATATAATGACAAGCAGAAAAGAGCGGACAGAAAGATTGAAGATTATTTTGAGCATGTTGCAGGGCTTGAACAGGATATGGCTGTTGAAATCATTTTCCAATGTGGAGATAAAGAGTTTTGGCAGGCACATGATGATGTTAAAGACAAAATGTATTATGTATATAGTTCTCTGATTGGAAAGTTGGAGGAACTGTTGCCGGAATTTAAAATTGCAAATGCAGTAATTCATTTTGATGAAGCAAGTCCACATGTTCATGTGGTAGGAGTTCCGGTATGGGAAGGGGCAAAGAAAGGACTTAGGAAGAAGGTTTCGAAGAGAAATGTATTTACGCCGGAAACGCTTTCAGTAATTTTACAGAATAAATTACGAGAAGAAACTGGGATGTGCTTCAGATATCATACACATGAAGATTTATCAGAAAAAAGTCTTGGAAGAAATCATGATTTATCTGTAGCAGAATATAAAGTAGCAAAAGAAACAGAGCATCTGGAGCAGCTACAGGAACAGGTGCATGATGCGGATATTGAGTTACTTGCTTCACAAATTGCTTATAAGGAATTGGAGCGTAGACAGACTAAGGAACTAAATGAGAAAACAGATGCCATTGTTAAGAAAAATGAGGCTATGGAACAAGAATATACGGATAAGAAGGAAAAGCTGGAATGCGAGATTTCATATCTTGAAAGTAAGAGGAATATTGAGAAGTCATTGTCGGATATGGATAAGAGAGAATCGCAGCGTATATCAAATGAGCTGGAAGGAAAAAGGTTAGAACTTCAATCTGTAAATCAGGAGATTGAATATACCACAGATAAGGCAAAAGAAGCAGTGGTGTTGCTTGATAGAATCAAAGCATTTGTATCATCATTCAGATTATTTGCCCCCACCATTGAAGAATATGCCAATCAGGTAGAAGCAGATAAAACAATTGATGCCGGAAATTCATTTCGTGGAATATTGTATGAAATCGGAAAACTGCTAGAGGCATTCAAAGAACTGATAAAAGAGGGATTGTGTTGGTTTCCAAGGCTTATGAGGTGGAATACTTCAAAAGGAGAGGTAGCACCGGTATTTATAGAGAAAAGTGATGGATATTCATATTCGGTGTATGGATATATGAATGTGGAGACTAAAGAATATTACTCTAAAGAGACAATACAATGGGAGATTACAGCAAGTAATCGTACTGGGACAGTGGAGCAGATGGACGCTAATATTGATGCGATGGAAAGGGATTTGCAGGAGATATTGAGGTTGAGTTCGGAACAGAAGAGATTGTGGAATGTGTATGAGAGGAGGTAGGAAATAATAATTTATAGGCAGTTGTGATAGATGTTACAATAGCCTTTATGTTCTAAAAAAACATGGAAATGGTTGCATTATAATATGTAGAAAAAAATATGGATATGTGATAGAATTTATCTTGGTTTTTTATATGCAAAATTGCATATTAGAACTTGTGTTCGATGAAATAAAATGATATATTATAAATACGAAAATTTGTTCGAGGAGATAAAGACGTGAAGAGTGAAAAAAATAATAATATAGATATGAGTAATGTGATTAACAAATTGTTTGAAGGTGACTGTTTAGAATATATGAATAAGATACCAGATGAAAGTGTAGATATGATACTGTGTGATTTACCATATGGGATGACACAAAACAAATGGGATAGTTATATTCCCTTAGACGAGTTATGGAAACAATATAACAGAATAATCAAACCCAATGGCGCTATTGTTTTAACATCAAATGGAGTATTTACTGCAAAATTGATTTTGAGTCAGCCTAATATTTATAAGTATAAGTGGGTATGGGAAAAGTCAAAACCTACAAATTTTTTAAATGCAAAAAAACAACCATTAAGAAAGCATGAAGATGTTTGCGTTTTCTATAAAAAACAGCCAACATATCATCCTCAAATGACCAAAGGAGAACCATATGATAAGGGGGTAAGAAAAAATCAGCTTAGTGGTAATTATGGAGATTTTGAACCAGTACATGTTGCTAGTGACGGAGAACGATATCCAACAGATGTAATTTATATTAAGACAGCAGAGTCTGAAGGGGCAGTTCTTCATCCTACACAAAAGCCGATAGAATTGGGGAGATATATGGTAAGAACTTATACAAATCCAGGAGATATAGTACTTGACAATACTTTTGGTAGTGGCTCGTTCTTAGTAGCAGCATTGATGGAAGGCAGAAATTTTATAGGAATCGAAAAGAATGAAGATGTTGCTTTGTTCAAAAAAGAAGAAATAGATTACATTGATGTAGCTAAAAGAAGATTATTTCTAGCATGGGAAGGGTTAGATAAAAAAACTCGTAAGTATATTAGGGAGGAAAATCTTATAGCAGAATTTAAGGAAAGGTAAAGGTGAATTATATGGGGACGATTATTAGAAGAAATGAAAGAAGTTGGGCGATTGTAATTATTTCAGAAATTAAAGTGATGTTAAATGGCTTAGGGTTAAAGATTAAGAGTGCAGGTGGTGAAAGTACACTTTCTGTAAATAAAAAAAGCATGTTTCCAGATGTTTTGCTGTATGAGGATGAGGCACAAACCAAAATATTGCAAGGCTGGGAGTTGAAGATGCCAGATGTTTTGATAACAGATCATGAACTAATTGCTGATGCTACGAGAAAGGCAAAGGCTCTTGGGCTGAATAGCTTTGTGATATGGAATTTTACATATGGTAAATTATATTTGCAGAATGAACAAGGTGTTTTTGAAGAGGCTAAGGTTTGGGATGGAACAAGCCATATTCAAACGAGAGAAGATGTTACTACCTATAAGGATGAATGGTTACCAATAGTTAAAGATATCGTGTTGACTGTTAATGATTTTTTGGTTACTGGGAGGATTACGACTTCATCAATAACAGGAACTGTTTCAGAGTCAGTAATGGCAGAATTGATACAAAGAAATAAAGAATTAGTTGCAGAAAATATTACAATAGAAGCAAGCCATAGCGCACGAATGGAGAGTAGAATTAAAGTATGGTGGAATGTTTTCCATGAAGAGTACGATAAAGATGAAAATAATATGTACTCTGCATATGCAAAATCGATACTTCTGAATTGGACTAATAGAATTATGTTTGCGAATGCAATAAAGAAATATCATAATTGCGCATATAAAATTAATCAAATTGATTTTACCACATCACCTGAAGATGGTAATCTGATTATTCAACAGATTATTGATGAAGGTGATTTTTACAATGTCTTCAAAAAAATTGATTTTAACGAGTTGGTCCCAGAAGATACTTGGATTGATATTGTAGATTTTAATCAGTTTTTGGTAGATAGCAATATAGATAAAATAGATCAATCGGTATTACAAGAGTTGCTAGAGAAAACGGTTAATACTTCGAAAAGAGAAATAAGGGGACAGTATGCAACACCTACAATATTAGCTGATCTTTTATCTAGAATTACAGTGGATGATTGGAACAAAGATTGTGCAGATCTGTGTGCTGGAACTGGAACAATTGCAAAAGCTATAATTAAAAATAAGTCAAAAAGATTAGCAACGGCTGAACAGGCATTCATTAGTACATGGATGTCAGATAAATATGCCTATCCACTTCAGATTGCTAATATATCCATAACGGATATTCAGGCAATAAATATACCATTAAATATGTTTCAAAGAGATGTTTTTTCTGTCAATATTGGAAATGAAATTGAAATCAAAAGCCCAATAGATGGAAGTGAAATAAAAAAACGTATTCCAAAATTTGGAGCAATTGTTTCTAATCTTCCATTTGTTGAATACAATAAAATTGCTGAAGATGAACAAGAGTTTATTACACAGATAAGAAAAAGTGTAAAAGAAAATACAGGAATAGAATTCACATTAGGTAAGACCGATTTGTATAATTATATTCCGTTCAAGTTACATGAACTATTAGATAATAATGGAAAACTTGGAATTGTTTTATCAAATTCATGGCTGGGGACTGATATTGGGAGAAAATTCTTTGATGCTTTACAATATTACTACGATATAGATACGGTAGTTGCGAGTGATAACAAGAGATGGTTTAAAAATGCAGATGTTGTAGGAACATTATTAATCATGAAAAAGAAAAACATCTCGCAACCTGACTTGCAACATGAAATATCATTTTGGTTAGTAAGAAAAGATATACATAATATAGACGAAGATGAGAAGGAAATGTTGGTAAATAGCATTGTATTAGATGAAGTGCTAGAACCGAAGCTTGCAACAGCTAAGAGGTATAGATATCAGGAAATTAAAGATATCACAAGTTATGGAATTACATTGAATACTCTTTTCCATGATGTTTTATGGGTGGAAAAACTGGCGGATAAATTGGTTCCTATTTCTAAGTATTTGGAAGTTAAACGTGGTGAACGTAGAGGATGGAATGACTTGTTCTATCCTTTAGACACAAGTGATATTGAGGAAGAGTACATACGCCCAGTTTTGAAAAATCCAGCCAGATTAAAGTCATATAATGCGGAAACGGATATAGAAGCATTTTGTTGTCATAGAGGTAAAAAGGAATTAGAAGAATTAGGACATAATGGGGCACTTGCGTGGATTGAAAAGTTTGAGCACATAAATAATGGATCTGGGAAGCCACTTCCTGTTGCATTAAAAAGAGCTGGATGCTATTGGTATGAGATGGATGATGCGACTAAAGCGGACTTTGTTACTGCATTGAATCCAGATAAAAGACTGTTTGTTGCAAAATTTGATGAACCAACATTTGTTGATCAGCGTTTTACTAGAATGCTTTTGAAATCTGAGAACATTAATGCAAAGTTGATACATGCAGTTTTAAATTCGCTTTATGGAATGTTTGCAATAGAAGCGATAGGATTCGGAAGAGGGTTGGGAGTGCTTGATGCAAGTAGTGCTAGACTGAAAAATATGTATATGATAGATATTGATCAAATATCTCAACCGGATGCTGAAGAGATTATTAGACTATTTGATATTATTAAGAACAGAGAAGTTATGGATATTGAAGATGAATTAAAAGATCCGGCACGTAGAGAGTTCGACAATAAAGTACTTCAATCAATTGGGGCACAAGATTTATATGATAAAATAAAGAATTCTCTTTTATCACTTCAGCACACAAGACATTGTGTAAAATGAAAAGGAGCTTTTATAGAAGAAACAAGAAAATGTATATATGATTGGTTTAATAGAGGAGAAAACAATTGATAAAAGAGATAGTTATAAAAAATGTGGCTACATATGATGATAAAGGAGTTACCATAGATAATATTGAAAAAATTAATTATATTTATGGTGCAAATGGATGTGGTAAAACTACTATTAGTAATTTGTTAGGAAATTTTGAATTAGAAAAATATTCTGATTGTCAAGTTAAGTGGGCTAATAATGTAGCTGAAAGAGTATTTGTTTATAATAAAACATTTAGAGAAAAAAATTTCAAAGAAAGTGATATTGCTGGTATCTTTACTCTTGGACAAGCAACGACAGAAGAAATACAAGAAATCAATAAGAAGAAAGCAGATTTGGAAGATTTAAAACGAAATATTATTGCTAACAAAAATACCATTGAATCATTAAACAGTAAAATTCAGAAAGAAGAGGCGGATTTTAAAGAAATAATATGGAAGGATGTATATAAAGCCAATGAAGATAAATTTAAGGCAGCTTTTGTTGGCTTTATGAAAAAAGATACTTTTGCTTCTAAAGTGAAAGGAATAGAGCTGTCAAGAAATGAGAATGTTGATAGGGACGAGATAGAAAAACGAGCAATTAAATTATTAGGAGATCCACCAGAAAAGAAAGATGGATTTAATAAATTAGCAATTGCAAGTATAAAACAGATAGAAAATTTATCCATATGGGATAAGTGTATAGTGGGTAAAAGAGATATCCCTATTGCGGACCTGATAATAAAATTGGGAAATAGTGACTGGGTAAATCAAGGAAGAAAGTTTCTTTATTCTGGAAGTCAATGTCCTTTTTGTCAAAAAAATACAATAGATGATGCATTTAAAAAGCAATTAGAGGATTTTTTTGATGAAGAATTTGAAAGAGATGTTGAGTTACTAAAAACAAGTAAAAGTCAATATTTGTGTCAAAAAGAGGCGATTATTTCATTTTTGGAATCTATTGAAAATTATGATTTTGAAGATGACGAGAAGCTAAAAATACAACAATTAAAAGAAAAGTTAGTTAATTGTTTTAGAAATAATGAATTACAAATTGATGAAAAAATAAATGAGCCAGGAAAAAAGATAAAGATTACGAGCGTTGAAGATATTGTTGATGAAATTAACAAAATAATTGAAATAAAGAATATAGAGGTAAAAAAACATAATAACCTTGTGGACAATTATCAGGAAGAAAAGAAAAAATTGATTTGCGACATATGGTATTTAATTGCACAAGAAAATAGTGAATTAATCAGTCAACATAAAAATAAAGTGGCAGGATTTACAAAGGGTATTCAAGCTGCTTCTAATAAAAAAATTCAATATGAAAATCAAAAGAGTACTATTGAGTTAGAAATCAGACAAAAGAATAAATCAGTTACAAGTATACAACCAGCGGTTGATGAAATTAATAGGATTTTAGTAAGTTATGGATTTAACAATTTTTCAATTGCGCCATCAACAGAAAAAAATAATCATTATCAAATAAGAAGACCCGATGGGACATTGGTAGAGTCTACATTAAGTGAAGGAGAAGTGACATTTATTACTTTTTTATATTTTCTTCAATGGATTAAAGGTAGTCAAAATGAAGAAGAGGTTACACAGGACAGAATAATAGTTATTGATGATCCTATTTCAAGCTTAGATAGCAATGTACTATTTGTAGTAAGTTCACTTTTAAAAGATGTGATTAATAAAGTTTTGGATGGAAATGTAAATATTAAGCAGGTTATTGTATTGACGCATAATGTGTATTTTCATAAAGAACTTTCATTTATGGGAAATGGAAATAACCCTAATAAGAATATTCATTATTGGATTCTAAGGAAAAAGGATGGTGTTACAAATATACAGTATTATGGAACTGAAAATCCAATATCTTCTTCATATGAGTTGTTGTGGAAAGAATTGAAAGAACAAAATGCTAATTCTGTCATTACTATACAAAATGTTATGAGACGAATAATTGAGAATTATTTTAAAATATTGGGGAAATATAAAGATGACGAATTGATAAATAAGTTTCCTGATTACGAAAGTCAGGAAATCTGCAGATCATTATTATCTTGGATAAATGATGGATCACATTGTATGCCGGATGATTTGTATGTTGAAGCATTGGATGATTCATCAGAAAGATATCAGGAAGTATTTAAAAAGATATTTGAATATACAAATCATATTGAGCATTATAATATGATGATGGGAATTAATGAAAATGCCGAATGATTGTAGTACATTATGTACTTCAATCCTCATCCATAGCATCAGCCCAAGCCTGCAACTCGCAATCAAGAGCAAGTGCAGCATACATTAGAGGATTATCAATCGCAAGGTTATCAATAAGCCTTTGAGAGTTAGGTGTAGTATGGAGATTCTTTTCAGCTTCAGCACAGGATAAGAATAGAAGTGTATTATCAGCAAAAGCAATATCAATTCCGTTCTTGTACTGGTTATAGTAAGCAAAATGTATTTTCATATTTATAGTCCTTTCTTTGCAAATGTAATGAGTAGTTCTGGGAATGTGTGGGCAGTCCTGCATATAAAACACATATGCAACATTACCAACTACAAATCCCTTAGTTCAGGGCTTTTCTCGTTCTCAAAACGTTAATTTTCGTTCTCAAAGAGATAATCAAAAGAGAATATCAAAGATTTTACAAACCTCAGAAACCCAATGTTTCTGGGGTTTTTGTATTTTTGAAGCAGTACAAAATTAGCTATAATAGTGCTTAATAGTGACATACTAAATACGTATTAGATACGAAAAGACTCTATTCAGTATGTATCTGGAAGTTAATTATAGAAATAAATAGTGACTAGAAAATTATGTTGTCTATAATTTTTCACGATATATTTAATTAAATACTTTACAAAATAAGAAAGATATATAACAATAGTATAAATATTGGTTTAAGGGAGAGAAGTTATGATTATTAGAAAAGCAAGAGGCACAGATGCAAGTGATTTAAAAGTACTGTACTTTGAATATTTAACCCATTGTCCGCCAGAACAAGAACAGGATATGACTTTATGGCAAAATCTTATTAATAAATTTGAGGAAGATAAGCATATGTATTTGCTTGTTGTAGAAGAAGAAGGGAAAGTAGTTTCATCTGTACAAATGGCAATTATCGAAAGCTTAACACACAATGTCAGACCATTTGCAATTATTGAAAATGTAGTAACGCATAAAGATTATTGGAAACGGGGGTTTGCATCTGCTCTGTTAGAGAGGGCTACAGAAATAGCAAGAGAACACAATTGCTACAAAGTATTTCTTGAAACGGGCTCAAATAGAGAAAGCACATTAAATTTTTACAAAAATAATGGCTTTGTTATAGATGAGAAACACTCGTGCTTAAAGCATTTATAAACTGTTATGGTGCATCTAATAGCAGTTATGTTAAGAATGTATAGAATAATGACCAGGATAGTGTCAAGTGATGTATGAAAAAAAGAAACATAAAAACTGATACTTTAAAACGTCGAAAATCTGTAAATAGTTTATGTTGTGGCAGACTAACGCCA
>OMVN01000019.1 GCA_900314525.1 uncultured Eubacteriales bacterium
TTTTAACTCAAAATTATATATTTTGCACCTAAAATACGATTTTTTTTGTAATGAGTGGAATTTAACCTTACAAAGTGGAATTTACTTTTTCAATTCACCTTTCTTTATTTTTGTATATTTTCTTTTTTTTATACTCTATTTACTTACATTTTATGTAGCGCATTTATAATTTTATTACTTCTGTATCATTTTATTTCAATTATAATTCAAATATATTGTTTATTCATTTATTATAAATTTAACTCATAACTAATTCCTGGCTGTTCTTACGTAAACTTCTTCTTCACTACCTAACTGAAATGTTATTTAATGTCTTATATATTATTCATAAGCGTAGTACGATTGACTACTAGGATGCCATTTATTTCTCCATGCTATTTCACCCTGTTTTCATAATTTGCAGACATTATAAAAGACTTTTATTTATAATAATTTCATCACATGAAGTTATTTTATAAAAGCCTATTATCTATTACTTATTTAACACCATATCGTACAGGTTGTTTCCCATTGAATCAATTACAACAATTGCTGGAAAATTTTCTACTTCTAATTTTCTGATTGCTTCTGTTCCAAGATCATCATATGCTATTACTTCACTTTTCTTTATACTCTTTGATAATAATGCACCTGCTCCACCTACTGCCGCGAAATATACGCATCCATTTTTTATAATTGCTTCCTTTACCTCTTCGCTTCTCTTTCCTTTACCAATCATTCCTTTAAGACCTAGATTTAATAGCGTTGGGGCATACTTATCCATTCTGCTTGCTGTTGTTGGTCCTGCTGATCCTATTGGTCTCCCTTCTCTTGCAGGAGATGGACCCATATAGTATATAACATTATTTTTTAATTCCATAGGGATTTCCTCTCCCTTATTTATCGATTCAAACATTCTTTTGTGTGCTGCATCTCTTGCAGTATATATTGTACCTGTAATATATACGTATTCTCCTGATTTGAGATTTTTAATCTCTTCTTCAACTAATGGTGCCTGTATATGTTTTTCCATTTTTTTCCTCCGTTCTGGGCCGATTAGATATATATTGTCCACATATTTTATGTTCTATCCACTAAATTTACTTATAACTATTTTTTAAATATTATTTTTTTACTATATTTCTCTTGTTACATGTCTGTTTACATGACAGCAGATATTTACACCAACAGGAAGTCCTGCAATATGTGTTGGATATGTCAGAATATTAACTGCAAATGCTGTATTTTTTCCTCCAAGTCCACCTGGTCCAATTCCAAGACTGTTAATTTTGTCAAGAAGTTCTATTTCTAAATCTTTTACGTATTCTATATCAGAATGTGTGTTTACATTTCTTGTAAGTGCTTTTTTCGCCATTATTGCACATTTTTCAAAATCTCCACCTATTCCTACACCTACTACCATTGGAGGACATGCATTAGGTCCTGCATCCTTAACTGCCGTGAGAACTGCATTTTTAACTCCTTCAATTCCATCCGCTGGTTTGAGCATAAATACTCTGCTCATGTTTTCACTTCCAAATCCCTTTGGTGCAAGTGTAATCTCTACTTTATCACCCTGTACAACTTCGTAATGTATTATTGCTGGTGTATTGTCTTTTGTGTTTTCTCTTAAAATTGGGTCTTTTACCACAGATTTTCTGAGATATCCATCAACATATCCTCTTCTTACTCCCTCGTTTATAGCATCCTCAAGGCTTCCTCCTACAAAATGTACATCTTGTCCAATTTTAATAAATATTATTGCCATTCCTGTATCCTGGCAGATTGGAATCATATCCTCCCCTGCAATTTTTAAATTTTCAGAAAGTGAGTCCAATACTTTCTTTCCTAATTCCCCATCCTCTGTTTCTATTGCATTTGTTAAACAGTTTTTCATATCATCTGATAAATAATGATTTGCCTGTATACACATTTCTTTTATATTATCTGTAATTTCTGATACATTTATCTCTCTCAAAATTCTTTCCTCCTGATTTTTTAACCATACTTTTTATGTATATATTTGTTAAAGCATTAAAACACAGGACTGCACTATACAATCCTGTGTTTCTAATTATTCTTCCGAATTTTCTACTACTGAATCTTCTGGTGATTGGATTTCATCTGAAACCATTTCCCCTGATTCTTCATCTTCAAGATTCACTGTTGTGTCCTCAGTATCTTTAGGATTTTCCCTTACTTTTGCTATCTTGGCTACCTTAACATTTCCATCAACATTCATAAGCTTAACACCGGATGTATTTCTTCCAATTCTTGATACATCATCAACCTTAAACTGTATAATAATTCCCTCATTTGTAACTAACATTACTTCATTGTCATTATTTACAGCCTTAACACCTACTACAGATCCTGTCTTTTCGGTTACTTTATAGCATCTGAGTCCTTTTCCTCCACGATGCTGAACTTTAAACTCATCTATTTCTGTTCTCTTGCCCATACCGTTTTCTGTAACTATAAGTAAAGCTTCACCCTGAGTATTAAACTGCATTCCTACTACTTCATCATTATCTGACAATTCCATGCCTCTTACACCCATAGATGATCTTCCAGTGTGTCTTACATCTTTTTCATTGAATCTTATACACATTCCTGTCTTTGTAACAAGGAATACGTCTTTCTCATTATTTGAAGTCTTAACTTCTATGAGTTCATCATTTTCTTTGATATTAATTGCCTGAATTCCGCTCTTCCTCATATTTCTGAATTCACTAATGTGAGTTTTCTTTACAATTCCGTTTTTAGTTGCCATAAACAGATACTTGTCCTCATCATAATCTTTTACTGAAATTACAGCAGATATTTTTTCTTCAGGCTGAAGTTGTAAAAGATTAACAATGGCATTTCCTCTTGCTGTTCTTCCTGCCTCAGGTATTCTGTATGCTTTAATCTTATAGGCTCTTCCTGTATTTGTGAAGAACATTATGTAATTGTGAGTATTGGTCATTAACAAATCGACAATATAATCATTCTCTATTGTCTGCATTCCCTTAATTCCCTTTCCACCTCTGTTCTGGCTCTTGAAATTATCAACTGTCATCCTCTTGATATATCCAAGATTTGTTCTGGCAATTATTGTATTTTCATTTGGAATCAGATCCTCGTCAGAAATTTCATCATCAAATCCGATTGATGTTCTTCTGTCATCTCCGTATTTTTCTGAAATTTCAAGTAACTCGTCTTTAATAACACCTAATAATTTGTTTTTATCTTCAAGAATTGATTTTAAATAGCTTATCTGAATCTCAAGCTCTTTTAATTCATTTTCAATTTTTTCTCTCTCTAAACCAGTGAGAGCTCTCAGACGCATATCTACTATTGCCTGGGCCTGAACTTCGGAAAGTGCAAATATATCAATCAGACTTTCTTTAGCAATCTGAATAGTTCTTGAACCTCTTATAATCTTAATTACTTCATCGATATTATCAAGTGCAATAAGTAAACCCTTTAAGATATGGGCTCTCTCTTCTGCTTTGTTTAAATCATATTTTGTTCTTCTATTAACAACATCCTCCTGATGCATCAAATAGTACTTCAGCATCTCATAGATATTAAGTACCTTTGGCTCATTATTAACTAATGCAAGCATAATTACACCAAATGTATCCTGAAGCTGAGTATGTTTATATAAATGATTTAATACAATATTTGGATTTGCATCTCTTCTGAGTTCGATTACAACCCTAGTACCGGTCTGATCTGACTCGTCTCTTAAATCTGTAATTCCATCTACCCTTTTATCCTTTACAAGGTCAGCAATTTTCTCAATTAATCTTGCCTTATTTACCATATATGGAAGTTCTGATACTACAATTCTGCTCTTTCCATTGTCCATTGGTTCAATGTTTGTGACAGCACGAACTTTAATCTTTCCTCTTCCTGTTCTGTATGCTGACTCAATTCCACTTCTTCCAAGAATTGTTGCACCTGTTGGGAAATCAGGTCCTTTGATTACTTCCATAATCTCATCAATACTAGTTTCCCTGTCTTCATTTACCTTGTTATCAATTAATTTTATTACACCTTTTATTACTTCTGTAAGGTTATGTGGTGGTATATTTGTAGCCATTCCTACAGCAATACCATTAGTTCCGTTCACAAGTAAATTTGGCATTCTTGCTGGTAATACTACTGGCTCTTTTTCTGTCTCGTCAAAGTTAGAGACAAAATCTACAGTGTTTTTATTTATGTCTCTTAACATCTGCATAGAGATTTTGCTGAGTCTTGCCTCGGTATAACGCATGGCAGCTGCTCCATCTCCATCTTCAGAACCAAAGTTTCCATGTCCATCAACCAATGGATATCTTGTTGACCATTCCTGAGCAAGATTTACTAATGCACCGTAAATAGAGCTGTCACCGTGAGGATGATATTTACCCATTGTATCACCGACGATACGGGCACATTTACGATGTGGCTTATCGGGACCATTATTTAATTCTATCATCGAATACAGAACTCTTCTCTGAACAGGTTTGAGACCATCTCTAACATCAGGAAGTGCTCTTGCTGCAATAACACTCATGGCATAGTCGATATAAGACTTTTCCATTGTATCTTTTAAATCAACTTCATGAATTTTATCAAATTCCTTTTCATCCATTATCTTTTCTGCCTTTCATTTTTTTTAAATATCAAGGTTAGATACAAATTTAGCATTTTCCTCAATAAATTCACGTCTTGGTTCAACTTCATCACCCATAAGTGTAGTGAATGTCAAATCAAGTTCAGATTTTGCGTCCTCATCCATATTTACCCTTAAAAGTATTCTGTTTTCAGGATCCATTGTTGTTTCCCAGAGCTGGCTTGCATCCATCTCTCCTAAACCTTTATATCGCTGGATTTTTACATTCTGATCTCTTCCAATCTCATCTAAAATAGAATCTCTCTCCTCATCAGAATATGCATACCAGTCTTTTTTATTTTTCTCTAATTTGTATAGTGGTGGCTGTGCCAGATATACATGACCTGCTTTTATTAAATCAGGCATAAATCTATATAAAAATGTCAGCAACAGTGTTGCAATATGAGCACCATCTACATCGGCATCAGTCATAATAATAATCTTGTGATATCTGAGTTTTGAAATATCAAAATCCTCATGAATACCTGTTCCAAATGCAGTAATCATTGCTTTAATCTCTGCATTTCCAAGTACTCTCTCAAGTCTTGCCTTTTCTACGTTTAATATTTTACCTCTAAGTGGAAGTATTGCCTGTGTAGCTCTCTTCCTTGCTTTCTTAGCTGAACCTCCGGCTGAATCTCCCTCGACTATATAAATTTCGCAGTTCTCAGGAAAATTATCTGAGCAGTCAGCTAATTTTCCAGGTAAATTAGCTGATTCAAGAGCATTTTTTCTTCTTGCCAAATCCCTTGCTTTTCTTGCTGCCATTCTGGCTCTCTGTGCACTTATGGATTTCTCGCAAATATTTTTTGCTACCGCAGGGTTCTGCTCTAAATAATATTTAAGCTTTTCACTCAATACAGATTCTACTGCATATCTTGCTTCACTGTTTCCAAGTTTCTGTTTTGTCTGTCCTTCAAACTGAGGGTCTTCAATCTTAACACTTATAATTGATGTAAGTCCCTCTCTTATGTCTTCACCTGTAAGATTGTCCTCACTATCTTTTAACAACTTGTTGTTTCTTGCATAATCATTAAATGTTTTAGTTACCGCTCTCTTAAATCCTTCAACATGAGTTCCACCTTCAGGGGTATTAATATTATTTACGAATCCATAACAATTATCATTGTATGCATCATTATGCTGCATAGCTACTTCTACTGAAACATTATTTACAATTCCCTCGCAGTAAATAACATCTTCATAAATTGGATGATTTCCCTTGTTTAAGTATGCCACAAATTCCTTAATACCGCCCTCATAGTGGAATACCTCTTCTTTTTCCTCTTCTCCTCTTACATCTCTTAACACAATTTTGAGATTTTTTGTAAGAAAGGCCATTTCTCTAAGTCTTGCCTCTAATATTTTAAAATCATAAACTGTATCTTCAAAAATTTCCTTATCTGGAAGAAATGTTACTTCAGTACCTGTTTTACTTTCATCACACTCGCCTATTACTTTAAGGTCATACACTTTGTTTCCTCTCTCGTAACGCTGTTTGTGAACTTTTCCCTCACGGTATACCACAACTTCAAGCCACTCAGAAAGTGCATTAACAACAGATGCACCAACACCATGAAGTCCACCGGATACTTTGTATCCTCCACCACCGAACTTTCCACCTGCATGAAGAATTGTAAATACGACCTCTACAGCAGGCAAACCTGCTTTATGGTTTATTCCAACCGGAATTCCTCTTCCGTTATCCTTTACTGTTATTGAATTGTCTTCATTTATCTGAACATCAATAACTGAACAATAACCTGCCAGTGCTTCATCGACAGAATTATCTACTATCTCGTATACAAGATGGTGTAAACCCTTTGAAGATGTACTTCCAATATACATTCCAGGTCTTTTTCTAACTGCCTCAAGACCCTCTAATATCTGAATCTGATCAGCACCATATTGATTATCTACTTTGTTAGTGTCACTCATTACTGCTCCTTTCCGGCTCATACAAGTTTGCGGTTCCATTTATTATTTTATATATCTTATCTACTTCTATCTGATTTTCTATAAACTCATCCAGTCCTGTACATGTGAGAATTGTCTGAGTTACATCTATACTCTCGATTAAGTATTTTTGTCTGTTTACATCCAGTTCTGAAAGAACATCATCAAGCAATAATATTGGATTATCATGAATTATGCTCTTTACCAGTTCTATTTCTGAAAGTTTAAGTGAAAGGGCTGCAGTCCTTTGCTGACCCTGACTTCCGTATTTTCTGAGATCAATACCATTTGAATAAAATGCCATGTCATCTCTGTGTGGCCCCACATTTGTTGTCCTGTATTTTATGTCTTTTTCCCTTAATGAAATAATCATTTTCTCATAATTATCTTCATTTACGTTAGGCTCATACACAACTGAAATCTTTTCTCTGTCTCCAGTAAGATTACTGTGAATTTTAATAATAATATCATTAATCTGGTCTATGAATTCTTCACGCCTCTTAATGATTTTTTTTCCGTAGCTGATAAGCTGCATGTCCCAAATATCAAGTGTATTGTAGAGACTTTTATCAAATTTAAAATTCAAATCTTTTAATAACTTGTTTCTCTGGGTAATAATTTTATTATAATTTGTTAAGTCAGAAAGATATATTTTATCTATCTGACACAATTCCATATCAATAAATTTCCTTCTGTCAGATGGACCATTTTTTATTATCATCAGATCCTCTGGAGAAAAAAATATAAAACTTACAATTCCAAAAAGTTCAATTGCTCTCTTAATTGGTATTCCATTAATTGCAATTACTTTAGGTTTTGATTTTCTAATATGCATATCAATTCTGAAGGGAACATCATTTTTTCTCACAACAACTTTTATATGAGCTTCGTTCTCATCAAAATTTATTACATCTCTGTCCCTTGATCCTCTGTGGGATTTTGTAGTTCCACAGTAATAAAGAGATTCCAAAATATTAGTCTTTCCCTGTGCATTATCACCATAAATAATGTTTTTGTCTTTATCAAAAGTTATATTAAGATTTTTATAATTCCTGTAATTTTCAAGTTCTAGAGATTCTATATACATCAAAATATCCTTACATTTTTTTACTTTGAGATTTTTATTTCTTCATCTCCGTATGTTACAACATCACCATCAACTAACTTCTTTCCCCTCTGTTTTTCAATCTGACCATTTACCTTAACTTCACCGCCCTGGATTACAATTTTTGCCTCAACGCCTGAAGAAACTAGTCCTGCAGCTTTAAGTGCCTGACCTAATTTTATATAGTCATCATTTAAATTTATTGTATACATATACCCCTCCTAGATATTAATTTCTACTTACAACATTAAAGTTAACTGGTAACACAAGATAAATATAAGACTCATCATCATTTTTTATAAAACAAGGTGCCTTTGAATTTAAGAGATAAATAGTTATTTCCTCGTCATCAATTACTTTTAATGCATCTATCAAAAACTTAGGGTTAAAACCAATCATAAGATCCTTACCCTCTTTTGTTATAAACATGTTATCGTCCATTGATCCCATTTCAGTATTTATCTGCAACTGAAGATTTCCATCTTCGATAGTCATGATTATTGGCTTTATATCACTATCTCTTTCTAAAAGTGTTGCTCTGCTGATTGAATCAAAAAATTCTTTTTTGTTAAGTGTTAATTTTGTTACATAATCAGACGACAGCATCTGACTTATCTTAAAATATTCACCCTCAATAAGCCTTGAAACAACAACAGTGTCATCAAATTCAAAAACAATATGATTATCTGTAAAATATATTTTTACTTCATCATCGTTACTGCCATTTAAAATCTTAAATATTTCATTAAGTGTCTTTCCTGGAACTATTACACTTATATCGTTAAAGGACTCTTTGAGTTCAATTTTTCTAATAGAGATTCTGTGTCCATCAAGTGACACTACTTTAAGTGAATTACCTTTTACTTCAAAAAGCTCACCAGTCATAATTTTATTATTTTCACTAGTTGATATTGAGAAAATAGTCTGTCGTATAATTTCTTTTAAGCTAAACTGAGAAAGATAAATAGATTTGTCTTTTTCTACCATAGGGAGATAAGTAAAATCTTCTCCTGATCTTCCTGGAATTGTAAATACTGCTTTTTCACAAGAAATGGTAACAGAAAAATTATTGTCAGTTGTAAGAGTTATATCATTGTCAGGTAAATTTCTTACAATGTTTGAAAAGATCTTTGCTTCAATAGCAATTTGTCCCTTCTCAATAATTTCACCCTTTACTTTAGTTTCAATACCAAGTTCCATATCGTTAGCAGAAAATTTAATTTCGTTAGTTTTAGCATCTATGAGAATACATTCAAGAATAGATAAAGTTGTTCTAGAAGGAACAGCTTTCATAACTATACTGACTGCATTTGTCAAATCGGATTTCTTAAAAACAATTTTCATTGTGTGTAACTCCTTCCGGGCGTGCGCTCATGTATATATATATTATTTATTTCTTAGTAATAATAATAAGGGCTGTGGATTTGTTGAAATGTATCTTAAACCCTTATAAATACTGGATTTGCGTTTGGGATAACTATGTAAAATAAATGTTATCTGAGCATGTATAACTCTGTTTTTATGAACATGTTAATAATGTGGATAAAGTTGAAAAATAAGTTATACACAGGGGACTAACATGGTTATTAACAGGTTATACAAAAATTTAATTAGGATCAATCTTCTTTTTTAATGTCTCTACAGTAGCCTTGAGCTGTTCATTTACCTTAATTTCATTTGCAATTTTCTCGCATCCATGAATAATTGTAGTATGATCTTTTTTTCCAAGTAATTCACCAATATGTGAAAGAGAGTCGTCAGTAAGAGAACGACAAAGATACATTGCAATCTGTCTAGGAATAACGATATCCTGGCTTCTCTTTTTTGAAAGAAGGTCAGACTCAGATATCTCAAAATGATCGGCAACAGCCTGAATAATCAAAGAACATGTAACCTCAACCTTTGCATTAGGCATAATAAAGTCTTTAAGAACTTCTTTAGCAATATCTAGAGTCATCTCACCATTTGAAATCTTAGAATAAGCAATAACTCTGTTAAGAGCTCCTTCAAGTTCTCTAATATTAGAAACAACATTATTAGCAATGTACTGGAGAATTTCATCTTTAACATCATGGTCTTCAAGCTCAGTCTTTTTCTGAAGAATAGCCATTCTGGTCTCATATTCTGGAGAAGAAATATCAACTGAAAGACCGCATTCAAATCTTGATCTTAATCTTTCTTCCAAAGTAACCATTTCCTTAGGAGGTTTATCTGAAGAAATAATAATCTGTTTCTTAGCTTCATATAATGTATTAAAAGTATGGAAGAATTCCTCCTGACATCGGTCTTTTCCTATTATAAACTGAATATCATCTATTAATAATACATCAATGTTTCTATATTTATTTCTGAATTCTACGTATGCGTTCTGTGTATTATTACGAATTACATTGATAAGCTCATTTGTAAAAACTTCGCTTGTAACATATAAAACCTTAGCATCAGCGTTGTGCTCAAGAATATAGTGTGCTATAGAGTGCATTAAATGTGTCTTTCCAAGACCAACGCCTCCATATAAGAACAATGGATTACATATTTCACCAGGAGCTTCAGCAACTTTAAGCGCATAGGCATGGGCAAAATTATTACTGCCACCTACTACGAAAGTATCAAAAGTATATTTAGGATTAAGATTAGCTTCGGCAATTCTTATATTCAAGATACCTTCATCTATAGAGCTTTTTTCTTCCTTAGGTGAATATTCGCCATTGCTAACATCATCAGGAGATATAAATTTTATTTCATATTCATCACCGATAAACTCAGTTATAGTAACCTTAAAAAACTTGTTAAATCGTCTGTTAACGTAGTTTACTGCAAGTTTTTCTTCTACCATTATAATAACAGTATTATCCTTAACATCATATAATTTCAGAGGCATGAGCCATGTATCAAAAGATACATCTGAAATATCATATTCCTGTTTTATGTAATTTAAAATTTCTTTCCATTTACTTTGTAAAATCTCAAGCATTAGTGGTTTACCTTTCTAATCAAATATCCGTAATTTAAAGTCTAAAGTCACCAGTATTGATGCGAAATTACCTTAGGGCAAAAAATATTCGCACTAATACATATATATTCTATAACAAAAGTGCTTTTTTTTCAATGATGGATTTTAGTAAAATACATACATTATAAATAGGAAGAAACTAAAAATATGAAAAATGTGGATAAAGTTGTGGATAAGGTGGATAAATTATTAAGAAATACTGAAAATATGCACTAAAAACCATGTTGACAACATTTTCACATAAATTATCATGATGTTAATAAAAAAAATAAAATTAGTTTACAATAATTTTTATATTCAGAGTGTTGAAAACTTATTCAACATTATCAAGATATGGTAAAATGCTTGTTTTTATTGGAAAAAATGATAACAAACATATGTTTATCCACTAGCTATCCACAAAATGTGGATAAATCTATGGAAAAAATATACAAAATTATGTAAAGTGGATAAAAAATAAATTTTATAGTTAAGAAAGTGTAAAAAAGCTTGACTAAAGACATCTATTACAATATAATGTGTAATGATATTTTCCAATTTTGTATTTTGAGGAGGTGTTTTTAATATGAAGATGACATTTCAGCCTAAGAAAAGATCAAGAGCAAAAGTTCATGGTTTCAGAAAAAGAATGAGTACTGCAGGCGGAAGAAAAGTTTTAGCAGCTAGAAGATTAAAAGGAAGAAAGAAATTATCAGCATAGACCGCATTTATGTGGTCTTTTCTTTTGTAATGAAGATTTTATGCATGTAACCGGTTCGGAGGTACAATGCATAAGGAGTTAATAAAATGAAAAATTTTAATTCTATAAAGAAAAACAGTGATTTTCAGAATGTTTACAATAAGGGTAAGTCCTATGCTAATAAACAGCTAGTAATGTATGTTTTAGATAATAATATGAAAAATAGCAGGATTGGAATATCAGTTAGCAAGAAAGTTGGAAATAGCATAGTAAGACACAGAATTACTAGGTTAATCAGAGAATGTTACCGATTAAACGAAGATAAGTTAGAAAGAAATATTGATATTGTAGTAGTAGTAAGAATTCAGGCAAAAGAGGCAGGATTTCATGAAATAATGAAGTCATATCTGCATCTTTGTAACTTACACAAGATTTTAAAAGAGATGGTGTAACTTGAAGGGAATAAAGAAGATACTTAAATATTTTAATAATATATTGAAAAAAATACTTATTTCATTAATAAAATTTTATAGGATATATTTATCGCCTCTAAAGAGAAATTCACATTGCAGGTATATACCTACTTGTTCGACATACGCTATAGAGGCGATTGAAAAATATGGTCCCTTTAAAGGTACGTTTTTGGCTTTAAAAAGAATATTAAGGTGCAATCCGTTTTCAAAGGGCGGATGTGATCCTGTTCCATAA
Organism: uncultured Eubacteriales bacterium; assembly: GCA_900314525.1. Classification (GTDB taxonomy): domain Bacteria; phylum Bacillota; class Clostridia; order Lachnospirales; family Lachnospiraceae; genus Bovifimicola. The sequence goes on from OMVN01000019.1 coordinate 12,086, forward strand.
AATATCATAACAGATTGTAGATACAGTCTGAAACGGAGGATTATAACATGTTTTTGACACAGAATAGCGCTCCAATAATAGGCTTTTGTGCGAAATTATTGGGCTATGTAATGCAGTCAATTTACTGGATATTTTCTAATGGACTTGGAATAGAGAATATCGGACTTTGCATTATTGTTTTTACATTAATAGTTAAGCTTTTAATGATTCCGCTTACAATCAAACAGCAGAAATTCACAAAGCTTTCAAGCCTTATGAATCCTGAATTACAGCAAATTCAGAAAAAATATAAGGGCAAAAGAGATTCTGAATCAATGATGAAGATGAATGAAGAGACTCAGGCTGTATATCAGAAATACGGAACATCTCCAACAGGAAGTTGTCTTCAGTTAGTAATTCAGATGCCAATTTTATTTTCACTTTATTATATTATCAGCAGTATACCAGCATATGTTCCTCAGGTTTATAAATATTATGAGCCAGTAAGTCAGGAAGTAGTTGCTGATTATGATTATTTCAAATACATGGATAAGGCATATGATAAATATGTTCTTAAAGATGGAGAAAAAGATAAGTACAGTTATTATGACAAAATATTCCTTAAAAGTGATTCTACTAAAATGACTATATTGAAGGCTAATAAGTCCGGAAATACAGAGTCAAAAGAGAGAAAAACAGTAGATGCACTTGCTAAGTTCAGCAAGGACCAGTGGTCAGATCTTGAAAAGTGTTATAAAAATGTAGACAAGATGATTGCCGAGTTAAATGTCATGACAGATGATGACTGGAAAAAATTAGAAAAAGATTTAAGTGAATCTGATAAAGAAGTAGTAGAGCAGATAAAGAAAGCAGCCCAGAATAAAGATTCTAAGATTGAACTTGTTTCAGATAAAGATAATTATATAGATTCTTCTAAGAGTGAAGTTATATCTAAGAGTAAGAAGAAAATAATGAAAATTTACGAATTTGGTCCTATTAATTTAAGTCAGGCACCAAATACAGTAATGGGAATAGCACTTATCATTCCATTCCTCTCATTCCTTACACAGTGGTTAAGCATCACAATTTCAATGAGAGAAACAAGAGAGCAGATGAAAGACAATCCAATGAATAACTCAATGAAGGTAATGAATATAGTAATGCCTTTAATGTCAGCATTCATTGCATTTACAGTACCTGCAGGTCTTGGTTTATACTGGGCATTTACTGGACTTTTCCAGCTTATAACACAGATATGCATCAATTCTTACTTTAAGAAAGTAGATGTACAGGAAATAATAGATGAAAACGTTAAGAAAATGAAAAAGAAAAAAGAAAAACGTGGTATCTATTCGGATAAAGTAACTTCAGCGGCCAATACACAGACAAAGAGTATTAAGAATATAGCAAATGCTAACTATAATACATCAGATGAATCAGGCAAGGCAAATTATAAAAAAGGCGGTATTGCTGAAAAAGCTAATATGTTAAAAGATTTAAATGATAAAAACAGAAAGTAGGTCTAGATATATGGAATTTGAAGAATTTAGTGGAAAAACAGTAGATGAAGCACTAATGAATGCTGCTTTAAAATTACAGACAGTAAGTGATGAAATAGAGTACGAAGTTGTGGAAGAGGGAAGTAACGGAGTTCTTGGATTTGGCAGAAAACCAGCTAAGATAAAGGCAAGAAAAAAACTTCCAGGAGAGAAAGTTAATGAAAATAAAGCTACTGAATCATCTGTAGTAAACGAAGAAGTTGAAGTTAAAGAAGAAAAAGATCAAGTTAATGAAACAATAGATGAAGATACAGTAAAGAAAATAACTAAAGAATTCTTAGAAAAAGTTTTTGGAGCTATGAATCTTGAAGTTACAATCGATATGAGGTATTCTGAAGATAGCAGAACTCTTGATGTAGATTTAAATGGTGATGAGATGGGATTACTCATTGGCAAGAGAGGACAGACAATTGATTCACTTCAGTATCTTTTAAGTCTTGTAATTAACAGAGAATCAAAAGATTATATAAGAGTTAAATTAGACACTGAGAATTACAGAGAGAGAAGAAAGGAAACTCTTGAAGAATTAGCTAAAAACATTGCATATAAAGTAAAGAGAACAAAGAGACAGGTTTCACTTGAACCTATGAATCCATATGAAAGAAGAATTATTCATTCTGCTTTACAAAATGATAAATATGTAACTACAAGAAGTGAGGGCGAAGAACCTTACAGACATATAATTGTTTTTTTGAAAAATAAATAAAAAACTTTTATACAGGCCCGACTTTTCTTAAGCCGGGCCTGTTGTTTATAATTAATCTAGTATGGACAGTCTACGATTAGTCAAAATAGGATGGGAAAATATATGTTTGAAAAAGAAACAATCGCGGCTATATCAACCGGAATTACAAATTCAGGAATTGGAATTGTGAGGATGAGTGGTAAAGATGCAATAAATATATTAGAAAAAATATTTGTGCCGCATAAAGATATTGAAGTAAATAAAATAGAATCACATACAGTTTATTATGGAAATATAACTGATGATGGACATATAATAGATGAAGTGTTAGTTGTTGTAATGAGAGCGCCTAATACGTATACGAGAGAAGATATTGTGGAAATTGACTGCCACGGTGGCGTTTTTGTTGTGAAAAAGATACTTGATACTGTATTAAAGTATGGGGCAAGAATTGCAGAACCAGGTGAATTTACAAAGAGAGCATTTTTAAATGGAAGAATTGATTTGTCACAGGCAGAGGCTGTTTCTGATATTATTAACTCAAAAAGCAGTCTTGCACTCGATGCTTCAATTTCTCAGCTGAGAGGAAATTTAAAGGACGCTGTAAAAAAACTCAGAGAAAAAATAATATATCATATCGCATATATAGAAGCTGCTCTTGATGATCCAGAACATATGAGTCTGGAAAATTATAGTGAAGAATTAGCTGTTGATGTAGATATTGTAATAAATGAGATTGAAAAATTAATAAGGACATCAGAAAATGGAAAGATGATTTCTCAGGGAATAAAGACTGTAATCCTTGGAAAACCTAATGCAGGTAAATCTTCACTAATGAATGCTTTGTTAGGTGAAGACAGAGCAATAGTTACTTCGATTGCAGGAACAACTAGAGATACACTTGAAGAATCGTTAAGATTATCAGAGCTTTCTCTGAATATTATTGATACTGCAGGAATAAGACAGACAGATGATATAGTTGAAAAAATCGGAGTTAACAAGGCAAAGGATATAGCAAAAGATGCAGATCTTGTTATTTATGTAGTTGATGCCTCAGTTCCACTTGATGAAAATGATAAGGATATTATAAAAATTATTTCAGATAAAAAATATATAGTTTTATTGAATAAAACAGATTTAGAGTGTATAGTTAAATCTGAAGATATTGAGAAAGAGACAGGAGTAATACCTGTTATGATTTCAGCAAAGAATAATACAGGCCTCGATGAGTTTGAGAAAAAAGTCAGAGATATGTTCTATGATGGTAAGATAGAATTAAATGATGAATTATATATTACTAATTTAAGACATAAAGAAGCATTATCAGAGTCACTTGAAAGTTTGAAACTTGTGAAAGAAAGCATTGATAATGATATGCCAGAAGATTTCTTTTCAATAGATTTAATGAATGCATATGAAGTACTTGGTCGAATAATAGGTGAATCGGTTGAAGATGATTTAGTTAACGAGATATTTAGTAAATTCTGTATGGGTAAATAGCAGAGAATGGAGAATTGTAATGCCAAATGTAAGTGAAGAATATGATATAGTAGTTGTAGGTGCAGGTCATGCCGGATGCGAGGCGGCACTTGCCTGTGCGAGACTTTCTTTAAAAACAATTGTGTTTACTGTTAGTGTAGACAGTATAGCATTAATGCCATGTAATCCTAACATAGGTGGAAGTTCTAAAGGTCATTTAGTAAGAGAACTTGATGCATTGGGCGGAGAAATGGGAAAAAATATAGATAAAACATTTATTCAGTCAAAAATGTTAAACGCATCAAAGGGACCAGCTGTACATTCACTTCGTGCTCAGGCAGATAAACAGGCATATACAAGAAGTATGAGAGAAGTACTTGAAAATACAGATAATCTCACAATCAGACAGGCAGAGGTTTCAGAAATTATTGTTGAAGATAATATAATTAAGGGTGTAAAAACATTTTCAGGTGCAGTTTATCGTGCAAAAGCTGTTGTTTTATGTACTGGTACATATCTAAAAGCCAGATGTATTTATGGAGATATAAGTAATTATACTGGACCAAACGGTTTGCAACCTGCTAATCATCTGACAGATTCTCTTAAAGCTAATGGAATAGAGATGTTTAGATTCAAAACAGGTACTCCTGCAAGAGCTGATAAAAGATCTATTGATTTCAGTAAGATGGAAGAACAGTTTGGAGATGAGAAAGTTGTTCCATTTTCATTTACAACAGATCCTACCACAGTTCAGAAAGAGCAGGTTTCATGCTGGCTTACATATACTAATGAGAAAACACATGAAATTATAAGAAATAATTTGGACAGATCTCCATTATATTCAGGTACAATTCATGGTACAGGACCAAGATACTGCCCATCTATTGAAGATAAAGTAGTAAGATTTGCAGATAAAGACAGACATCAGGTTTTTGTAGAGCCTGAAGGATTATATACTAATGAAATGTATTTAGGTGGTATGTCAAGTTCACTTCCAGAGGATGTACAGTATGAAATGTACAGAACAGTTAAAGGACTTGAAAATGTAAAAATTGTAAGAAATGCTTATGCAATAGAATATGATTGTATCAATCCAATGCAGTTAAAATCTACATTAGAGTTCAAAAAAATAAGTGGTTTATACTCAGGTGGACAGTTTAATGGAAGTTCAGGATATGAAGAAGCAGCTGCACAGGGACTTATAGCAGGTATAAATGCAGCTATGCACGTTTTAAATAGAAAAGAAGTAGTTCTTGATCGTTCGCAAGCATATATTGGAGTACTTATTGATGATCTTGTAACAAAAGAAAATCACGAACCATATAGAATGATGACTTCAAGAGCAGAATATAGATTATTATTAAGACAGGATAATGCTGATATTCGTCTTTCAAAGATCGGTCATGAAGTTGGACTTATTAGTGATGAGAGATATAATCATGTAGTAGAAAAAGAAAAAATGATTGAGGAAGAGATTAAGAGAGTTGCCACAGTTAACATTGGTGCAAATAAAGAGGTACAGAAATTTCTTACTGAAAATAATTCAACTCCTCTTAAGACAGGAACAACCTTATCAGAATTAATTAAACGTCCAGAGTTGAATTATGAATTATTGAAAGATTTTGATCCTGAAAGACCAGATCTTCCAGATGAAGTTATATATCAGGTTAATATAAATATAAAATATGAGGGTTATATTACAAGACAGTTAAGACAGGTTGGACAGTTTAAAAAGCTTGAGAATAGATTAATTGATGAAAATATTGATTATAACGATGTTCCAAGTCTTAGAAATGAAGCTAGACAGAAATTAATTAATGTAAAACCTTTATCAATTGGACAGGCTTCCAGAATTTCAGGTGTTTCACCTGCTGATATATCAGTTTTACTTGTATATTTAGAACAGTATAATCACGAAAAATCGCAAAAGGAAAATAATAATTAAATGTCACATATTAATACGTATCATGATTTTATAAAAGAACAGTTTATAAATATAGGAATTAAATTAAATGACGATCAGATTAACAAATTTATTACATATTATGAAATGCTGATTGAAAAAAATAAAGTGGTTAATCTAACAGCAATTACTGATTTTAAGGAAGTTGTTGTAAAACATTTTGTTGATAGTGTATTAGCTTATAAAGTAAAGAACTTTAACAGTAAGCTTAGTTTTAAGTCATTAAAAATAATTGATGTAGGTACAGGAGCTGGGTTTCCTGGAATCCCATTGAAAATTGTTTTTGACAATTTGAATCTTACACTGCTTGATTCACTTAACAAAAGAGTAGTATTTCTACAGGAAGTTGTTGATAAACTTAATCTTCAAAATGTTGAGTGTGTACATGGAAGAGCAGAAGATTTTGGATGCAATAAGGATTACAGAGAAAAATACGATATATGTGTATCAAGGGCTGTTTCAAATTTATCTACTTTATCTGAATACTGTGTTCCATTTATCAAAAATAATGGTATTTTTATTTCTTATAAAACTGCTAATGCTGTAGAAGAAATTGAAAATGCAGGAAATGCATTAAGATTGTTAAATTGTAATTTAAAATCAATACAGGATTTTGAATTATCAGGTATTGAAGATAAATATATTAGAAAGTATGTCGTTATTACTAAAAAAGGAAGTTTAAGTAATAAATATCCTCGAAAAGCAGGACTACCTTCAAAAAATCCATTATAGTAAAGGTGTATTAATGAATAATTTAGTTTCTTTTTTGAAAAATGAAAAATTAAATAATGAAGAGAATATCAATAAACTCAATACTCTGATTAATAAGATGGAATATGATATTGAAAATATTGACAAAAAAATTGTTGAGTTCACAAAAAATATAGATACAACATATGAAATTTTTTCGCCTAATTCATATGATAAGGATTATAATGTTGTTGAAATCAATAAGTTAAACAAGAAAAAACAGGAATTGAAAGAAAATATTGAAAAATTTTCTTCTAATAAGAAAAAACTTATTAATAGACAAAAAAATATAGAGCTGGCGATTGATGATTTAGATAATCTCAGAAATTCATTAAATAAAAATGTTGAGGAAACTAAGAAACTTATTCAGAATCAGGAAGAAAAGTATTATAAGTTTTATTCAGAAGAAATAACATTTACATTGGAGAAACAAATTAATAAGGATAATAATATAGTTAATAAAACTGTAAGTGAAAAACTTGACTATTTGAAAAATAAAATTGATCTATGTAAAAACTTCTGTGACATGGATGTTAATAGAGCAAAAATGGAAATTTTGAAACTAGATAATGATCTACTTTCAATTAAGAAGGATCTTAATACAAAAATGTTTCACGTGAAACATTTTGAACTGAATAATTTATTATATATAAACGAAGAAATAAAAAGCTTTATTAATCAATTTAAGAAAACAATTGATTGCAAAATAGATTATAAATATACTGGTGACAAAATTAAAGAAAAGAGCAGTAATATTTTAAATATAATTAGAATAATACAGGAATCAGTAAATAATAGTGTATCACATTCTAAATGTTCTAAAATTACAATAAATTTAATAGTTGAGAAATATATGGATATAATAAGTAATGCAGATACGAACAATGAAGAAAGTGATGATATACGTCAAATTAATTTTGTTATTGAAGAACCAAAGCAGAAATATATAATAATTGTTAAAATAACTGATGATGGACATGGTTTTGAAATTCAAAATGATAATATATATATGAGTAATAATATGTATGGAATTGTTTTAATGAAATATAGATCAGAAAAATTAAGTGGAAAGTTTAATATTCAGTCCACAAAAGGGTTTGGTACAGCAGTAACATTAGAATATGAGACTGAAATGTAACGAAAAGAAAAAACAATGGTAAAAATGTTTCACGTGAAACATTTTTACCATTATTTTTTTTACAAATAAAGAATATGACATAGATTATTTGTATAATTAGTGTTATAATCAACAAAGAAAAAAAGAAAGGAGTAGTTACTCGGCAAAATTATTGAGTAAAAGAAATAATGGGTAGAATAATTGCAATAGCCAATCAAAAGGGCGGAGTAGGAAAAACTACAACTTCTATAAATCTGGCAGCTTGTCTTGCAGAAAGAGGAAAAAAAGTATTACTTGTAGATATAGATCCTCAGGGAAATGCAACAAGTGGATTTGGAATAGATAAAAATAATTTAGAAAATACCATATATGAACTGTTTGTTGGTGAGTGTGAGATGAAAGACTGTCTTATAAATGATGTAATAGAAAATTTATCAGTTTTACCATCAAATATAAACTTATCAGGTGCGGAAATTGATCTCATAGGAGTAGATAAGAGGGAATATATATTAAAGAAACATATAGATGAAATAAGAGATCAATATGATTTTATAATAATTGATTGTCCTCCATCACTGAACATACTTACAGTGAATGCAATGACAACAGCTGATTCAGTGCTTGTAACAATTCAATGTGAGTATTATGCATTAGAGGGATTATCTCAGCTTATACATACAATAAATTTGGTGAAAAATAGATTGAATCCAGAATTAGATATGGAAGGCGTTGTATTTACTATGTATGATGCTAGAACAAACTTATCACTAGAAGTTGTTGAAAACGTAAAGCGTAATTTAAAAGAAAATGTATACAAAACTATTATACCAAGAAATATAAGGCTTGCAGAGGCACCAAGCCATGGTCTTCCAATAAATATGTATGATAGCAAGTCTGTAGGAGCAGAAAGTTATAGAAGACTAGCAATGGAAGTTGAATTTAATGATGAGGGTATAGAATTTGATGTAAATAGTTTTGATAATGAAGTTTTTACTGAAAATAAAGACGCGAAAAAGAATAAAAAAGGTAAAAAAATAAATATATTAAAGAAAAAGCAAAAATAATAGAAAGGAAAGAGATATGACCACAAGAAATTCAAAAAAAGGTCTTGGAAAGGGACTTGATTCATTAATTCCAATGGGCAGTGAAATAGAAAACATTACAAAACCTGTAAAAAAGGCAAAAAATGAACCAAAAACAAATGAAAATGGTGTTATAGAATTAAAAGTAAACCAGATTGAACCAAACAGAGAGCAACCAAGAAAAAACTTTGATGAAGATGCATTGCAGGAATTAGCTGATTCTATAAAAAAACATGGAATAATTCAGCCATTGGTAGTGCAGAAAAAAGGCGAATATTATGAAATAATAGCAGGAGAAAGAAGATGGAGAGCAGCGAAAATAGCTGGACTAAAACACATTCCTGTTGTAATTAAGGATTATTCTGAGCAGGAAATGGTGGAAATTGCACTTATAGAGAATATTCAGAGACAAGATTTGAATCCAATAGAAGAGGCAATGGCTTTTAAACAGCTGATGCAGGAATATGACTTAAAACAGGATGAACTTGCCGAAAGAGTGTCAAAAAGTAGAACAGCAGTAACTAATTCTATGAGACTGCTTAAATTACCACAGAAAATAATGGAAATGGTTATAAATAATGAACTTAGCAGTGGACATGCGAGAACACTTCTTTCTATAGAAGATGAGGATTTACAGATAAAAGTTGCAGAACTTGTTATTTTGAAGCAAATGAGCGTGCGAGAAACAGAAAATTATGTAAAAAAACTGCAAAATAATAAAAATAAATCAAAAGATACAAAAAATACAGACAATGATTTTGTATATAGGGACATAGAAAACAAAATTAAAGAAATAGTTGGAACAAAAGTAAAGGTAAATCATAAAAATAACGGAAAGGGAAAAATAGAGATAGAATTTTATTCTGATGATGAATTAGAAAGAATTTATGATCTTTTCTTAAAAACACAGAACTAATAATATTCTAATAACAAAAAGATAAAATTATGAATAGCGAATTACTAAACAAAATAGGACTTGGAAATATTGATCCTGCATATTTTATAATAGGATTATTAGTATTAATTGCAATTTTACTTATATATATTGCAAATACAAACAAGAAAATAAAGATTTTAGATGAAAAATACAAGAAATTCATGAGGGGAAAGGATGGAAAGTCCCTGGAAAATGTAATTGCAGGCAAATTTGCTGCAATTGATACTTTGAAATTCAATGATAAAAGGATTAATGACAGAATGAATGAAATGCAGGAACAGTTATTCAGAGCATTTCAGAAGGTTGGAATTGTAAAATATGATGCTTTTAATGAAATGGGCGGAAAATTAAGTTTTGCACTTGCATTATTAAATAAAGAAAACACAGGTTTTGTATTAAATGCAATGCATAGCAGAGAAGGATGCTATATTTACATAAAAGAGATTATTAAAGGCGAATCTTATGTATTGTTAGGAGAAGAAGAGCGAGAGGCTGTTGATAAAGCAGTAAATTATGATAACTTTATGGAATAGTATTTAAGGGTGGAATAGAATGCATAATTACCTCAGAGCAGTTGGCTTTGGAAAGGGTTATATAAAACCATTGATCAAAGCGTTAATAAATAGAGCAATAGAAAAATACAAAATAGAGAATTCCGGGGATATTGTCGGAAAAATGGTGGAAATCTATGTACAATTGAACACAGAAATGGGTATAGCAATTCATGGCGAACTTCTAAATAAAGAGGAGTTTGAAATAGAATATTACTATCCATATGTAAAAGTGAAAAATTATACATTGTATGAAAATATAACACTGGAGAAGTCTGTTGGAAATTATTCTTTTAAGGGAAGTTGTGAAAATGGAAACACAGGAATTTCAATAATTTTTTATTTGCAAAACGATATTGACTATATAAATAATAAATTTCCAAATAGGCTGACGGCTGAGGTAGGCTTTTCTGGTCTGTCACTTGGAGGAAGAATAGTATTGCCAGTAGAAGAGAATAGGGAGTACTATGAATTCTACCAAAAGAAAAAAATGAATCGAAATAAAACAATTGAAAGTGCAAGAAAAGGTGATGAAACAGCAATTGAAAATATAACAATCGAAGAGATGAATGATATGAATAAACAGACTTTGAGATTAAAAAAAGAGGATATTCTTTCAATTGTTGAATCGAGCTTTATGCCATATGGAATGGAATGTGACAGATATGGTGTGGTTGGTAAAATTTTAAACTATGAAACACTTATAAATAAGGTAACAAAGGAAGAAATATACAATATAACGATGAATTGTAATGATGTGATAATGAATATTGGCATTAATAAATCAGATTTAATAGGAGAACCTAAAATAAACAGAAGATTTATTGGAACAGTTTGGCTTCAGGGAAATGTGAAATTCTAGATTTCTTGACTGATAGTTGTATTTGTGGTAAAATTTTAAAAGTAAAGTGTCCGTGTAGCTCAGCAGGATAGAGCACTTGCCTCCTAAGCAAGGGGTCGTACGTTCGAATCGTATTACGGACGTTAGAAAGTCATCCAGAGGGATGACTTTTTTAGCATAATAAGGAAAAGTAGATGGAAAAAAAGGTAAATTATTGTGAATTATATAGTGATTGATCTGGAGTGGAATCAGTCGAAACATATCAGGGATGATATGGATGATGACATAAACACCTCAGAAACAAAATACAGAGATAATAATTTAATAAATAGTGAATCATCTGATAGAAATTCTATAGATAGAAAAACAATAGAGAAAAATATGCCTTTTGAAATTATAGAAATAGGGGCAGTTAAGCTGGATGAGAGTTTTAATGAAGTAGATAGGTTCAGCAGACTGATAAAACCTGTTTTTTATAAGAAAATGAGCCATATAATTACTGATTTGACAGGAATAACAGATAAGGACCTTCAAAATAAGAAGGGATTTAAAGCTGTTGCTGAAGAATTTCTGAATTGGTGTGGAGACGAATATATTATGTGTACATTTGGAAACCAGGATATATATGAACTTGGAATAAATATGTATTATCATAATATGGAAATACCGTGGAAATATCCTATGTACTATATTGATGTGCAGAAATTATTTGGAATAATGAAGGGTGAGGAGAGCAGCCAGAGATCACTAGAAATGGTTTCAATGTATATGGGAATACCACAGAAAAAATCATATCACAGAGCACTGACTGATGCTGTTTATACCGCAGAAGTCCTAAAAAAAATCAGCATTTCAGATATTTTTCAGTATAAATCACTTGATTATACAGTACTTCCAGAGGATAGATTTACAGAAAAAGAATCAGATTTAAAGACACACCTTGAGTATCTTACATCTGGATTTAAAACTAGGGACGAACTTATAGATTATAAAGAATTATTTCTGACAAGATGCCCAGTATGTATGAAAAAATGTAAGAAAAAGATAAAATGGTTTATTGATGGCTCAAAATATCTATGTGCTGCAAAATGTGACAATCATGGGATGATAGAGGGAGATATTTACATCAAGAAAAATCACAATGGTTACTATGGAATTAGAAAAACATGGACAATAGATGAGAAAAGGTTAAGTGAAATAATAAATAAAAGAGAAATTATCAAAGAAAAGAGAAAACAGAGAAGAAATAGGGAAAATAAATAGAACCCCATCAGATTTTGTTCTGCCATAAATGGAGAATTTAAAGTGATGAGGTTCTTTTTTTAGAATTTTTTAGGAAGAGATTCGTCAAAATTGTCAAGAAGTGTCTCTAATTCTTCCAAGAGACAGTCAACACATCCATAAAATGAATCGGCATTACATGGATCATTAAATTTGTCTTTAATAGAAGTAAGTCTGTTGATTGCTGAATTAAGTCTTGTTCTTCCTGAATCATTAGCATATAGGAGGTATCTGCTTCGCTCATTTTCCTCAGAAGTTAACTTGCGAAGGGCAACTTCGATATTGGGTTTCTCACCAATATATCTAAAAGTAATAGCAGGGGATGCATGATTAAATAACTGCTGAAGATAAGTAATATCATTTGTAGATTTATAATATCTCCATGCAAAAGTTTTTCTCATAGTCTGTGCACCGAGAGCTGAAAGTCCAACTTTTTTTCCAACTGCCTTAAATACTCTGTATGCCTGTTCCCTAGAAAGTGGAGTTTTTGAACCTGCATGACCAGTAATTAAAAAGTCATTATCTTCCTTATCTGCAACAAAATTATTAATTGAATGCTGTAAGCCTTCAGGTATCTCAAAAGTTCTTTTAACAGAGTGAACTCCGATGTAAACATCAATTGATGTTTTATTGGAAACGTCAGAAACTTTCAGTTTTAAAATATCCTGAAGAAGAAGTCCGGTTCCTATTCCAAGTTCAAACATAATGTAATATTTTTCATCTAATTCTCTAAGTGCATTTTCAAATTTGTTTAATGTGTCTTCATCTTTTATTGGTGCAACCCAGCCCATAAAATACCTCTTTTCTAATCTAAATAATTTATACTATAATCTGCGTCTTTTTCTGCGTCTTTTACTATGTCTTCTGTATGATTTTCTTCTTTTGTGTTTATGTGAAATACCATATTTTCCTCTTGATTTGACTATAAATATGATAATTATAATTAGTAATGCTATACCTGCTAATGTCCAGATATTTATTATAATGAAACTCTTATGCTCTGGTTTTGAGTTGTTTTTAACTGATTTAGAAGGACCAAAACTGAAAGATCTCTTGCCCTTATCCAGAATAAGGTAGGTACTTCCTGTCTCTACATTGTTGTAACTGTAGTGAAGTTTTGCAACAGTATTATCATATGGGGAATTAGCAATATCATCAAATGAAATAGATGTTTTACAGTCGGAAAGATTAACCCCAACTGGTAAAATAGCAGTACCATCTGAACTGATTCTTATATTGTTTGAATTATCATCGAATATACTGTCTATGTTGGCAATATTATCATGAGAATCAAAGGAAAAAATGTTGCTGTTATCTGAAATAGGAGTCACATAAAAATTGTCAAATCCATAGTCAAGTAATGCTTTCGTATCATTACATACGTTTTCAGCATTTGATTTCATTACAACACTGATAAGGGTGATTCCATTTCTTGTAGCACAGGTTACAAGCGTAGATCCTGACTGGTCAGTGTAGCCCGTTTTACCTGCAAATACGCCTTCATAGTAGTTAGGATTATTTTTGTAAAACATCTTGTGTCTCTGAGCAACTGTTAATGCAGGATTTGTGGAAGTTGCAGGAATTTCGTATGATGTAGATGATTCTATATTTAAAAATTCCTGATTCTTAATAGCCTGTCTCATGATCATTGCCATGTCATAAGGTGTTGTATAATGATTCTCGTCAAATAATCCGTTTGGATTACAAAAATGAGTTCCAAGGGCACCAGCTTTAGCGGCTCTGTCATTCATCATATCAGCAAATACAGAAATAGCAATCTGTGATTCATCGTAAGGCTGACCAGATGCACTTAGTTCGGCAATTTTATCATTATAAGCTTTTGAATTTCTGGCAACATATTCTCCAGCTGCATTTGCACATTCATTGGCAGATGCAAGCATTACACCATATAAAGTATCCTTAAGGGATAGTGTATCGCCAGGCTTTCTACCTATTGAGGCGGCACCAGATTCAAGTGTAACATCATAAGGGTAATATGTTACAGAATCAGTGAGATTGCCATTTTCAATAGCTAAAAGTGTGGTCATTATCTTGGTTATACTGGCAGGATACATTTTATTATGACAGTTTTTGTCGTAAATAACGCTTCCTGAATTTACTTCAATTAAAACACCTGCTTCTGCAACTATATCGGGATAAGCTGGCCAATTAATAGCAGCCTGTGTGGATGCATCCTGCATATTTGTATTTACCGCAGTCACGTCATCAGCATATGCATTTTTTAAATCACCTGCTGAGGAAACTGCCATAAAAAATACTAATAAAAATGATAATAATCTATATTTAATTTTCACAAATTTCACCTTTCAAAAGTCATTAAATGTTTTTGTTTCATGGATGTAAAACTTTGTTACATTATACATTAATGAGAATAAATTGGCAATATATAAAAAGACTTATCTGGTTGTTTTTTACAGGCATATGAGTTATTATTTAAACTATAATTTGATGGAGGAAAAATATGAGACTTAGAAACGTAAGAGGTTCGAGAGAAGCAATTGCAGATAGCGAATTTACAATAAATGATTTTAAAGAATACAAGGGAAAATGGAGAGAAATTTTTGGAAACGATAATCCTATCAGAATAGAAATAGGAATGGGAAAAGGAAAGTTTATTACTGAAATGGCCATGAATAATCCTGATATAAATTATATCGGAATAGAGAAGTATTCAAGTGTTTTAATAAGAGCAGTTGAAAAAAGAAGAGAATTAGAGATAGACAACCTTTTCTTTATAAGAATGGATGCAGTTGAAATAGAGGATGCTTTTGAAAAAGGCGAAATTGATAGGATATATTTGAACTTTTCTGATCCTTGGCCAAAGGACAGACATGCAAAGAGAAGACTTACTTCTAGACAGTTTTTTGAGAGATATGACAAAATCTTAAAGGATGATGGAATAATTGAATTTAAAACAGATAATAAAGATCTATTTGATTTTTCTCTGGAAGAAGTAAAGGAAACAAAGTTTAAAGTAATAAATTATACATATGATCTTCATGGTGATACAGATGCTGAGATTTACAGGGGTAATGTGACCACAGAATATGAGGATAAATTTGTGGAAAAGGGGAATAAAATCTGCAAATTAGTTGCCACTCGTGCATAAAATATAACAAAAAGGCTATAAGAAATGCGTAGAAAGAGAAAAAAATATAATTATTGTTCTTTTTCACGGTGGTTTAATAAATTTTGTCTTAAATTAAAAAAATCCATAGATGAGGTTTACTGTATAATTAATTCTAAAGGATAAAATAGAAAAGAGAGGAATGTAAGTTGGGAGATAACAATAAACACAAATTTATAAAAAACAGCAGATATTTTACCATATGTGTGTATATTTTAATTACAGTTTGTGTGGGGGCTGTACTCTTAAAAGCAATATGGGAGTGGGCCAGCACAGTTGAAACATTTAGCAGAATAATTGGAGTAATATCACCATTTTTGATAGGTATATTTATTGCATATTTGATGAATCCGCTTGTAAAAAGCATAGATAAATGGATATTGTTCAAACTGTTCAGAATAAAGAAACAAAAGATAAGAAAATTTTTGTCAATTACAGTAGCATATGTGTTTGTAATTGGAATAGTAATTATATGTATTTCAACAATTGTTCCTGAAATATATCAGAGTCTTAAGAGTATCTATGAAGGTGCTTCGGATAATTACAACAAATTGCTTATTTTCTTAGAAAAAGTTGGCAAGGAACACCCAGATATGAATATGACCTACATAACAAATCTTGCAAAAGAAAATAGCAGCAATATTATTAATTTTGTCCAGGGTTCAATTGAAACAGTACTTCCATTTTTATATAATACATCAGTAATGGTAATTTCGTGGACAATTAATATGATAATTGCAATAATGGTATCATGTTACATGGTTATAGATAAGGATAAGCTCCTTAGAAATATAAAGAGACTCATGTATGCTCTCATAAAAAAAGAAAGAGCAGACAGACTTGTAGTTGTATTAAGAGATTGTAATAAAATTTTTGGAAGTTTTATCATAGGAAAGACAATAGATTCCACAATAATAGGAATTATGTGTTTTATTTTTATGAGTATGCTTAAACTCAAATACGCAATGTTAATAAGTGTTGTAGTCGGCATAACAAATATGATTCCTTATTTTGGACCATTCATAGGTGCTGTACCAGGAATAATATTACTTTTGACAGCGGACTGGAGACAGGCAATAATATTTGCTGTATTAATTTTAGTTCTACAGCAGTTTGACGGATTATACTTAGGACCAAAGATCTTAGGTGAAAGTATTGGAATAAGACCAATATGGATAATGTTTGCCATAACAGTAGGAGGCTATCTAGCTGGACCAGTTGGAATGTTTTTAGGTGTACCAACCGTTGGAGTAATTGCATTTCTTATAAATAAACATGTAGACAAAAAATTAAGAGAAAAAAATATTGACATGTAAAAATATTTATGATTTAATAATAACAACATTTTAATACGATAATGATTTAAACCGATGAAGTGGAGATAACGTAAATAAGAGCACTTACAGAGAGTCTGGATAGGTGAGAGCCGGACAGAAAGCTGATTTACAAATGGACCACAGAGGGCAGGGTGAAAGATGACGAACAGTAATCGAATAATCTAGTAGCTTATGACGTTTGGTACATGTTACGTACCAGGGATATGATAGTATCTCACGAGAGTGTGGAAACACAAATTCAAGGTGGCACCACGGGATAGATAGATAATTTTACCCGCCCTTGGCAGTTAAATAACTGTCAGGGGCGGGTTTTTTATACATAAATTCAAAAAAGGAGGTTTCTTATGAGGCAGACATCATTAGAAGAAGTAAGAAAAATTGCAAAATCTGGAGAATACAAATTAATTCCAGTAAAAAGAGAAATATTTTCTGATATTCGTACACCGGTAGAAACACTGCGAGCATTACAGAATGTGAGTAATCATTGTTTTCTGCTGGAAAGTGTGGAGGACAGTCGTCAATGGGGAAGATATACATTTTTAGGTTATGACCCGTCTATGGAAATCTCCTGTAAAAATCATAAGCTGAGTGTAAATGCAGGTGGAAAAATACATATGGAGACAGAACATCCTGGAATATATATTAAACAGATAATTAAGGAGAACACTTCACCAAGATTACCTGGTTTTCCAACGTTTACAGGAGGCTTGGTAGGATATTTCTCTTATGAATATTTACATTACGGAGAACCTGAACTTAAATTAAATGAAGTTCATGATGAAGATTTTGACGATGTAAATCTTATGTTATTTGACAAGTTGATATGTTATGACAATTTCACACAGAAGATTATTCTTATTGCAAATGTTCATACAGAGGATATTGAGACTGGATATAATAAAGCAGTTCTGCAGCTTGATGAAATGGAAAATATTATAAGAAATGGAAAACCAAAAAAGAATGTTAAGGGACATCTGTTAGAACCATTAAAACCAAAGCTTTCAAAGGAAGAATATGGGGAAAAAGTTGAACAGATAAAACATCATATTCATGAGGGAGACATATTCCAGCTGGTATTTTCAAATCCAATGAAAGCAGCTTATGAGGGAAGTCTTCTTGATACTTACAGGGTACTTAGAACTACAAATCCTTCACCATATATGTTTTATTTTTCAGGAGATGACGTTGAAATTGCAGGAGCTTCACCTGAGACACTGGTTAAAGTTGAAGATAGTGAAATAAGAACTTTTCCTCTGGCAGGAACAAGACCTAGAGGAAAAGATTACGAGGAAGATAAAAGACTGGAAAAGGAACTTCTTGCAGATGAGAAGGAAAGAGCAGAACACAATATGCTAGTAGATCTTGGAAGAAATGACCTTGGAAGATTAAGTAAATTTGGAACGGTAGAAGTAGAAAAATATATGTGTATTGAAAAATATTCTCATGTAATGCATATAGGTTCTGAAGTAAAAGGAATTTTAAGAGATGATTTGCAGGCAATAGATGCAGTTGACAGTGTTTTACCAGCAGGCACTCTTTCGGGGGCTCCGAAATTTAAGGCATGTGAAATTATAAGTGAATTAGAAGGAGACAGAAGAGGCATATATGGTGGAGCAGTTGGTTATGTAGATTTTACTGGAAACCTTGATGTATGTATTGCCATAAGACTTGCATATAAGAGAAACGGAAATGTTTACGTAAGATCGGGAGCAGGAATTGTGGCAGACAGTGTTCCTGAAAAAGAATACGAAGAGTGCATTAATAAAGCAAAGGCAGTTGTGGAGGCAATAGAGAAAGCAGAGGTGGAGGAATGATTTTATTAATTGATAATTATGACAGTTTTTCCTATAACCTGTACCAGCTCATAGGAGAAATAAATCCTGACATCCAGGTAATAAGAAACAGTGAAAAAAGTGTAAGTGAAATAGAACAGATGAAACCCGATGTGATAATACTTTCACCGGGACCGGGAAAACCAGAGAATGCAGGTGTTTGTGAAGAAGTTGTAAAGAAGCTTGGAGGAAAAATACCAATTTTAGGTGTTTGTCTCGGACATCAGGCAATATGTGAAGCAAGCGGTGCCAAGGTTTCATATGCAAAGGAACTGATGCATGGAAAACAGTCATTAGTAAAAATAGACACAGAATCACAGATATTTAAAGGCCTTCCAGAAGAAGTAAAGGTTGGAAGATATCATTCACTGGCGGTTTTAAAGGAAACACTACCAGATAATCTTAAAGTAATTGGAAAAGCAGATGACGGAGAGATAATGGCAGTGGCTGATGAGAAAAATAGAATATACGGATTGCAATTTCATCCTGAGTCAATAATGACAGTACAGGGAAGAGAGATGCTTAAGAACTTTATAGAAATATGTAAATAAAAAAGGAGATTGATTAATATGATAAAAGAAGCAATTGAAAAAATAGTGGATAAACAGGACCTTACATTTGAAGAAGCATATGAAGTAATGAACGAGATTATGAATGGAGAAACATCTCAGACACAGAACGCAGCATTTCTTGCAGCACTTTCTACAAAATCAACTAAAGCAGAGACAATAGCTGAAATATCAGGATGTGCACAGGCAATGAGAGAACATGCAACAAAAGTAGACCATCCAGGAATGGAGGTACTTGAAATTGTAGGAACTGGTGGAGACAGATCACATACTTTTAATATTTCAACAACAAGTGCTTTTGTAATAGCAGCTGCAGGGGTAAAAGTTGCAAAGCATGGAAACAGGGCGGCATCTTCATTATCGGGAACTGCAGATTGTCAGCAAGCACTTGGAATTAATATTGAGCAGGATCCAGAAACAGCAGTCAGACTTCTTGAAAAAGTTGGTGTGTGTTTCCTGTTTGCACAGAAATATCATTCAGCAATGAAATATGTGGGAGCTATTAGAAAGGAATTAGGATTCAGAACAGTATTTAATATCCTTGGACCTCTTACAAATCCGGCAAACCCAGATTATTTCCTTCTTGGTGTATATGATGAATATCTTGTTGAACCAGTTGCAAAAGTTTTAAATCAGCTTGGCGTTAAGAGAGCATTAGTAGTATATGGACAGGACAGACTTGATGAAATTTCAGCAAGTGCACCTACAACAGTGTGTGAACTTAAAAACGGATTCTACCGTTCAATTGTTATAAAACCTGAAGATTTTGGAATGACACGTGGAACAAAGGAAGAACTAAAAGGTGGAACAGCAGAGGAAAATGCTAAGATCACAAGAGATATCCTGGACGGAAAAATAACAGGAACAAAGAGAAATGCAGTAATATTAAATGCAGGTGCATCTATATATGTTGCGGGCAAAGCAGATACAATTGCTGAAGGAATGAAAATAGCAGCTGAAATGATAGATAGTGGAAAAGCAAAGGAAGTACTTGAGAATTATATTAAAGAAAGCAATATTTAATTCAGAATTAATATGAGGATAATATATGATATTAGATGATTTAGCTGCGGCAACACGCAGAAGAATAGAAGAACAAAAAAAAGAAATTTCTCCAGTTAAGATAAGAGAAATTGCAGAATCAATGGAAAGAAATACAGAATTTCCATTTGAAAAAGCACTTGGTAAACCAGGAATGTCATTTATTTGCGAGGTTAAGAAAGCATCACCTTCAAAGGGAATTATAGCAGAAGATTTTCCATATTTAAAAATTGCAAAGGAATATGAAAATGCAGGTGTAGCAGCAATTTCCTGTCTGACAGAAACAGATTATTTTCTTGGAAGTGATAAATATTTACAGGAAATTGCAAGAGAAGTTAGAATCCCAGTACTGAGAAAAGATTTTACAATCGATCCTTATATGATATGGCAGGCTAAAGCATTTGGAGCTTCAGCAATACTTCTGATATGTGCAATATTATCAGAAGAACAGGTGAGAGAATATATGAAAATTGCAGAAGAGCTAGGAATGTCTGCACTAGTTGAGACACATGATGAAGATGAAATTGAAATGGCATTAGCTGCAGGGGCAAAAATAATAGGAATTAATAATAGAAATTTAAAAGATTTTACTGTAGATATTAACAATTCAGTAAGGTTACGAGAGAGAATACCAAAAGAAATAATATGTGTATCTGAGAGTGGAATAAAGACACCAGAAGATGTAGGAGTACTATATAAGAATGGCACAAACGGAGTATTAATTGGTGAGACACTTATGAGAAGCACGGATAAAAAGGCTGAAATTGAACTGCTTAGACGTTACTGCCACAATTAGAAATGGAGTACATATGGTAAAAATCAAAATATGTGGAATAAGGAGAACCGAAGATATAGAAATAATAAATAAGTATCGTCCTGACTATATTGGATTTATATGTTCAACAGGTTATTTTAGATATGTTCCCATTGAGACTGCATTTAGATTAAAGAAAATGCTTGATCCATCAGTAAAAGTTGCAGGGGTATTTGTAAACGAGTCTATTGAATATATTGAAAAATATCTGGTTAACAATGTAATCGATGTCATTCAGCTTCACGGGACAGAAGATGATGAATATATAGGAAAATTGAGAAAAATAATTAAATTGCTAGATATAAATATCCCCATAATGAAGGCATATAAAATATCAGGGGAGAAGGATATAATAATGGCAAAAAGAAGTACTGCGGATTACCTTCTTTTAGACAGTGGTGCTGGTACGGGAAAAATTTTTGACTGGAAACTGATAAAGAATATAGGAAGACCGTTTTATCTGGCAGGAGGAATTAATCCTGATAATGTATGTGATGCAGTTAAAAATGTAAACCCATATGGAATAGACGTGAGCAGCGGGGTTGAAACAAATAGAGTTAAAGATCCTGAAAAAATCGGACAATTAATAATGAAAATAAAAAATATGAAATAAATGGAGGCACAAAATGACAAACGAAAATGGTAGATTTGGTGAATTCGGAGGACAGTATGTACCGGAAACACTAATGAATGAATTAATAAATCTTGAAAAAGCATATGAACACTATAAAAATGATGAAGAATTTAATAAAGAACTTGATTATCTTATGAAAAATTATGCAGGACGTCCATCACTTTTATATTACGCAGAAAAGATGACAAAAGACTTAGGTGGGGCTAAGATTTATCTTAAGCGAGAGGATTTAAATCACACTGGTGCGCATAAAATAAATAACTGTCTGGGACAGGTTCTGCTTGCAAAAAAAATGGGAAAAACAAGAGTAATTGCGGAAACTGGTGCAGGACAGCATGGAGTAGCAACAGCAACAGTTGCAGCATTACTTGGTATGGAATGTGAAATATTTATGGGAGAACTTGATTGCCAGAGACAGAAACTTAATGTGTACAGAATGGAACTTTTAGGGGCAAAGGTTCACCATGTAAAATCTGGATCTATGGTTTTAAAGGATGCAGTTAATGAGGCTATGAGAGAGTGGGCAAGCAGGACAGAAGATACACATTATGTACTTGGTTCAGTAATGGGACCACATCCATTCCCAACAATTGTACGTGATTTCCAGGCAGTTATTTCAAAGGAAGCAAGAGAACAGATTCTTGAAAAAGAGGGCAAACTTCCAGATGCAGTAGTGGCATGTGTTGGCGGAGGATCTAATGCAATCGGAGCATTTTTTAATTTTATTCCTGACGAAAGTGTTAAACTCATTGGATGTGAGGCAGCAGGAAAAGGAATAGATTCAGGTGAAACAGCAGCAACAGTTGCAACAGGAAAGCTTGGTGTATTTCATGGAATGAAATCATTATTCTGCCAGAACGAATATGGACAGATAGATGAAGTTTATTCTATTTCTGCAGGACTTGATTATCCTGGAGTAGGTCCTGAACATGCATATCTTAACAGCATTGGACGAGCAGAATATGTGCCAGTAACAGATGACGAGGCAGTTGATGCATTTGAGTATCTGTCAAAGACAGAGGGAATCATACCAGCAATAGAGAGCTCACATGCAGTAGCATATGCAAAGAAATTAGCACCTAAAATGGATAAGGACGAGATAATGATAATCTGTCTTTCAGGACGTGGAGATAAGGATGTAGCGGCAATAGCAAAATATAGAGGAGTGGATATCGATGAGTAAAAAAATAGCAGACGCATTTAAAAATGGTAAGGCATTTATTGCATTTATAACAGCTGGGGATCCAGGTATAGAAGAGACAAAAAAATATATTCTTGCAATGGAGAAGGCAGGAGCAGATTTAATAGAAATTGGAATACCATTTTCAGATCCAATAGCTGAAGGAATTGTAATACAAGAGGCAGATCTTAGAGCTCTTAAATCAGGAACAACCACAGACAGTGTATTTGATATGGTTGCAGATTTGAGAAAAGAAACAGATATTCCGCTTGTATTTATGACATATCTCAATATTGTATTTTATTATGGTTATGAAAAGTTTTTCTCAAAATGTGAAGAGGTAGGAATAAGTGGAATAATTATACCTGATCTTCCTTATGAGGAAAAAGACGAGTGTGAAAGCATTGCAGCTAAACACGGAGTAGAAGTTGTGAGAATGATAGCACCAACTTCAGAAGACAGAATTAAGATGATAGCAGAGGATGCAAAAGGATTTATTTATGTTGTGTCGTCTATGGGAGTTACAGGTGTACGTTCATCGATAACAACTAATCTTGAAGATATAATTGGACACATAAAAGCAGTTACAGATGTACCAGCGGCAATAGGATTTGGAATCAGCACACCTGAGCAGGCTAAGAAAATGGCAGATTATTCAGATGGAGCAATTGTTGGAAGTGCAATTGTAAAATTAATTGCTAAATATGGCAAGGATGCTGAAAAATATATTTATGATTATGTAAAAAGCATGAAGGATGCAATAAGATAAATTTTTTTAAAAAATTTCAAAAAAAGGCTTGCGTTTTTGATTATTATAGAGTATAATCATTTTTGCGTTAAGCAATGCGCCACTAGCTCAGTTGGTAGAGCACCTGACTCTTAATCAGGGTGTCCAGGGTTCGAACCCCTGGTGGCGCACTAAAGGTATCTGGTTTAAACTTGTATTTGGACTAGGTGCTTTTTTTTTTTGCAAAAAAATAAGATAAATGGTAAATTTGTCATAATTTTGTGTCAGAAGTGATGATATAATATGATTATTCATTAAAAATAAAAATGTCATACGAATATATAAATATCGACAAGGAGAATGAGATATGGGAAAAGGAATGTTATCATTAGATGAGAATAATAAACAGAAGTTACTTAGATATTTTGATTTAATAGATCCTTTTAATCCCGAAACAGGAAGAAGAAAATTAGGTGGAAAAGAAGATATAAAAAATTATAGAAGTGAAGGGGAACAGGCAATTGATGAAAAAATAAACATTGAATTAGATGTTATTAATAATAAAATTAGAAATAGAATAAGAAATAAAATTTTGTCTGAATCTATAGAAACAGAGAGAATTTTAAAGATAGATGAGAATATTACCCGCACAAAGAAAGCGCTTGATTACTTTAATCATGAAGGAAAAAGATTTTTTGGCTCAGATTCTACAGAAATGCGAAATATTAAAGAATTAGCCAATGATTTTTTTACAATAGCTGAGTCATTAAAAGATCCCGATTCAGAAACAACCATAGAACAGTATAATGATGCATGGCGAGCAGTACAGAGTGTGTGCAGACACTATATTGAAATAAAACTTAATGAAAAACCTACAAATGAGAGGACAAGCACCGGCCAGAAGAGATTTCATCAGGTAGAAAATATATTAAACATTAATAATATTATTGACGAGGAGAGATACATAGAAAGAGATTACAAAATATTTGATAGTAGTTATGATATCTATACACCGAGAAATAGTAATGAAGAAGCAGAGGCAATGTATATAAGAAACTCAAGGAACAAGTCAATTCAAGATCAGGAGAGATTAATACAAAAAGTAGAGTCTCTTCCTAATATGAAGGACAAAGTAAAACTTGTATGTGATTCGATAGTTGGCCAGTGCATTGGAATGGATAAGGAAAATGGTGTTGTGTTTGAAGTTCCAGGTATAAATAAAATGGATGTCATGTTTAGTATTTTTAGTGATGGTGATATGGTTGACCAAGACAGACTAGAAAGTTTTAAGCAGGAAATGGCAAAATACTACAGAGAAAATAACATAAAAATTGGAAAAGCATTTGTAGCAAAATATAAAGAGATTAAGAATGATAAGAATTATCAAAATTTATCTGAAGAAAAAAAGATGCAACTTACAGGACAGATTATACGAAACACACCTATATATATATAATGATATGTTGAGAGGACAAATTAACAATACGACTATAAAAAAACAAGGGGATGAAAGGAAAAAAGAGAAGATGGATGAAATTGTAAATTATATGGATGATTATAATTTAAAATATGACGATGAATTGAAAGAAACGGCTGATGAAATTATAGCAAAAACAGGTAAATTGGACAAGCCAAGTTCAGAATTAAAACCAAAGTCAAAGGAAGCATCACAGTTATCATCAAGACCTAGAATATAAAATATTTGATATCGAATGTGTGAAAATATAATTAATAATATGAAAAAAACAGGGACTTTAATTAAAGTTCCTGCTTTTTTTGGTTGATTTTTATATGCTTTTTTTGTAAATTTTACATGATGTAAATATGAAATTATGTTTCATTTTCATTCCCTTTGAGAAATTACCAATCTTCTTTTTAAACGGTATGCTAAATTCTTCAAGGTAATCAAAAAAAGTATTACTCTCCCAGTTTTTAAAAATACCCTTCATTATGAAATCTAGTTTTCTGACATTTAAATCATCATGAAAAGGCAGCTCATCAAAAACAACTGCAATCTTTTCCTTAAATTTCTGCTCATTTTCTCTATTGTCATAGCCTAAAACCTTAATTGAGCCCGAATCAGGACGAATTACATTCAATATTGATTTGATAGTGGTTGTCTTGCCAGCACCATTCTGTCCTATAAATCCACACATACTACCTTTAGGTACAGTGAAACTTATATTGTCTAAACAAAAACCATCATATTTTTTTGTAACATTACTGAGTTCAATAGCATTTTCATTATCCATATTATCACTTCTTTCTCTTAATAATAACCTGAAGCAGTTTAAGAATTCTCATCACCGATAATATCTAAAAGTTCCTTTATTTCATCAATACCAATGCCGCAAATCACGGCTTCAGCATATGCTTTTTTTAGGTGATCTTCCAGATTTTTTAAATGTTCCTCTCTTATCAAGTCCATATTCTGACTCTTAACAAAGCTTCCTTTTCCTGTATAAGATTCGATAAAACCAAGACTCTCCAGTTCTTCATAAGCACGTTTTGTAGTAATGAGACTGATTCGTAGCTCCATAGCAAGATAACGCATAGACGGAAGGGCGTCCCCTTCTTTTAATTCACCTTTTATTATCTGTTCTTTAATCTGATCCACAATCTGCTTATAGATTGGGACGTTAGATGAGTTGCTTATTATTACATCCATTTGACTTACCTCATAAGATAATTACCCAGTGATTAGACAATCAGACTAATTGGATAGGGTAAAATATTGTATATACTATATACATACAATATATACATTAATAATTAGAATGTCAAGGGGGAGTGGAGGAGAAAATTTGGAGGGGAAGGGAGGCTTTTTGATTGTATTATTATTAAAAAAGAGTTTAAAAAATAGTGTGAGGGATATTTATGACACAGGAAAAGTGATATAATAAAAATGATTAATAGTTCGAAGTTTTTAGTAAATTTGTTTAGAAATTGCTTATTGATATTGGGAGGTTATAATTTGGGGAAAAGCGAAAACCAGAAGAGTAAATTAATAAGGCTGGCATATATTTTTTTGGAAAATACAGATGATAGACATGCGGTTACTATTAAAGAATTAATCGAGATGCTTAAGTATTATGAGATAGGAGCACAAAGAAAAAGTCTGTATGATGATATTAGGATATTAAATGAATTGGGTTTAAAAATAGTTTCGTATAAAAGTGGAGGAAATACATATTACCATGTAGAAAAGAAACTGTTTGATATAGCTGAGATAGAAATTATATGTGATGAAATACAATCATCTAAATTTATAACAGAGGACAAATCAAAAGAGATTATTGAAAAATTAAAAAAATTAGTAAGCAAATATGAAGCAAAAAATTTGCAGCGACAAATACATGTCGAGGGAAGAATAAAAAGTATGGATGATAGTGTACACAAAAATATTAAGATAATTTGTGAAGCTATATGGAAAAACAAACAGATAGAATTTAGATACTTTGAGTGGGATGCAAATAAAAATCCTAAACTAAAACATAATGGAAAAATATACAAGATAAGTCCATCACATGTTCACATTGATAATCAAAATTATTATCTGGTAGGCTATGAGGATGTAACTGATAGTGAAAATAAAATAAAACATTTTAGAATTGATAAGATGGTAGATTTGAAATTGACTGATATAAATAGACGGAGTGAAGGAATAATATTAACAAAAGAAATTAGTACTTATTCGCAAAAACATTTTTCAATGTATGGTGGCAATAAAAAGTATGTAAAACTTAGATTTAGGGAATCATTAATTAATGCAATTGTTGATCGATTTGGAAGAAATATATTAATTAATAAAGTGGATGAAGAATGGTATGACACTTATGTTGAAGTAGTAGTAAGTAGACAGTTCTACGGTTGGATATTTGGGTTAGGTAAAGATATAAAAATTGTAGAACCAGCGGATACAGTTAGAGAAATGGGGGAGATATTGGATGAAATTAGGAAAAATTATTTATAAAAAAATAAAACCATGTTACTCACATGATTTTAAAATCCTGTACAATACAGGTCATAAAAATGACGATTCCGGTTAAACCTTATTTGCACTCGCCTTGTTAATTCTTGTTTAGTATAACATAATAAATATAAATAAGTCAATATAAATATGAAAATTTGGAGGAAAAGAAATGAGTAGAAAATATTATTTAGGCCTGGATATGGGCACCAATTCAGTTGGTTGGGCAGTAACTGATAAAGAGTATAACTTATTAAGAGCAAAAGGAAAAGATTTATGGGGTATAAGGGAATTTGAAGAAGCTATGACAGCTGTTGATAGGAGAACACATAGAATAAGTAGAAGGAGAAGACAGAGGCAGTTAATAAGAATAGGTCTAATAAAGGATTATTTTGAGGAAGAGATAAATAAGAAAGATCCAAATTTTTATATGAGACTTGAAAATAGTAAATACTTTCAAGAAGATAAAAATGAAGAATTAAATAGTAAAAATGGTATATTTAATGATGTGGATTATTCAGATGAAGAATATTATAAGCAGTACCCTACCATTTTCCACCTTAGAAAAGAACTAATTGAGAACAAAAATCCTCATGATGTACGACTTGTATATCTGACTATATTAAATATGTTTAAACATAGAGGTCATTTTTTGATTGAAAGTGATGGGAATATAGGTGGAAATACATTAGAGATTTTTCATGAATTTACACAACTTGTAAGTGAGTATGATATTTATTTTTCCGATAATTTTGACATTAATGAGTTTGATAATATATTAAGTGATAAAAGTACATCTAGGAGTATTAAATCCGAGAAGATAGTAGAAATATTACAAATTGATAAAAAAGAAAAGAAAAAAATAACATTGGTAAAATTAATTTGTGGGCTTAAAGTGGATATAAAAACGATATTTGATGATATAGAAAATGATGATAAGTTACAGTTATGTTTTGGTGAAGCAGGGTATGATGATAAAATTGTGGAGGTAGAAGATAAGCTAAGCGAATCTCAACTTCAAATAATTGAATGCTTAAAAAAACTGTATGATATAGAATTATTACAAAAAATTATGAAGGGACATCCATATTTGTCCGATGCAAGAGTTGCAGAGTACAACAAACATGAGCAAGATTTAAAAAAACTCAAAATGGTTTATAGAAAGTATAAATCAGCAGATGAATATGACAAGATGTTTAGATGTGATGAGAGTGGAAGTTATGGGGCGTATGTTAATTCTGTAAATTCTGGAAATAAAAAGATAAGAAGAAATATGAAAGGGAGAAAAATCGATGATTTTTATAAGAAAATAAAAACAGATTTAAAAGATATTGATGATCCTCTAGTACTAGAAATTATGGCTGACATTGATACAGACAATTTTATGCCTAAGCAACTTACATTTGCAAATGGAATAATTCCAAATAAGGTACATAAGGATGAAATGAAAATGATTTTAAAAAATGCATCATTATATTTACCATTTTTGAATGAGAAAGATGAGAGTGGATTAACTATAGCTGAGAGGATATTAAAATTATTTTCATTTCATATACCATATTACATTGGTCCTGTTTCTGAAAACAGTGAGAAAAATGGTGGAAATGGATGGGTAATAAGGAAAGAAAGTGGACAGGTTCTTCCATGGAATATTAAAGATAAAATAGATTATACAGAAACATCGAAACGTTTTATAGAAAGAATGGTACGAAGATGCACATATATATCTGGGGAACAGGTATTACCAAAATCATCATTAATATACGAGAAATATGCTGTACTTAATGAAATTAATAATATAAAAATAGATGGGGAAAAGATAACACCAGAATTGAAACAGGATATATATAATGAGTTATATCTGACAGGAAAAAGAATTACAAAGAAGAAATTGATGAACTATCTAGTAGGAAGAGGAATAATTTGTAGAGAAGAACAAGTATCTGGAATAGATATTAATTTAAACAATTACCTCAGCTCATATGGAAAAT
Source organism: uncultured Eubacteriales bacterium (assembly GCA_900314525.1). Taxonomy (GTDB): domain Bacteria; phylum Bacillota; class Clostridia; order Lachnospirales; family Lachnospiraceae; genus Bovifimicola. The sequence continues at coordinate 41,553 of OMVN01000019.1, forward strand.
TTTTACCTATTTTAGGAGAAAAAATCAAGGAAGACTCCTACATAAAAATGGTTGAGGATATCATTTACTTATCAACTATATTTGGTGATTCTAAAAAAATGTTAAAGGAACAGATTGTTTCAAAATACAAAGATATTTTATCAGATAAGGATATTAAGAGAATTTTAGGATTAAAATTCAAAGATTGGGGTAGAATTTCAAGAAAATTACTTGAACTTGAGGGTGTAGATAAAGAGACTGGTGAAATAACAACACTTATAAGAACATTGTGGGATAGAAATTTAAACATGATGGAATTAATACACAGTGATATGTTTGGATTTAAGGAAAGTCTTGAAGAAATGCAGACAGAATCAATGAAACTTTTATGTGATATAAATGTAGATGATTTAGATGATATGTATTTCTCTGCACCAGTTAAGAGAATGGTTTGGCAGACATTATTGTTAATTAAGGAGATTGAAAAAATTCTTGGGGAAGCTCCAGAAAAATTATTTATAGAAATGACTAGATCACATGATGATATAAAAAAGAGAACGGACTCAAGAAAAAAACAACTTTTAGAACTATATAAAAACATTAAGGAAGATAAAAAATACTGGACAGATATAATTGAAAGTGCTGATAGTGATGGAAAATTAAAATCAAAAAAAATGTATTTATATATTACTCAGATGGGCAAATGTATGTATACAGGTGAAGATATAAATCTTGATCAGCTATTTGATGATAACTTATATGACATTGATCATATTTACCCAAGACATTTTGTTAAGGATGATAATCTGGGGAATAATTTGGTTCTCGTTCGAAAAGATAAGAATAGTAGAAAGAGTGATACATATCCTATTGATTCAGATATAAGGAATAATAATAAGGTGAGAAATTTATGGAAAACTCTAAGAGAATATAATTTAATAACTAAGGAAAAATATGACAGGCTAATAGGTAATAGAGAATTTTCAGATGAACAGCTGGCAGGATTTATAGCGAGACAGATGGTAGAGACAAGTCAAGGAACAAAAGGAGTAGCAGATTTGATTAAGAAGGCTCTACCTAATACTAAAATTGTTTATGCAAAGGCATCAAATGTTTCAGAATTTAGAAATAAATATAATTTACTAAAATCAAGGACAATAAATGATTTTCATCATGCAAATGATGCATATCTTAATATAGTTGTGGGAAACGTTTATCTTACAAAATTTACTGAAAATCCAATGAATTTTATTAAGAAACAATATAATAAGGATCAGAAGGCTAACCATTACAATCTGGATAAAATGTTTAATTGGGATGTAAAACGAGGAAACGAAGTTGCATGGATTGGATGTAAACAGAAAAAAGATGATGATCCATCATTGATGGATGAGAGAGGAACAATACTTACAGTAAAAAAAGTTATGTCTAAAACAACTCCAATTCTAACTAGAATGAATTTTGAAGGTCATGGAGGAATTGCAAATGAAACCTTGTATAGCGCAAAAGTCGCAAAATCTGATGCATATATTCCGTTTAAGTCAAATGATTCAAAATTACTTGATGTGACAAAATATGGTGGATTTACATCAGTATCAACTGCGTATTTCTTTCTTGTGGAACACGATGTTAAAGGAAAAAGGATAAGAACAATTGAAACTGTTCCAATATATTTAAAAGATAGAATAGAGAGGAATAAGGATGAGTTATATAGATATTGTACAGATAGATTGAAATTAGTTAATCCATCTATAAGAATGAGGAAGATTAAAATACAGTCACTAATAAAAAAGGATGGATATTTTGTTTATTTGTCGGGAAAAACTCTGGATAGATTAATATTAAAAAATGCAGTAAACATGTGTGTTGATCAAAATATGATAAATTATATTAAGAAAATTGAAAAGTATAATGAAAAAAATAATCTTGATGTGGAAATATGTAAAGAAGAGAATATAAGACTTTATGATTTATTTATCAATAAATATAATAATACTATTTTTGCTAAAAGACCAAATCCTATAGGAGAAAAATTAATTAGCGGTAAAAATAAATATATTAATTTAAGCATAGAAGGACAATGCAAAATTATAGGTGAGATTTTAAATCTTTCTGTAATAGGAAATCCTATGGCTGATTTGTCATTAATTGGAGGATCTAAAAAGACAGGGGTAATGTTAATGAGTAAGAAGATTTCGGAATATAATGAATTAACATTAATTAACCAATCTGTTTCTGGAATTTATAGTAACACCATCGATTTACTTACGGTGTAAAAATATGAGTTGGAGAACAGTAGTGATTGCAAACAGCTGCAAGCTGGATTTGCAAATGGGATATATGGTAATAAGAAAAAATGATATAACAAAGATACATATTAGTGAAATCGAAACATTAATTATTGAGTCAACGTCTGTGGCATTTACAGTAGCATTGATAAGTGAATTATCAAAAAGAAAAGTTAAGGTAATATTTTGTGATGAAAAGAGAAACCCTTCCTCGGAGCTGGTATCATATTATGGTTCACATGATACCAGCGCAAAAGTTAGGAAACAAATAGACTGGAGTGGAGAAATAAAAACCCTTGCTTGGACAGAGATTGTATCAGAAAAAATTAGAAATCAAGCAAATCACTTAAAGCTATGGAAATTATCAGAAGCAGATATGTTGTACAATTATATTAAGGAGATAGAGATAGGGGACACAACCAATAGAGAAGGTCATGCTGCAAAAGTATATTTTAATGCATTGTTTGGAAAGGAGTTTACAAGAACAGCTGAAAATAGTATAAATGCAGCACTTAATTATGGATATTCATTAATATTATCCGCAGTAAATCGTGAAATTGTAGCAAATGGATATATAACACAGCTTGGATTATTTCATGATAATATGTTTAATCAATTTAATTTAGGCTCAGATTTAATGGAACCATTTAGACCAGTTGTTGACTATATGGTAAGAAAAAACATGCCAGAAAAATTTGAACATGAAGAAAAAATATTGATGCTAGAAATATTACAGAAAGAAGTAATAATTTCAGAAAGGAAAGAAGTAATCAGTAATGCCATAAAAATATATTGTAAAAGTGTATTTGATGCTATAAACGATAATGACATTTCTCTGATTAAATTTTACAGGTATGAGTTATAGATATATGAGGGTTTTTGTTTTTTTTGATTTGCCGGTACTTACAGATGCAAATAAACGTGAATATAGAAAATTTAGGAAATATCTAATTAAATCGGGATTTTTGATGGTTCAGGAATCTGTATATTGTAAACTTGCCCAAAATAGTTCTGTTGCAACTACAATTAATGATGGAATTAAGAGAAATAAACCATCAGAAGGTCTAGTTCAGATGCTTGTAATTACAGAAAAACAGTATGCAAAGATGGAATTTGTAATTGGGGAGAGAAAAGATAATATAATTGATAGTGATGATAGGCTGGTGATTATATGAGATTAATAAATAATGATTATGGGATTGAGATTGAATTTATCGAAAATAATATTACGGTTATTGTTATAGAAAATAAAATTGCATTAATAAAAATTCTAGAATCAATGAAAAGACAGATGGATGGGATGGATGGGGATTTCATTCTATCAGAAAAAGATAAACAACTAAAACTAGATAAGAAATGTGAGATAATAATTGATCCTTTTTCAATCGATGTGAATAATAAGAAGATAATTGCAAAAATACATAAGGATTTAGATGAAATTTCTAAAAATGAATTGTTGGAAGAACAGGGTGAATTAAATAGCATGGTTGTGAAATTCCTAGATAAACTATCTGGAAAATTAATATATAATATTGATTACAACATTGAATTGGATATGCCATTGTTATTTAAATTATACAATGTAAAAATTAAAGAGGAGGAGATGGATTTTTATGAAAGAATAATTACATATATAAAGCTAATGCATCAAATATGTAATATAGAGTTATTCGTATTTTATAATCTTAAGGATTATTTTAATTCAGAGAAAATTGAATTATTTTACAAGGATTGTTTGTATGAAAAAATTAATATAATAATAATTGAATCATCTAAGTCAGAAAAAATTAAATATGAAAAATACTATATTTTAGATAATGATTTATGTATAATTGAAATATAATTATTAACAGCATAATCGCAATATGTTTTGGCTCGGAGATAACCTCGAATTAAAATTTGAGGTTTGAGAGCCTTGTTAATTCTTATAGGTGTAAAACTTTAGCAGGGAATGGGAAAGCGGCACGATGTTTGAGAGCCTTGTTAATTCTTATAGGTGTAAAACCGATAGTAGACGTTACGGCAGCCATAACAGTTTGAGAGCCTTGTTAATTCTTATAGGTGTAAAACAGAAAGAGCTGCGATTCACGACTTTGAGAAGTTTGAGAGCCTTGTTAATTCTTATAGGTGTAAAACTTTACTAATCTTATTCATTAAAAAATACCTGTTTGAGAGCCTTGTTAATTCTTATAGGTGTAAAACCAGTGTTATATTTACTTTTGCAGATTTTTCGTTTGAGAGCCTTGTTAATTCTTATAGGTGTAAAACCACTCCACTTCCAGAAAGCTACAAGGCTTTGTTTGAGAGCCTTGTTAATTCTTATAGGTGTAAAACTAATGTATTTGAATCTGCAATGGGTAAAGGTTTGAGAGCCTTGTTAATTCTTATAGGTGTAAAACAATAAGAAAATGAACACTTCGGAGTCTGAGTTTGAGAGCCTTGTTAATTCTTATAGGTGTAAAACCTACGCCGTGGGCGGTATCGACTTAAGCCAGTTTGAGAGCCTTGTTAATTCTTATAGGTGTAAAACTAGTTCTTAGTATCAAATTCACAATCATTGTTTGAGAGCCTTGTTAATTCTTATAGGTGTAAAACCGACCAGATTACAGTACCTTGGACGGATAAGTTTGAGAGCCTTGTTAATTCTTATAGGTGTAAAACTAAAGGTACGACGTTTGTGGTGAAAATTCCGTTTGAGAGCCTTGTTAATTCTTATAGGTGTAAAACACGCATTGTGCCACGCTCGCCCCTGTGAAGTTTGAGAGCCTTGTTAATTCTTATAGGTGTAAAACTAGATGGGTATAAACCTCTTGCTACTCTCAGTTTGAGAGCCTTGTTAATTCTTATAGGTGTAAAACTTTCGCAAAGTTGAAAATGTCTTATAGCCGTTTGAGAGCCTTGTTAATTCTTATAGGTGTAAAACACTTGCAGATGTTAAAAAAGCATCAAATGTGTTTGAGAGCCTTGTTAATTCTTATAGGTGTAAAACAGCACAAGAGTGCAGAACTAAGTCTAACAGTTTGAGAGCCTTGTTAATTCTTATAGGTGTAAAACAGATGACCCTGTTAAAATAATTGCTGATGGTTTGAGAGCCTTGTTAATTCTTATAGGTGTAAAACTTTTCTCCTTTACAATTACAATGTACCTTGGTTTGAGAGCCTTGTTAATTCTTATAGGTGTAAAACCAGCACAAGAGTGCGCAGCAAAGTCTAACAGTTTGAGAGCCTTGTTAATTCTTATAGGTGTAAAACTCTAAAATTCCATATCTGTCGAAGCTATCAGTTTGAGAGCCTTGTTAATTCTTATAGGTGTAAAACTACCTCCTTAAAATATGAGAATGTTCCACGGTTTGAGAGCCTTGTTAATTCTTATAGGTGTAAAACGGTCAAGCAGGTCAAAACGAACAAAAGACTGTTTGAGAGCCTTGTTAATTTGTTGTGGTCAAGCATTTTTGTAACACTTTGACCTAATTTTTATTGCTACAGGGTTTACACCCCGTAGCGTGCCTCAAATGGCGTTTTGTAAT
>OMVN01000064.1 GCA_900314525.1 uncultured Eubacteriales bacterium
ATTACAAAACGCCATTTGAGGCACGCTACGGGGTGTAAACCCTGTAGCAATAAAAATTAGGTCAAAGTGTTACAAAAATGCTTGACCACAACAAATTAAATTCTATCAAATTACAGATTATTTATCTGATTCTGACTTAATGTGTCAAAGCCTTTATCATTAAGAATTTTTTCTGCTGATTCTGGATCATTTACACGGAATACAACATAAGCATCAAGATTAACATGTGCCGTGAATGCGTATGTGTACTCGACATTTATTTCTGCCTCTTCTAAAACTCTTAAAATCTTGTATAAAGCACCTTGTTTATCATCCATCTTTACTGCAATTACGTCAGTAACATTTACGATTGTTGCTTCACTCAAGAGTTCTTTTGCTTTTTCATAATCAGAAACAATAAGTCTTAGTATCCCAAAATCCTCTGTATCCCCAATGCTCATAGCTCTGATGTTAACGTCTGCATCCGAAATAACTTTAACTGCATCAGATAATTTGCCTTTTTTGTTCTCAATATACACTGATAACTGTTTAAGTGCCATATGAATACCTCCCTACATTATTAAAACTTTCCTTTTAGTCGTAAGGAATCCGACCTCTTGCGGGTCCCTCCTTACTCTATTGGTCGTAAGGAATCCGACCTCTTGCGGGTCCCTCCTTACTCTATTGGTCGTAAGGAATCCGACCTCTTGCGGGTCCCTCCTTACGACATATCATGTAATTTTCGGTTGTCGATTACACGAACTGCTTTTCCTTCACTTCTTACTATTGACTTAGATGGAACAAGATGAATCTTTGGTCCAATTCCAAGCATTGTACGCATTGCTCCTGCTAAGGATTTTTCCATTGACTGGATAACTGATACTTTATCTGAGAACTGCTCCGGTAACAATTCAACATTGATATCAAGTGTATCTGTGTTATTTTCACGACCAACGATAATCTGATAGTTTGGTGTATATCCTTCATTTATAAGAACTGTTTCAATCTGACTTGGGAATACGTTTACACCTCTGATTATAAGCATATCATCACTTCTTCCCATTGGTTTTGTCATCTTTACATGAGTTCTTCCACATGAACATTTTTCTCTTGAAAGAATACATATATCTCTTGTTCTGTATCTTAACAGAGGAAATGCTTCCTTGTCTAAAGATGTAAAAACAAGTTCACCCTTAGAACCCTCTGGAAGTGTTTCTCCTGTTTCAGGGTCAATAACTTCTGCATAGAAATGATCTTCATTGATATGCATACCTGACTGGGCAGAACACTCAAATGCTACACCTGGACCACTTGATTCTGTAAGACCATAGATATCATATGCCTTTATTCCAAGACTTTCCTCTATCTGATGTCTCATCTCTTCTGTCCATGGTTCAGCACCAAAGATACCTGCTTTTAATTTGTTATCTTCAGGTTTATACCCTTTTTCTGCTAAAGTTTCACCAATATATGCTGCATATGATGGTGTACAGCATAAAAATGTAGCCTGTAAATCCATCATAAATTGAATCTGTCTGTCAGTGTTTCCTGATGACATTGGAAGTGTAAGACATCCTACTTTGTGTGAACCACCGTGAAGTCCTGCACCACCTGTGAATAATCCATAACCATATGCTACCTGACAAACATCATCTTTTGATCCGCCTGCTGCTACAATTGCTCTTGCACAACAGTCTTCCCATAAATCAACATCGGCCTGTGTATAAAATGCTACAACTCTTTTACCTGTTGTTCCTGATGTTGAATGGATCCTTACACAATTTTTTAAATCTGTACCTAAAAGTCCATAAGGATATGCTTCTCTTAGATCAGCTTTTGACAAAAATGGAAGTTTTTTAATATCGTCAATACTCTTAATATCTTCAGGTTTGACCCCATTTTCGTCCATTAATTTTCTATAATATTCTACATTTTCATAAACATGTTTTACCTGTTTTACAATTTTTTCATTCTGAATCTCTACGATTTTCTCTCTAGATGCAGTCTCTATTTCTGGTTGAAAATAGTTTGCCATCAATTATTACCTCCAAATTCATCTAAATTTCATCTTACTTCTTAGTAGTTAAAACCCAATTCAAATGCTTTGATATTAATGTCAACAAACTGAGGTTTAACACTATTTCTAATAGCTTCAACCCATTTGTCATAATCTATATCTAAATATTTAGCAAGTCGTCCCATTAAAACTATGTTAACAGACTTAACATTACCAACCTTTTCAGCGAGTTCAAGAGCATCAATATCATCTACAAATACACCTTTACCTTTGAGTTCCTCTAAAACATTTACAGGGTATTCTGCATTTCCTATTATAACTGGCATTGGATCAATCTGCTGTGTGTTTACTATTATCTTTCCATCTTTTTTTAGACATTTTGCATATCTTGCAGCTTCAATCTTTTCAAAAGAAATAATATAATCTGCCTCGCCTTCAGCGATAATTGGAGAATATACCTTTTCTCCATAACGCACATATGTAACAACTGAGCCACCTCTCTGACTCATTCCGTGCACTTCACTTACTTTTACGTCAAAGCCTTCTGCTGTTAAAAGTACTCCTAAAAGTTTGCTTGCAAGAAGACTTCCCTGGCCACCAACACCAACAATCATTACATTTTTAGTTTCCATGTTAACCTTCTTTCTGTGTCATCGCACCAACTTTACAAAGCTGTGTACATACATTACAACCTACGCACTGTGTATAATCGACAATTGCTTTCTTATTCTTGTAACTAATAGCTGGACATCCAAGTTTAAGACACATTTTACATCCAACACATTTATCTGAATTAACCTCTACAGGAGGTTTTGCCTTTACATATTTAAGAAGCATACATGGTCTTCTTGAAATAATTACAGAAGGTTCTTCAATACTTAATTCTTCAAGTACTGCATCTTCACATTCTTTAAGGTTATATGGATCAACGACTCTTACTCTCTTTATTCCAATCGCATGACAGAGTTCCTCAAGGTTAACTGCCGCTGCAGGATCACCTTTGATATTATATCCTGTTGTTGGATTCTGCTGATGACCTGTCATTCCAGTAATTGAATTGTCAAGAATAATAACAGTCGAATTAGAAGCATTGTAAGAAATGTTTACAAGGCCTGTCATTCCTGAGTGCATAAATGTTGAATCCCCAATTACACAAACTGTCTTACCTTCTGTTTCCTTACCACCGGCTTTATTAAATCCATGGATTCCTGAAACTGAAGCTCCCATACATAATGTAGAGTCAAGTGCAAACAATGGTGCTGCACTTCCAAGTGTATAACATCCTATATCACCAAGTACTGTAATTTTGTTCTTTGATAATGTATAGAATAATCCTCTGTGAGGACAGCCTGCACACATAACTGGTGGCCTTACTGGAATAGTAGAATCTGTTCCAATTGTCTCTGCAAGAGGAAGATTAAATGCTTTACGAATTGTGTTCTGATTGAATTCCCCAATTGGAGGAAACATTTCCTTACCAATACAGTCAACCCCGATATTTTTAAGATGGCTTTCAATAATTCCGTCTAATTCTTCTATCACATATAATTTATCTACATTTGATGCAAAATCTTTAATAATATTTACTGGAAGTGGATTTACAAGTCCTAATTTAAGAATAGAAACTTTATCCCCAAATACTTCTTTTACATACTGATAACATGTACCCGAACAGATAATACCCATTTCAGAACTATTGATTTCTACTTTGTTTAAGAATGTAGATTCCCCAAGTTCCTGAAGTTTCTTTGTTCTCTCCTCAACAAAAGGATGTCTCACAATAGCATTTGCTGGAGCCATAATAAATTTCTGAGGATTTTTTTCATACTCTTTGATTTCTCTTTCTATTGGATCACAAAGCTCAACTGCATTCTGTGAATGAGCGATTCTTGTACACATTCTGAAAAGAACTGGTGTATCGTATTCCTCTGAAATTCTAAATGCTTCCTTAACATATTCTTTAGCTTCTGAAGAATCTGCTGGTTCTACCATAGGTACTTTTGCAGCTATAGCATAATGTCTTGAATCCTGTTCATTTTGTGATGAATGCATAGCTGGATCATCTGCTACAAAAATAACAAGTCCTCCATTTACACCTGTATAAGATAATGTAAATAATGGATCTGCTGCAACATTTAATCCTACATGTTTCATAGCACATGCACTTCTTGCACCTCTTAATGATGCTCCAAATGCAACTTCTGTGGCAACCTTTTCATTAGGTGCCCATTCGCAGTATATTTCATCGTATTTTGCTGCGTATTCTGTAATTTCTGTGGATGGAGTTCCCGGATAACTTGAAACGATATCAACGTGAGCTTCATATAAACCACGGGCAATTGCTTCATTGCCTAACATTAACTTTTTCACGTAATTTCTCTCCTTCACAATCTATTAATTATGAATAATTCATCCCCTAATATTAAGCATAAAAGGGGCAAATTGAACAAATATATTCGATTAATTATAACATATTTGGACATTTATGTAAAATTTAATTTTATTTCATTATAAACCTAAAACGGGAGTTTGACAGTTGTATATTAGAAAAAATACTTGCAGGTCGCATAAAACCTGCATTTTTTACGTCAATATTTCCGTTTTAGTGTATTGTATTTTAT
>OMVN01000021.1 GCA_900314525.1 uncultured Eubacteriales bacterium
AGAGGGAAAGGATTCCTTATATTTTGGCATTTTTTGAAAGTTGTTTACTAGAATATTTGAAAAGTCAAGTGGATGTGGATAAAAGTACGGAAACTCAAGCATATTATATATTGATTTTTAGGGGTCAAAGTGATAATATAGGCACTAGTAGTGTGCCTTGTTACAGTACTTGGTTAGACTAATTAGCACACAGAATATTATATAGAAGGTGGCAGACAAATGGCAAAAGGATTTGACGATTTAATTTCAAAAGTAAACAGTTGTAGTACAAAGACAGTTTCAGTCGCTGTAGCACAGGATAGCGCAGTACTTGAGGCAGTTAAAGAAGCAAAAGAGAAAAACATTGCAAATGCAATATTAGTTGGTGATGAAGACAAAATTAGAGAAATCGCTGCAGAGATGAATATGGATCTTTCAGGATTTGAAATTATAGATGAAAAATATAATTTCCAGGCTGCACTTAAGGCAGTATCACTTGTACATGAAGGCAAAGCTGATATGTATATGAAAGGACTTATTGATACAAAATCATTCTTAAAGAGCGTTCTTGATAAAGAAGTTGGACTTAGAAATAACCGTCCATTATCTCATGTATGCGTATTTGAGGTAGAGGGAATTGACAGATTGTTATTCTTATCAGACGTAGCATTTATGACATATCCTACATTAGAGGACAAGGCTTCAATTATCGAAAATACTGTAGAAGTATGTCATGCATGCGGAATTACTAATCCAAAGGTTGCTCCTTTAGCAGCAGTTGAAGTAGTAAATCCTAAGATGCCAGTTACAGTAGAAGCAGCAGAACTTACTAAGATGAACGAAGAAGGAAAAATCACAGGATGTATAGTTGACGGACCATTATCAATGGATCTTGCAATTGATCCTGAGGCAGCTGTTCATAAGGGAACAACAGACAGAAAGATCGCTGGAGATGCAGATGTACTTATTTTCCCAGATATCCATGCAGGAAATATTACATACAAGACATTAGTTCATACAGCACATGTTAAGAATGGTAACATTATTACAGGTACAAAGGCACCAGTTATTCTTACATCACGTTCTGATGATTCACAGACAAAGATAAATTCAATCGCAATTGCATCAGTTATGGCTGAAGCAATGAAAAATAATTAATATAAAGGAGAAATAACCATGTCAGTTAAGAGCTTAGTAATTAACCCAGGTTCTACATCAACAAAGATTGGTGTGTTTGAAGATGAAAATCTTATTTTAGACCATACACTCAGACATTCAACAGAAGAAATTGCACAGTATGCAACAATTTTTGATCAGAGAGAATTCAGAAAAAATATTATTCTTGAGTTCCTTAAATCAGAAAACTTTGATATTGCTACATTAAATGTAGTAGTAGGACGTGGCGGATTATTAAAACCTATTCCAGGTGGTACATATGAAGTTGATGATGCTTTACTTGAAGATTTAAAGGTAGGAAAACAGGGACAGCATGCATCAAATCTTGGAGGAATCCTTGCAAAAGAAATAGCAGATGAAATCGGTGTAAAAGCATATATCGTTGATCCTGTAGTTGTTGATGAGTTATGTGATGAGGCAAGAATTTCAGGTGTTCCTGAATTACCAAGAATCAGTATCTTCCACGCATTAAATCAGAAAGCTGTTGCAAAGAGATATGCAAAAGAGACAGGCAAGAAATATGAAGATCTTAATTTAATAGTTGTTCATATGGGCGGTGGAGTTTCAGTAGGTGCTCATGATCACGGACGTGTTGTTGATGTATTCAATGCACTTGACGGAGATGGAGCATTCTCACCAGAGAGAGCAGGAGCAGTTCCAGTTGGCGGACTTGTTAAAATGTGTTTCTCAGGCAAATATACAGAGAAAGAAGTTTATAACAAACTTGTTGGTAACGGTGGTTTAAATGCTTATCTTGGAACAAATGATATGCGTGATGTTATCAAACAGTCTGAGACAGATGAGAAAGCAAAATTAATTTATAATGCATTCTGCTATCAGGTAGCAAAGAATATCGGTTCAATGGCATGCGTATTAAATGGAAAAGTTGATCAGATTATTGTTACTGGTGGTATTGCTTATAACAAATGTATTATTGATGATCTTACAAAACATGCAGGATTTATTGCTCCAATCACAACATATGCTGGTGAGGATGAGTTACTTGCACTTGTACAGGGTGGACTCAGAGTTGTAAATGGTGAAGAGGAAGCTAAAGTTTACTAATACACGCAAAACAAAATATAAGAAAAGGAAATCGATAAATGAACTTAAAATATGTGTTGTTTGATCTCGATGGGACAATAGCAGATACTTGCAAGGGAGTAACAGAGTCGGTTGCCTATTCGCTTAAAAAGTTTGGAATAAGGGTGGATGACATTAACAGTCTCCGCCCTTTTATTGGACCACCACTCAGTGAATCTTTTAGTGAATTCTATGGATTTCAGGGAGAAAAACTTGAAGAGGCAATAAGACAATACCGTCTGTATTATGAGAGCGATGGATGGAAAGCCTGTAAAATATATGAAGGAATTAGGGAACTACTGATATACCTTAGAGAAAATGGTATAAAGATTTGTCTTGCCACATCTAAACCAGAAGTGTTTGCTGTTAGAATTCTTAAGTATTATGACATTTTACAGTATTTTGACTATGTTGGCGGCGCAGATATGGATGGAATTAGGGTAAAAAAAATAGATGTGCTAAAATGGGTTACAAGCCAGATTGAAGATTTTAAATATGAAGATGCTTTAATGGTAGGTGACAGAAAATATGACAAGACTGGAGCAGACGGTCTGGGAATAAAATGTGTTCTCATAGAATATGGATTTGGAAGCAGAGAAGAACTTGAAAAATGTGAGCCATTTTCTATACAAAGCACTGTGTCAGACTTGCAAAAATTTCTTGACAGTCTTATAAAGCGGGGGTAAACTTAACTTTAATAAAGTAGCATATTAAAATAAAGATGCTTTTATGAAATACTATAACGAAAGGAAGTTGCTAAATATGGAAAAGAAAAACATTGATTGGTCAAACTTAGGATTTGGCTATATTAAGACAGACAAGAGATATGTTTCAAACTTTAAGGATGGAAAATGGGATGACGGTGTCATGACAGATGATGCAAATGTAGTTATCAGTGAGTGTGCTGGAGTGTTACAGTACTCACAGTCATGTTTTGAAGGTTTAAAAGCATATACAACAGAAAAGGGAGAAATCGTTTGTTTCAGACCAGACTTAAATGCTGCAAGAATGCATGATTCAGCATTGAGACTTGAGATGCCAGCTTTCCCAGAAGACAGATTTGTAGATGCAGTAGTTCAGGTGGTAAAAGAAAATGCTGCATATGTTCCACCATACGGATCTGGTGCAACATTATATATCAGACCATATATGTTTGCTAGCTCACCTGTAATCGGTGTTAAGCCAGCAGAAGAATACCAGTTCAGAATTTTTGCAACACCAGTTGGACCATACTTCAAGGGTGGAGCAAAACCTATTACAATTAAGGTTTCAGACTTTGACCGTGCAGCTCCAAATGGTACAGGACACATCAAAGCAGGTCTTAACTATGCAATGAGCTTACATGCAATTGTAACAGCACATGAAGAGGGATATGCAGAGAACATGTACCTTGATGCAGCTACAAGAACAAAGGTTGAGGAGACAGGTGGAGCAAACTTCATATTCATCACAAAGGATGGCAAGCTTGTAACTCCTAAGTCAGATAGTATCTTACCTTCAATTACAAGACGTTCAATTGAATATGTTGCAAAAGAATATCTTGGAATGGAAGTTGAAGAGAGAGAAGTTTACTTTGACGAAGTTAAAGATTTTGCAGAGTGTGGACTTTGTGGTACAGCAGCAGTTATTTCTCCAGTTGGAAAAATTGTTGATCATGGCAAAGAAATTGCATTCCCAAGCGGAATGGAAGAGATGGGACCAAACACAAAGAAGATTTATGATACATTAACAGGAATTCAGATGGGCAGAATTGAAGCTCCAGAAGGATGGGTTAAAGTTATAAAATAAACCCCTGAGAGGTGAATTTATGTTTGGAAAAAGAGAAAATGACGGAGAAAAGAAGCTGAAGACGATTACATTTCACTCACTTATCTCTGCAATATTACTGATAGTCGTAGGATTGCTTCTGCTAATTAATCCAGTTGGCTCCATAAGAACAATGTGTGTTACTATTGGAATGATACTTGGGGCTATAGGTGCAGTGGAACTTCTGATTTATTTCGTATCAGACATGAAGAAAAATAATGGAAATAATAAACTTGTTTTTGGTATTTTTCTCGTAGTAGCTGGACTTTTTATAATGATTGGCTACAGAATTGTGATGCAGATAGTTCCTCTCGTTCTTGGACTGTTCATTGTTGTGGACGGAATTATGAAGCTTCAGACAGCTGTAAATGCAATGAAAATGAATACTGAGGGGAAATTTGCAGTGCTTGCAATTGCTCTTATAACAACAGTAGTTGGATTTGTAATTTGCTTTAATGCATTTAATACAGCGAAGATTTTACTTAGGATAATAGGTGCGGTAATGATATTCAGCGGAATAACAGATGTGATGAACATCATTTACATCAGCAGAAAACTTAAAAATTATGTTGATGATATGAAGGCTCTTAATCAGGATCCCAAAGACATATAACATAAAAATATAAACTAGTGCATATCTTGTATAAATAAAATTTATATGGGATATGCATTTTTTTATGAAAGAATATATAGAAGAAAGAGCGATTATGCTGGCTAATTATATTATTGAAAATAAAGCTACAGTAAGGGGAGCAGCAAGCCGCTTTGGAATCAGTAAAAGTACTGTACATAAAGATGTAACTGAAAGACTTCTGGGAATAAATAAAAATCTTGCTAATAAGACACGAGAAATATTGGATATAAATAAATCAGAGAGACATATCAGGGGTGGAATGGCCACTAGGGAAAAATATTTGAAAAAGGGATAAAAAAACAGAGATGAAAATCTCTGTTGTAAATTTTTGGGGGATGCCTAGTAACAAAGTTACTAGGCTGAGTTATGAAAATGTTAAGTTGTATACTACCTCATCGGTAGTATGGTTATATTATATATGGAAATTATGTCATAAATTTGTTCTCAAAATAAAAAAAATATAAAATCGCAATGAAAAATAAATGAATTTTGATATAAGATTCACAAAATAAATATTTTTTTAAAAAAACACTTTTAAAAATCCTGATTTGTGTATATAATTACAAGAGGTTTACCATCTAATATGGAAACTTGCACTTAAAATGATTTTTTTTGATTGTGGCCATAGGCCGTAGATATACATATAAACGCTTTGGAAGGAGAAAAAGATGTTAAGCACAGATATTGGAATTGATTTGGGAACAGCAAGTATTTTAGTATACATAAAAGGTAAAGGTGTAGTATTAAAGGAGCCTTCAGTTGTGGCATTTGACAGAGACACAAACAGGATAAAGGCAATTGGTGAGGAAGCAAGACTCATGATAGGAAGAACACCGGGAAATATCGTGGCAGTAAGACCACTGAGACAGGGTGTTATTTCTGATTACTCTGTAACAGAGAAAATGTTAAGACATTTCATTCAGAAAGCAATGGGAAAGAGAACATTTAAGAAACCAAGAATTAGTGTCTGCGTACCAAGTGGGGTAACAGAAGTTGAGAAAAAGGCCGTTGAAGATGCAACATTACAGGCAGGAGCAAGAGAAGTTGCAATTATAGAAGAGCCTATCGCTGCAGCAATTGGTGCTGGAATAGATATAACAAGACCTTGCGGAAATATGATAGTAGATATAGGTGGAGGAACAACAGATATTGCAGTAATTTCTTTAGGCGGAACTGTTGTAAGTACATCTGTAAAGATTGCCGGAGATGATTTTGATGAGGCAATTGTCAGATATATGAGAAAGAAACACAATCTTTTAATCGGCGAGAGAACAGCTGAGGAAATAAAGATTAAGATAGGTTCTGCATATAAGAGACCTGAGGTTATTACACTCGATGTAAGAGGAAGAAACCTTGTGACAGGTCTTCCTAAGACAGTTACAGTTACTTCGGATGAAACTGAAGAAGCATTAAAAGAGACAACATCTCAGATTATTGAGGCAGTTCATAGTGTCCTTGAACAGACACCTCCTGAATTATCAGCAGATATAGCAGACAGAGGAATTGTTCTTACAGGTGGCGGATGCCTTCTTCAGGGCCTTGAGGAACTTATAGAGGAGAAGACTGGAATCAATACAATGACAGCTGAAGATCCAATGACAGCAGTTGCTATTGGAACAGGTAAATTTATTGAATTCCTGAGTGAAGGTCCTTCAGACAATTAATTATTAGGATAATATATGGCCATATGCTGCAGGCATATGGCTTTTTAAGTTACGTAAGAGGTGAGGTGAAACGATTGGAAACCATAAAGGGATATGTAGAAAAAATAGTATACAGAAATGATGAGAATGGATATACAGTGCTTGATTTGGATGTAGACGGTGACAGTGAAACATGTGTAGGGTCCTTTCATGTTATAAATGAGGGTGAGTATATAGAGGTTTCCGGAGAATATAAAGAGCATAAAAATTACGGACCTCAGCTTCTGGTAAGCGAATATAAAGTAATACAGCCTGAAGATGAAATCTCTATTATAAGATATCTGAGTTCAGGAGTAATAAAAGGAATAAGAGAGTCCACTGCAACAAAGATTGTCAATAGGTTCGGAAAAGATACATTTCGTATCATGGAAGAAGAGCCGGAGAGACTTGCTGAGATAAGGGGAATCAGTGAGAAGAAGGCAATGGAAATATCAGGACAGATGGAAGAAAAGAGGGAAATGAGAAGCGCAATGATGTTTCTCTCTGATTATCCCATAAATATGCAGACTGCAGTCAGAATATATAACTATTATGGAAACAGGATGTATGAAGTAATAAGAACAAATCCATATAAAATGGCTGAGGAAATAGACGGGATTGGATTTAAGATAGCAGATGAAATAGCAAAGAAATCAGGAATAAGCCCAGATTCTGATTTTAGAATTGAGAGTGGAATATTATATGCTCTTTCTCAGGCTCTATTGGCAGGAAGTGTATATCTTCCAGCCAATGTTCTCTTAGAGGCATCAAAAAGATTTTTAGAAGTTGACGAACTTGATTTTGACAGACACATAATGAATATGTCACTTGATAAAAGAATTATTTGCAAGGGCTCTGATATTTATCAGACAAGAAATTATTATACGGAATTAACTGTTGCTAAGAGTCTGGCAGATCTTAACCAGAAAAATAAAATTAATGAAGAAAAGATTCTTGCTAGATTAAAAAAGATAGAAAAGAAAGAAAATATCGTTCTTGACGAAATACAAGAACTGGCTGTTGTGGAATCAGTAAGATCAGGACTGCTTATAATAACAGGAGGACCTGGAACGGGAAAGACAACGACCATAAATATGATAATAAAATATTTTGAGGAACAGGACGCGGAAATTCTTCTGGCAGCGCCTACAGGAAGAGCGGCAAAGAGAATGTTCGAGGCTACAGGACGTGAGGCACAGACAATACACAGACTGCTCTCGTATAATGGAAATCCAGAAGAAGAGGGCTCGATGAAATTTGAAAAAAACTCTGAAAATCCACTGGAGGCTGACCTTATAATAATTGATGAGACATCAATGGTCGATATTTTCCTTATGAATGCATTACTAAAAGCAGTTATGCCTGGAACCAGACTAATACTGGTTGGAGATGTGAATCAGCTTGAGTCAGTTGGGGCTGGAAAAGTAATGGAGGATATGATAAACAGTAATATTTTCAATGTTGTAAAACTTGAAAAAATCTTCAGACAGGCAGCAGAAAGTGATATTGTAACAAATGCACATAAAATAAATAAGGGACAACCAGTTGATCATGGAAAGAGGAGCAGAGATTTTCTGTTTATCAAGAGAGACACAAGGAATCAGGTCATGTCAGCAATACTTGCACTAGTAAGGGACAAACTTCCTGGTTATGTTGAGGCAGATATGAATGAAGTCCAGATTATTACTCCAACTAGAAAAGGTGTGCTTGGGGTGGAAAAAATAAATGAAACCATGCAGTATTATCTAAATCCTCCAACAGAAGATAAACAGGAGAAGCAGACAGCTGGAGTTACTTTCAGAGAAGGTGACAAGGTTATGCAGATAAAAAATGACTACCAGATAGAGTGGGAGATGAAAGGTAAATATGATGTTGTTCTAGATAAGGGAATGGGTGTATTTAACGGGGAAGTTGGTATTATAAATAAGATTAATAATTATACAGAAATGATGGAAGTTGAGTTTGATGACAGAAAATGTGTGACATATACTTTTAAACAGTTAGATGAATTGGAGTTGGCATATGCAATTACTGTGCATAAAGCTCAGGGAAGCGAGTACCCGGCAGTTGTGATTCCACTTTTTCAGGGACCACAGATGCTTATGACGAGAAATTTATTATATACTGCAGTAACGAGAGCGAAGAAATGCGTATGCCTTGTAGGTGATACAGATGTGTTTGATTATATGGAAGGCAACAATACAATAAGAAAGAGATATACTGGTCTGAAAGAAAGACTGATGGAGGTAAACGAAGATTAATAAGATAATGAGGGGAATATGTCTTTTGTTTTTTCCAAGAAGATGTCCCGTATGCGATGGAATTCTTCCTGTAGGTAAGGGGAAGATATGCGGAGGATGTTATAATAAACTTAATTTTATTGCAGAACCCAGATGCAAAAAATGTGGAAAACAGATAGACAGCAAAGAAGAGGAGTACTGCAGAGACTGCAGAACTAAAAAACATTATTATGACAGAGGTATTTCGCTGATAGAAAACAAGGGAGAGGGGAAATCATCTGTCTATGCAATTAAATATAGAAACAAAAGGGAATATGCAGAATTTTATGCTGATGAAATAAAAATCAGATATGAATATGAAATATCCCTATGGGGTGCGAATTTAATGATTCCTGTACCACTTCACAAGAAGAAATTAAGGAAAAGAGGATACAATCAGGCGAAAGTAATAGCTGATGATTTGGGGGAAAAGCTTCTGATTCCGGTGAAAGAGAAAGCTCTTTCTCGAATAAAAAACACGATTCCTCTGAAAACATTACATGGTGAAGAGAGGAAAAAATGTCTGAAGGATGCATTTGTGGCGGATACAGCTTTGGTAAAGGGTAAGGTAGTAGTGCTAGTTGACGATATTTATACTACAGGAAGCACGATAGATGAGTGCAGCAAAGAACTGATATCAAAGGGTGCATCTAAAGTCTATTTTATTACTATTTCAATAGGTGAGGGCATGTAATGCCCTTACACCTAATACTATTAAAACCTTATTAATGGCATATATTTGAGCACTACTCATTGCAAAAAATAAGTTGACGAATTACTTTAGCTATGTTATATTAATCTAGCGATGGAAGAAGTCTTTTTTTTTTGCTTTAATTTTTAGTTCACTTCAGAACAAAAAATTAAGCACAGCGTAGAAATTAAAGTGGAGGTGGATAGTTGTGCGCGTAAAGATAACATTGGCATGTACAGAGTGTAAACAGCGTAATTATAATATGACAAAAGAAAAGAAAACACACCCTGACAGAATGGAAACTAAGAAGTATTGTAAGTTCTGCAAGAGACATACATTACACAAAGAAACAAAATAGTCAAGCTGATTAGGAAAGAGGTAACAATGGGAGAAGCCAATACAGATGTAAAAGGCGGAAAGACTAAAACTCCAAAAAAGGGTTTTATAAAAGGTCTTAAAGCTGAATTTAAAAAAATAATCTGGCCTGACAAACAATCTACCGCAAGGGAAACAACAGCAGTTATTATTGTGTCAGTTATTCTTGGTATTGTAATCAAGGTATTTGATTTGATAATCCAGTTTGGACTTGATAAGTTAATAGCACATTAATTGTTGAGAGGAATAGGTGATTATATGTCAGAAGCACATTGGTATGTTGTTCATACTTATTCAGGTTATGAAAACAAAGTAAAAGCTAACATTGAGAAGACAATCGAAAATCGAAATCTTCAGGACCAGATATTACAGGTCAGCGTTCCTATGCAGGATGAGGTAGAAATCAGAAATGGACAGAAGAAACAGATTTCAAAGAAGATGTTTCCTGGATACGTTCTGATTAACATGGTTATGAATGATGATACATGGTATGTCGTAAGAAATACCAGAGGTGTCACAGGATTTGTAGGACCTGGATCAAAACCGGTACCACTTAGTGAATCAGAAATGATACCACTTGGTATACAGGTTGAAGAGAAGAAGATTGTTGTTGACTTTGATTTGGGTGATACAATAATAGTTACAAGAGGTGTTTGGGAAAATACAGTTGCAGAAATTAAACGTATTGATGAACACAAAGAGATGGTAACTATTAATGTAGACATGTTTGGTCGTGAAACACCAGTAGAAATAAGTTTCGCAGATGTAAAGAAAATGGATTAATTGAAGATAGTCCGGTGGGAGGATGAATTTCTTCCGATAATACCACAATTTTAGGAGGTGCCATTATGGCTAAGAAAGTAGAAGGATATATTAAATTACAGATCGAAGCTGGTAAAGCAACACCAGCACCACCAGTTGGTCCAGCACTTGGACAGCACGGTGTTAATATTGTACAGTTTACAAAGGAATTTAATGCAAGAACAGCAGATCAGCCTGGTATGATTATTCCAGTAGTAATCACAGTTTATTCTGACAGAAGTTTTGATTTTATTACAAAAACTCCTCCAGCAGCTGTTTTATTAAAGAAAGCTTGCAAGATTCAGTCTGGTTCAGGTGTTCCTAACAAGACTAAAGTTGCTAAGATTTCTAAGGCAGATCTTCAGAAAATCGCTGAGACAAAGATGCCAGATTTAAATGCAGCTTCTATCGAGGCAGCTATGAGCATGATCGCTGGTACTGCAAGAAGTATGGGTATCACAGTAGAAGATTAATTGTAAACGTAATTATTGATAACGAATTATAAACAGTGGGAGGAGTAGTCCTCCGCTAATACCACTAGGAGGTTTTGAAATGAAACGAGGAAAGAAATATATCGAAGCAGCAAAGTCAGTTGACAGAGCTACTTTATACGAAGTGGCAGACGCTGTATCTTTAGTTAAGAAAACAGCTAATGCAAAATTTGATGAGACAATCGAGGCTCATATCAGAACAGGTTGTGACGGACGTCACGCTGATCAGCAGATTAGAGGTGCTGTTGTATTACCACACGGTACAGGTAAGAAAGTTAGAGTACTTGTATTCGCTAAGGGTGCTAAAGCTGATGAAGCTCAGGCAGCAGGCGCTGAATTTGTTGGAGCAGAAGAATTAGTACCTAAGATCCAGAACGAAAACTGGTTCGATTTCGATGTAGTTGTTGCTACACCAGATATGATGGGTGTTGTTGGACGTCTTGGTCGTGTACTTGGACCAAAGGGATTAATGCCAAACCCTAAGGCTGGTACAGTTACTATGGATGTAACAAAAGCTGTTGCTGATATCAAAGCAGGTAAGATTGAATACAGACTTGACAAAGCAAATATTATCCATGTGCCAGTTGGAAAAGCTTCATTTACTGAAGAACAATTAGCGGACAACTTCCAGACGCTCATTGATGCAATCAACAAAGCAAAACCTAGCACACTTAAAGGTCAGTATTTAAAGAGTGTAACTCTTACATCTACAATGGGACCTGGTGTTAAATTAAATGTAGGTAGACTTGCAAACTAATTTAAAAATTGATTGACAATAAAATATATATGTGTTAATATACACAAAGTGTTGAACCGAAGACAGCAGGTGCAATCATTCGATTGCTCAAATTATTTGCCTGCCGAGGAATAAACTTATGAATTTGTACCTCTTTGTCTATGGTTTTATATCATGACAAAGAGGTTTTTTAATATTTAAGTTTTAAAATCTTAGTTCGGAGTACACAATATGTCATAAATAATGACAGAATCTATAAGGAGGCAAAAAATTCATGGCTAAAGTAGAAGAAAAGAAACCAGTTGTTGAAGAGATTTCTGAATTACTTAAGGATGCAAAGTCAGCAGTAATCGTTGACTATCGTGGACTTACAGTTGAAGAAGATACAAAGCTTCGTAAAGAGTTAAGAGAAGCAGGATGTACTTATAAAGTATATAAGAACACAATGATCAACTTTGCTGTTAAAGGTACAGAATTTGAAGAATTAAGCAAACATTTAGAAGGACCTACAGCAATCGCTGTTTCAAAGGACGATGCTACAGCACCTGCAAGAGTATTATTTAACTTCTCTAAGGGAGCAGAAGCACTTGAACTTAAAGCTGGAGTAGTAGAAGGAACATATTATGATGTTGATGGAATTAAGATTATAGCTTCAATCCCATCAAGAGACGAACTTCTTGCAAAATTCCTTGGAAGTATCCAGTCACCTATTACAAACTTTGCTCGTGTTATTAAGCAGATCGCTGAGAAGAACGAAGAGACAGTTGCTTAATTAGACATAGCGTATTTATACTGCAATTGCAGTAATTATTAATTTATTTGAAAAAATGGAGGATAATAAAATGACAACTCAGGAAATTATTGAAGTAATCAAAGGTTTATCAGTTTTAGAATTAAACGATTTAGTTAAGGCTTGTGAAGAAGAATTTGGTGTTTCTGCAGCAGCAGGTGTTGTTGTAGCAGCAGGCGCAGCAGCTGGAGCAGCTGAAGAAAAGACAGAATTCGACGTTGAGTTAACATCATTCGGTGAGAAGAAGATGGACGTTATCAAACTTGCTAAGAACGAATTAGGATTAGGATTAAAGGACGCTAAGGCTAAAGTTGAAGCAGCTCCTACAATCATCAAAGAAGCAGCAGCTAAAGATGAAGCTGAAGCTCTTAAAGCTAAATTCGAAGAAGTTGGCGCTACAATCACATTAAAATAATTTTAGCATATGAATTTTTAAGTGCTGGACAATGTCCAGCACTTTTTTTATGTATATGATGAGCTAAGTGAGAACGTATACTCGCACGAATTTACATTTTCCAGTTTCCACAATCTGTAAATATAAACAAAATATAAAATTATATTTGTCTAAAATGACCACATATGTTAAATAATATTACATTTTTGTCGAATAGTGTATAATATCATAAACAATTGAACTTATTGTTAAAATTCATAATTTAGAATATTAACACATATAAATAAATTGGCTGGTGATATAGGATATCAATTCAGCCTGGGGAAAGATACTAGTTAATTAGGGTTGACTTTATAGTGAATATGCTGACGATGACAGGAATTTAACCTTGATATCATAGGTAGATTTACAAAGGGGGTCAGGGATATGAGTGAGAAAAAAATAAGAAGAATAATATCTGTATTTTTAGTGCTCGCAATGGTATTTTCAATCTTTGCAGGCATGGATATTGTGCCTTTAAATGCAG
This sequence comes from uncultured Eubacteriales bacterium, assembly GCA_900314525.1. Taxonomy (GTDB): domain Bacteria; phylum Bacillota; class Clostridia; order Lachnospirales; family Lachnospiraceae; genus Bovifimicola. The sequence goes on from OMVN01000021.1 coordinate 13,444, forward strand.
GAGATAAGGACAATAGCGGAAGCTTAGCTAATTGCAGAGTAGAATATACAGATGATAAAGTAATATATACGAACAATACGGGAGTAGTTAAGGTTACAGTTACGGCTGGAAAGGATGTATTTCCTGACGGAACTAAGATGGAATTGAAGGATACCGATAAGAATGAGGTAATTGATAAGGCTAATCTGCAAATTACAGAGAGTGATGAAGAGTACAGACTTAAGAATGCAATTGGTGTAGATATTAATTTCATCGATCCCAATGGAACTGTCACTGAGCCTGAACAGTCAAAAGTTCAGGTTGAAATTGAACTGATTAAAGATGAATTAAATGGTGAAGTTACGGATATACTTCATGTGGTAAATGACAAAGCGGTAAAGGTAACAGAAGGAGTTAAGGTAACTGATAATAAGGCTGATTTTGTTACAGAGAGTTTTTCGACATATATTATTGCAACGAAGATTGGGGAGCAATATAAGATTGACTCTAATGGATGTGAATATGTTGCAAAGGGTGAAACTCTACAACTCAGACTTCAGAGTTCGCAGACCACGGATGCAAATCCAAATCCAAAGGTTGTTACAGAGGGGGTTACGTGGAGAAGTTCAGATCCTACAAAGGCTACAGTTGATGCAAGTGGTCTTGTGACAGGTGTTGAGAACTCGGAGAACCACGTTATTAACATTATTGCTACATATAAGGGCAGGGATTACATAAGAACCCTGGCAGTTATTTTTAAACATTATAAACTTAATATATATTCTCAAAGTAATGGATATTTATCGGGAACAGATTTAAATAATAGCTATAGTTTGGTAGGGGTACAGGATGTAATTGAGGATCAGGTTCCTGTTGAACCTGTTCACAAAGACTATGTAAATATGCTATTTGTTGGATGGTATGGTTTTAATGATTCAAATAATAATAATATTCCAGATTCGGACGAGATAGATATTTCTCCTGAGAATAAATATGATTTCAAGGATGAAACTATTAAGTCTGACACTAATATCTGTGCAGTATATACAGATCTTAATACCTGTATAGTAAATATAGAATATGTAGCGGTTTATGGAGAAGAAAAAACTATAAAATTAGCGCCGACATACAGAATTGAAACTTTTTTGGATAATGAAGGAATATTTTACAGGCCAGTTCCTATTCCTGATTTTAATAATAGAAACGAAGAAAATTATATAATTCTTGCGGACGATTCGGAACAGAAGTACTTAAATGCCAAAGAGAATAGCAGTTGTCACATAAGTTTAGACAGAGATATGTATACAATTAATCTTAGTCTTACTGCTGATGAAATAAGGAATAATGGGACATTGTCATTTAAAGTAGTATTTACAGGAACAGAGGCAAAGTACACAGTAAATCATTATTTGGAGGATCCAATTGACCCAGATCATCCATCAGAGAGAACTTATACAAAAGAATATGTGGAAGAAAAACAAAGTATAGTACACACATATACTGATGCAGAGCCTATTACTGATGCATATCCAGTGAGCGCAGAACTTGTTGACCTATTCAGAGAATTTGAACCGGGAAAAGTAGTTGATGTAGAAGTTGCTAATCCTACAGGCACAGTAGTTGATATTTACTACAAGAGAAAGTCGTATACCTTAAGTTTTGCATCTACTGGTGATTCAGTAATTACGTCAAAAGTATTGGAATTCAGGGCACCGATAACGGTAAATACAGATCAAGCAGATGAAAATTTTGGTGCTATAAGATTAAAACAGTCAGATGGTGCAACTATTGATATCGATCCACCTAAACGAGAAGGATATCAGTTTAAAGGCTGGCAGTTTACTTATATGGAACATGGCGTAGAGATAGAAATGGATGCGCCAGACAAGATGAGGGGGCATGACATAAAGGCGACTGCAGTCTGGGAAGCAAACCAAATGGTTGATTATACCATTGTGTATTGGCAGCAAAAAGCAGTGGTTAAGTCAGATGATATGGAAAAATATCCAGTAGATACTAATACATATAATTCGCTTATAGAAAATTACAATTATGCAGATTCCAAAGTGGTTACAAAAGGTGCCAAAATTGGCTCGAAAACTTCAGATTTAATTGCAGAACTTGAGGCGGATACAAGTGATAGTGGAATAAAGAATAAGTATCCAGATACAGGAAAAATAACATATATATACGAATCAAGTGTTGGAAATTCGGGTGAGCTGAAAATTGATGGATCTACAACGATTAATGTATTTTATAACAGAGAAATAATTACGTACAATGTTAATTGGAGTGGAGTGAGTATTACTGATGATGTGAGTCATCTTAATAAATATACAGGACTTGAAGGGGCTGCTATACAAGATTACTATCCTGGTTTTGAGTTTGATACGAGATATATTTGGAGGTATAGAGAACGAGGTAAAACGACAGATACTACAAATACTCTGTTAAGTGCATTTGTTGATGTTGAGAATAATACTAATTTTACAGTAGAATCAAGGACACAGTATTATTCTAAGGTTGTTCATTTTATAGAAAACAAAGATGGAACGTTTTCGTTAAAGTCAGAGGTGGCACTTTCAGCGGCACCACCTAGAGGGACTTCTAGTTTTAGCATTACTAATAAATTCAATGGATATACTGCCAAAGGTTATAGAATAGTAAGCTGGAAGAATGAGAAGAGTCAGAGTGATTATGAAAATGATTACAGAACCCCGAATACAGAAACATCTTCAGGATGTAGTACACAGATAAGCGGTTCTAAGACTGTCGGAGCCTATGAGTCAATTCAGGTATATCATTACAGAGATTCTGGATACAGGATAGATATGTATACGGGAAAATCAGTTGGAACTAGTACTATGATTGAAACATATAACAATAATCTCTGTTACGGCGACAGTGTATGGGAAGCCATAAAGAGTTACTGCGAAAGCAAGGGTTATACGGCAGAAAGCGGTTATGAACCAGAGGAGCCTGCTAAAGTAAAGAAAGATAATCAGGATTCGGATCCAACTAACGATTGGCAGTGGATGGGATGGTATATGATACCAGATCCTGAGTATGGAACAGAGGCAGGAAAATATTCAGAGACATCAGATGTAACATTTAGTGATTCATTAACGGTTCGTATTTTTGCGGTATGGAAACCACCTCAGTGTGAGATTATTTTCATAGATCCTAGCGGAATTAATGAAAATCATGTAATGAAGTATGATAAGTACTCATATGTTTCACCATCAGATTTATACGATGGAAATCAGCTAACACCTCCAGTAATTGCAAACACATTGGAAGGTACGACTGCTAAGTATGTATTTGATGGATGGTATTATGATAGAAATTACAGTGTAAAATATGATACGTCCAGAAAAATAGACAGGACACCTAACGAGTTATATGCAAAGTGGCTACTTACTGGAAAGATTCGATATAATGTAGTACTTTACAACAATAAAGGGGAAAAAATCGGTTACGAGATTGTAGAAGTCTCAGCAGCAGGAACTTATGATGTTATAGGTTTGACGGATATAGATGGTAATGAGTATACTGGCGCAACCAAGAGGGTTTATGTTGATGCAGATCTTATTAAGGAAGAAGTGACAGCATACCTGGCAGAGGATGTATGGGTATATCAGGTTTACTGCATATGTGAAGATGGAGATGTGCAAAGCCAGATTACAGGTGCATACTATGGTACCACATACGAGGAAAAATACATAACAGCACCAACTATAGATGGATACATGTTTACAGGATATTCTAATAAAGGTGATGGAGGAAGAATGCATCAGTCATATCAGATGATAAAAAAATCAGATGATTATAAGTCGACTGGTACAGGATATGTAGATACACCACAGGTATATTTCTACTATAAAAAAATAAAAAATATACCGGTAAAAATAGAGTACTACAAAGAGAATGACAATGGTACATATGATAAGGATGAATCAGCTACTGTTAACATTACTTCAGATGCTGGTGTTACTAAAGATTTTATGAATTATGATGATGGAAGTGGAAATATCACTAATTATGCACCCGATGATAAATACGCAGGTTATTACATGGCGGTTGCACCAATAGATTTACAGAAAACCATTTCATCAGATTCTGCTAAAAATGTTATTGGAGTTTATTACAGATATAAATATGGAACTGTAACATTTGAAAACAGAGATACCAACTATCAGATGTACCTCGCAGAAGATGATTCATCAATTACCATGGTTACAGAAAAAGTTAAGTACAATGATCAGGTTGATAAGCCATTCGTATACGGAAAAAATCGAAGGGGTACTAGATACAGTCCTATTTGGTATACAGAGGATGATAAGGAGTTTGATTTTACATCTAAGATTACAAGTGATGTAAAATTGCATGCAGTATGGAGTCAAATCCCTGATCCAAGTTATACCCTTGATATAGAGGGAATTGCAAAAAATGTATCATATAACGGACAGGAGCAATTCTTGATTCAGGGAATAGATAATATAGAAGAGGCAATCCCTAAATTTGAATTGAAATATCATTCAACCTCCATATTTGGTACTATAAATGGTGATGTCGATAAAAAGAGTTTCGATTGGAAACAGGTTGATGGAAATAAAAACTATATTGATTTTACTTACGAAGGGAATTATACGGCAAATGGCGTAAGTGTAGAGATTAAACTGGAAGGACAGTACAGACTAAAGGGAATGGCAGGAGAACCGATTAAAGGAATTGACTCAGGAAAGTATTATGGGGAAATTGTATTAACTAAGGCTACGAATAGGTATTTCAATCGGGATTATGATTTGCTGCAACAAAAAGCAATAGAGATAGTTTCTGATCCGGGTTATCTAAACATAAACCCAGTGCCTCTTGCTATAGGAACAGATAATTATACTTGCGAATATGATGGAACAGAGCACACAAAGAAATCGGGATGGGTAAATATTAATAATACAGGAACTGAACCTCTTGAGACTGATATGACAAGCAAAAATCTTTTAGGCTCTGATGTAATGAATTATGAAATAACAGGAATAAGAATTGATGCTGGAACAGTAGACAATAATATTACAATAAACAATATTATGGGTGACAGAAATGGGACATTAACTGATGTTTCTAAAAACTATATTATATCTTACGATGTAGGAAAAATAACTGTCACTAAGTCGACGGCAGATTGGATACCAGATGTAGAGATAACCAGTGTAGATACCAAGGTTGATGGAAACTACCATGGAATAAGCATTAAAGATAAGAATCCGAATCAGAAAAATATATATTTCATATCTTATGATTCAGATGTTTATGAATATATACGAAATCCAAAATTCAAGGATCCAGGTTACTATGAGATGGAAGTAGTAGTAGCTAATCCAAACTATATAAAGACAGCTACAGTAAAACTGGATAAGGATAACAAAAATATACATGTATATATTTACAGTGATGATATCACCCCGGCAGGATTTTTCTTTAACGGGTTGCCATATATTATACTAGTAGCATTTGGACTTATTATGATGGGAATCAGGATAAGATTAAAGAAGAAGAAAACCCCTCTGGGTTCTGGAAATGAGGTGATGTAAATTGGCAGAGAAAAAAGAATATATAAAATCATTTATAATACGATTGATAGTATTCATTTTTATCATGCTGATAATGTTTACACAGATTTTTGGCTTTTATGCCATACAGAACAATGAGATGCAGCCAAAACTGATGGCTGGAGATCTGACACTGTTTTACAGAATTGGAAGCAAATACAGAAGTTCCAATGTGGTAGTTTACAAGGCGAAAGGAAAGAAGCATGTAGGAAGAATAATTGCTGTACCTGGAGATACTGTTGAAATTACAAAAGATGGAAAGCTCATCATAAATGGCAGTACAGTTATAGAGACAGAGATTTATTACACTACGACTGCCTATGATGGAGATGAAGTAGAGTATCCTGTAAAACTTAAGAAAAACCAATATTTTATATTAGGCGATTACAGGGAAGGGGCAAAAGACAGCAGATATTTTGGGCCAGTGTCGAAGAAAAATATATTAGGGGAGGTGATTACTGCCATAAGACGTGGAAACTTATAAAAATATGAATTGAAAAGGAGAGATAGTTATGAAAAAAATAAGAATATCTAAAAAAATAGCAACTATATTAACAGCAACAGCCCTTATTACCTCTACGTTTGCAATGACAGCATTTGCAGCTCCAGCAGATGAGAAGGGTGTAACAACAGGGGATGCTCTTACATCTATTTCATTTACAAAAGATCTTAAGTTAGTAGACGAAGATTCTTCATTTACACCAACAACGCCTAATGTAAAATTTGCATATACATTAGCACCAGCAGCAGATGCTGATGTGACAGGAGTTGTCAAGGCAGAAAAGAAATCAGATGATACAGTGGTTCAGGCGGGAGTGAAGAAAGGTATTGTAGAAGCAATAAAGACACAGCCTGGAAATGCGGAATTTTCACCTGCAGATGTGGCAACAAATAAAGTTGTTTCAAAGACAATGACTATTGAATTTGATGCTTCTAAATTTACTGCAGCAGGTATTTATAGATATGTTCTTACAGAGGGAGATCCAGATAATTCAAATGTATCAAAGACAGATAAACAGACAAGATATATCGATGTATATGTTACAGATAAAGATAATGATGGAACTCCAGAAATAACAGGTACAGTTGTTACAAAACCTGGTACATCAGGAAAAGTGTTAAAGACAGATGGTTTCACAGATGATTATGATGAATACACAGAAGATCCTGTAGATAAGACTTTATCAAAGACTGGGGAAGGAACAGCTGATTCAGGAGTTAGTACATATAATACATATGACTTAAAAGTAAGTAAAGAGGTTAAAGGCGATTTAGGAGATAAGACATATAAATTCAACTTCAATACTACATTTACAACTACAGATGAAACTGCAAATAATCAGGGGATTATTTTATCAAGCTTTCTTAATGGTACAGGTGAAGCAGCACCTATAGCTTTTGATGCTAGCAAAACAATTGTTTTTAATTCAAAATTAAAACATGGTGAATATGTTATCATCAAAGGAATACCTGCAGACAATGTTTCATATACTGTAGATGAAGCAAAACATGAAGTTGATTCATATGTTGTAACAGCAAAGGCATTCGCAGACGCTGATGCTTCTCTTGCAGATACAACACTTAAAGACTCATCAGATGGTAAGATAACTGCCTCTCTTAAAATAAATAAAAAAGCTGGCAAGAATGAAGTAGATTTTACAAATACATTAGATAATGTTGCACCAACAGGTCTCGTGTTAAAACTTATGCCATACGTAATAATGGTAGTATTTGCAGCAGTTATGGAATACATCTTCTTAGGCAGAAGAAAAGAGATTAAATAAATAGCCATAAATTTGCGAGACACGCCAAAGCGTGTTTCGCAAATTAATAAATCAGAAATGCTTAGCAATTTAATTTTAATAAAGAGAGGAGATGACAAAAATGGGACTTAATGTTGGAGTTAAAATTGCAAAAGCTGGAAACAGAATTATGGCTTTTATTGCAGCAATTTTAGTAATTGTCTCATTGTCATATGGTTCATATTCCCTGTGGGATGCATATATGACATATAAAGGCGCATTTTTGTCGGAAGAACTCCTTAAATATAAGCCTGTTGAAAATGGCACGGGATACAATCCTACGCTATTGGATTTGAAAAATGTAAATAAGGAGACGGTGGCATGGATAACCGTAGATAATACGCATATTGATTATCCGGTGCTAAGAGCCAAGGATAATGCAAAATATGTAAATACAGATATTTATGAAAATTTTTCCCTTTCAGGATCAATATTTTTGTCTTATGAGAATAGTCCGGATTTCTCAGATTCATACAATTTGCTTTTTGGCCATCATATGGCGAATGGTGGAATGTTTGGAGATGTTGCCAAATTCACCAAAAGGGATTTCTTTGAGAAACATCGCAAGGGAATGCTTTTTACCGAAAATGAAACATATGATATTGAATTTTTTGCCATTATGAATACAGTGGCATATGATTATACGGTATATTATCCAGGTAAATTTAAGACAAATGGAGATACACCGGAACTTCTGTCATATATAAAAGACAAATCTATGATTTTTGAAGATTGTGGTTTTCAGGGTGATTATAAAATCATAGCGTTATCTACTTGTGAGGATGCGACAACAAATGGAAGAACAGTTTTGTTTGGAAAGATGATTAAGAAGAACTATGTTGACGACAAACTTGGCAAGGGTGATGATGATACAAAGACTTTAGTGGTAGAAAAAGTTCAGAAGAAAAATGATATGAATAAAGCCGAAGAGGAATTCCACTGGGCATTATTTAATCTTATCTGTATGATTATTACCATAGTTATTTATGTAATAATGTTTATCAACAGACATAAAATTATTCAAAGCATTAAAGATAATATAAAAGAAGAGAAAGATGATAATAAACAGAGAGAAGATGAAACAGTAGAAACAGAGGAAATGACTGCAACAGAATATGTGGATGATGAGAGAGAGAAGAGATTAAAACATATTGAAAAATATGAGAAATTCTTAAGGAAAAAACGTAAAATAATGATTCTACAGATTTTTGCAGGAGCATTTGTTTCAGTTGCCTCTATCGTTACGTTTATACTTACAGAGAATATATTCGAACCAATGATATTATTTGATAAGTGGTCACTTCTTATGTTTATACTCCTGATTATTAATGGAGTTATATATCTTTCAAAAGGAAAAAGAAGAATAAAATAAACATACCCCGCATTTGTACGATGCGGGGTTGATTTTTGCCTGTAGAATGTATAAACTGTACATACATTGATAAAACTAGGAGAAATTTGATATAGATGACAAGTAAAATAAAAAGAGTTATTTTGATTATAATTGCAGCCCTTGCCTTTGTAATGATTGTAGGATATTTGACTGGTTACAGATATTATGCAATTGAAACAGGAAGTATGGAAAAGAAGTATCCAGTTGGTTCTCTTACTATAGTAAAGAAAATGCCTGGAGATAAGATTAAGAAAAATGATGTTATAACATTCAGAACAGGGAATAAGGCAATAGTCACCCATCGTGCCATAAATATTAATTATGAAGAGAAGAGTATTGAAACAAAAGGAGATGCAAATAACACTCCAGATAGTTCTAAAACAAATTTTAAGAATGTAATAGGCAAAGTAGTAATAGACATTCCATATGCTGGGTATATAATTATGTATTTTTCTACGGTGGTTGGAAAATTGACATTACTACTGGCTATAATAATATGGGTTATAGCATGATTGGACATTGATATATAATTGAAATATGAAAATTTGAAAAGAGAGACATAATGATAAAGAAAATAATAGCATTTGTTATGGTATTTATTGCGGCAATATTTTTGCTTGGTGCTATATATATGTTTAAAACCGATAAGGGAAGAAAATATAAAAATACCCTTGACAAGTCAGAAACCCTTATGATATTATGAAAACTGCACATTTGTGCGAAGTGGGCTTATTATGCCTAAAAACAGATACCTAATAGGAATAGATACTCCAACTATTCTTATATTATTAAAGATGCAAGGGGTGAATGTCGCGATGGAGAAAAACAGAATGCGTCCAGTAAAAGCAGGAAAGGCAACAAGAGTTAGTTATTCAAAACAAAAAGAAGTTCTTGAGATGCCTAACCTTATCGAGGTCCAGAAGGACTCTTACGAATGGTTTTTAAGGGACGGTCTAAAGGAAGCATTTAACGACATCTCACCAATTGAAGATCACGGCGGACAGCTTAGTCTTGAGTTCGTGGATTTCCAGTTGTGTGAAGATGAGGCAAAGTATTCTATTGAGGAGTGTAAAGAGAGGGATGCAACATATGAAGCACCTCTTAAAGTTAAAGTAAGGCTCTATAAGAAAGAAACAGGCGAAATCGGAGAACATGAAATTTTTATGGGAAATCTTCCATTAATGACAGTTACAGGTACATTCGTTATTAACGGTGCCGAGCGTGTTATTGTCAGCCAGTTAGTTCGTTCTCCAGGTATTTATTACGATATCACTCATGATAAACTTGGTAAGAGATTATTTTCAAGTACTGTTATTCCTAACAGAGGTGCGTGGTTAGAGTATGAGACAGACTCAAATGATGTATTCTATGTACGTGTAGACAGAACAAGAAAAGTTCCAATTACAGTACTGTTAAGAGCACTTGGATTTGGTACAAATCCTGAGATCGTAGATTTATTTGGCGAGGAGCCAAAGATTCTTGCAAGTTTTGCCAAAGATACAACAGACAATTATGAAGACGGTCTTCTTGAATTATATAGAAAGATTCGCCCTGGTGAACCTTTAGCAGTAGAAAATGCAGAGAATCTTATTTCAGGAATGTTCTTTGATGCCAGAAGATATGATCTTGCAAAAGTTGGACGTTATAAATTCAATAAAAAACTTGCATTTAAAAATAGAATTAAAGGACAGATTCTTGCAGAAGAGGTAGTAGATGCACAGACAGGAGAAATTCTTGCTGAGGCAGGCGCAAAGGTTACAAAAGATCTTGCAATAGCTATCCAGAATGCAGCTGTTCCATATGTATGGATTCAGACAGAAGAGAGAAACGTAAAAGTTATCTCTAATATGGCTGTAGACATTAATCATTATGTAGATTTTGACTGTGAAGAACTTGGAGTTAATGAAAATGTATTCTACCCGGTTCTTGCAGAAATTCTTGCAGAAAATGATAATGAAGAAGATTTAAAAGAAGCAATTAAGAGAAATATAACAGAATTAATTCCAAAACATATTACAAAAGAAGATATTATAGCTTCAATTAACTATAATATGCATCTTGAGTATGGCATTGGAAATTCAGATGATATCGATCATCTTGGAAACAGACGTATCCGTGCAGTTGGTGAACTGTTACAGAACCAGTACAGAATTGGTCTTTCAAGAATGGAGAGAGTTGTTCGTGAGAGAATGACTACTCAGGATATGGCAGACATTACACCACAGGCACTTATTAATATTAAACCGGTAACTGCAGCAGTCAAAGAATTCTTTGGAAGTTCTCAGTTATCACAGTTTATGGATCAGAACAATCCACTTGGTGAGCTTACTCATAAGAGACGTTTATCAGCATTGGGTCCTGGTGGTCTTTCAAGAGATAGAGCCGGATTCGAGGTTCGAGATGTACATTACTCTCATTATGGAAGAATGTGTCCAATCGAGACCCCTGAAGGTCCTAACATCGGACTTATCAACTCGCTTGCAACATATGCAAGAATAAATGAGTATGGATTTATCGAAGCTCCTTATAGAAAAGTAGATAAGACGGATCCACAGAATCCTGTTGTTACAGATGATGTTGTTTATCTCACAGCTGATGAAGAAGATAACTACATTGTTGCACAGGCTAATGAACCATTAGATGCGGAAGGACATTTTGTAAATAACAACATTTCTGGACGTTTCAGAGAGGAAACATCAGAATTTAGAAAGAGTAAAGTCGATCTTATGGACGTTTCTCCTAAGATGGTATTCTCAGTTGCTACATCAATGATTCCTTTCCTTGAAAACGATGATGCTAACCGTGCCCTCATGGGATCAAACATGCAGCGTCAGGCCGTTCCTCTTTTAACAACAGAGGCTCCAGCAGTTGGTACAGGTATCGAACACAAGGCAGCAGTTGACTCTGGTGTATGTGTACTTGCTAAACGTGCTGGTGTTATAGAGAGATCTACATCTAAGGATATTACAATCAGATATGATGATGATAAGTCATTAGAAACATATAAACTTATTAAATTCTCAAGAAGTAACCAGAGTAACTGTTACAACCAGAAACCTATTGTTGATAAGGGTGAACACGTTGAGGCAGGACAGGTTATAGCAGATGGTGCATCTACATATAATGGTGAGATAGCACTTGGTAAGAACCCACTTATCGGATTTATGACATGGGAAGGTTACAACTACGAGGATGCTGTTCTTCTTAGTGAAAGACTTGTTATGGATGATGTTTATACATCTGTTCATATTGAAGAACATGAAATAGAAGCAAGAGATACGAAACTTGGACCAGAAGAAATTACAAGAGATGTACCTGGCGTTGGTGATGATGCTCTTAAAAACCTTGATGAAAGAGGTATCATAAGAATTGGAGCTGAGGTTAGAGCCGGAGATATCTTAGTTGGTAAAGTTACTCCTAAGGGAGAAACAGAACTTACAGCAGAGGAGAGACTCCTTAGAGCAATCTTCGGAGAGAAGGCAAGGGAAGTAAGAGATACTTCACTTAAAGTTCCTCATGGTGAGTATGGTATCATTGTTGATGCAAAAGTATTTACAAGAGAAAACGGCGACGAACTTGCACCTGGTGTAAATCAGTCAGTACGTATATATATAGCACAGAAGAGAAAGATTTCAGTCGGAGATAAGATGGCTGGTCGTCATGGTAATAAGGGTGTCGTTTCCAGAGTATTACCTGTAGAGGATATGCCATTCCTTCCAAATGGACGTCCTCTTGATATCGTTCTTAACCCATTAGGTGTTCCTTCACGTATGAACATAGGACAGGTGCTTGAAATTCATTTAAGTCTTGCTGCAAAAGCATTAGGATTTAATGTAGCTACACCAGTCTTCGATGGTGCAAAGGAAAATGATATCGGAGATACACTGGAACTTGCAAATGATTATGTAAATATGAACTGGGATGATTTCCATGATAAATATGTAGATATTTTAAATCCTGAAATCATGCAGTATTTATCAGATAACAGAGAGCACAGAAAGTTATGGAAAGGTGTTCCTATTTCAAGAGATGGTAAAGTTCGTTTGAGAGATGGACGTACAGGAGAGTACTTTGACGGACCTGTTACTATCGGACACATGCACTACTTAAAACTTCATCATCTTGTTGATGATAAGATTCATGCTCGTTCAACTGGTCCTTACTCATTAGTAACTCAGCAGCCACTTGGTGGTAAAGCTCAGTTCGGTGGACAGAGATTTGGAGAGATGGAAGTTTGGGCTCTTGAGGCATATGGTGCTTCATATACACTTCAGGAAATCCTGACAGTTAAGTCTGATGATGTAATAGGACGTGTTAAGACATACGAGGCAATTATCAAAGGTCTTAATATTCCTGAACCTGGAATTCCAGAATCATTTAAGGTTCTTTTGAAAGAACTTCAGTCATTAGCATTGGATGTTAAGGTACTTAAAGCAGATAACACAGAAGTTGAAATGAAGGAAAATGTAGATGATGCTACAATTTCTTACAACTCAGTAATGTCTGATGATAAGAACTATAACAGAAGAGAAGAAAACTTTGCTGCACATGGATACACAGAGCAGAGAGTTGGCGACAATGGAATAGAAGACGTTGCAATATCCGGAAATAATGAAGAATCATTTGATCTTGCAGAGGACTCATATGATGACGATTCTTCAGAGAATTAGAAGGGAGTGTCTAATAGATGCCTGAACAAAATAAAGAAACTTATCAGCAGATGACATTTGATAAAATCAGAATTGGTCTTGCATCCCCTGAGAAAATCAGAGAGTGGTCCAATGGAGAGGTTAAAAAACCTGAAACAATCAATTACAGAACATTAAAGCCAGAAGTTGATGGCTTGTTCTGTGAGAGAATATTTGGACCAAGCAAAGACTGGGAATGTCATTGTGGAAAATATAAAAAAATCAGATACAAAGGTGTTATTTGTGACAAGTGTGGTGTTGAGGTAACAAAGTCAAGTGTTAGAAGAGAACGTATGGGTTCTATCGAACTTGCAGCACCTGTTTCACATATCTGGTATTTTAAGGGTATCCCTAGCAGAATGGGATTAATTCTTGATATATCTCCTCGTATACTTGAAAAAGTATTATATTTCGCATCATATGTAGTTCTTGATCCAGGAGAAACTGAGCTTATGTACAAGCAGGTTCTCTCAGAAAAAGAATACAGAGAAGCATATGATAAATATGGCGAAGCATTCAGAGTAGGAATGGGTGCAGAGGCAGTTGATGAATTACTTTCATCAATTGATCTTGAGAAAGATGCAGTAGAGTTAAAAGCAGCTCTTGAAAATGCATCAGGACAGAAGAGAGCTAAAATTGTAAAAAGACTTGAGGTTGTTGAAGCGTTTAGAAATTCAGGAAACAAACCTGAGTGGATGATACTTAAGGTTGTGCCTGTAATTCCACCAGATTTAAGACCAATGGTACAGCTTGATGGCGGACGTTTTGCTACATCAGATTTAAATGATTTATACAGAAGAATTATTAATAGAAACAATCGTCTTGAGAAACTCCTTGAACTTGGAGCACCTGAGATTATTGTAAGAAATGAAAAGAGAATGCTCCAGGAGGCTGTAGATGCGTTAATCGATAACGGTCGTAGAGGTCGTCCAGTTACAGGACCTGGAAACAGAGCATTAAAATCTCTTTCAGACATGTTAAAAGGTAAACAGGGACGTTTCCGTCAGAACTTACTTGGTAAGCGTGTTGACTACTCAGGACGTTCAGTTATCGTAGTTGGACCAGAACTTAAGATTTACCAGTGTGGTGTTCCAAAGGAAATGGCAATTGAATTATTCAAGCCGTTTGTAATTCGTCAGTTAACAGCTGAAGGAATGGCACACAATGTAAAGAGCGCAAAGAAAATGGTTGAAAAATTAAGCCCAGAGGTATGGGATGTGCTTGATGATGTTATTAAAGAGCATCCAGTTATGTTAAACCGTGCACCTACACTTCATAGACTTGGTATTCAGGCATTTGAGCCAATATTAGTAGAAGGTAAAGCTATTAAGCTTCATCCTCTTGTTTGTACAGCATTTAATGCCGATTTCGATGGAGATCAGATGGCTATTCATCTTCCATTATCAGTTGAGGCACAGGCTGAGTGTAGATTCTTATTACTTTCACCTAATAACCTCTTAAAACCTTCAGATGGTGGACCAGTTGCTGTTCCTTCACAGGATATGGTACTTGGTATTTATTACCTCACACAGGAAAGACCTGGTGCAAAGGGAGAAGGAAAAGTATTTAAGAGTGTAAATGAAGCAATACTTGCTTATGAAAATGGAGTAATAACATTACATGCTAAGATTTTTGTAAAAGTTACAAGAAAAACTCCAGATGGAGAAGTTATAACTGGTATTATAAATACAACACTTGGTAGATGTCTGTTCAATGAAATTCTTCCACAGGATTTAGGATTAACAAGAAGAGAATCAAAAGAAGATTACTTAAAACTTGAAGTAGACTACCTTGTAAAGAAAAAGGAATTAAAGGGAATTCTCCAGAAAGTTATTAATACTCATGGAGCAATCAAAACAGCTGAAGTACTTGATGACATTAAAGCTATTGGATATAAGTACTCAACAAGAGCTGCTATGACAGTTTCAATTTCTGATATGACTATTCCTAAGGAAAAGGCACCACTTCTTAAACAGGCTGAAGAGACAGTTGAGAAGATTAAGAATAATTATCGTCGTGGATTTATAACTGACGAAGAGAGATATAAGGAAGTTATCAATACATGGCAGGATGCAGATAATAAGATTCAGAAAGCCCTTATGGCAGGACTTGATGATTATAACAATATTTACATGATGGCTGACTCAGGAGCCCGTGGATCTGATAAGCAGATCAAACAGCTTGCAGGTATGCGTGGTCTGATGGCAGATACAACAGGTAAAACAATTGAGTTGCCTATCACATCAAACTTCCGTGAAGGTCTTGATGTTTTGGAATATTTCATCTCAGCTCATGGAGCTAGAAAAGGTCTTTCAGATACAGCCCTTCGTACAGCCGATTCAGGATACCTTACAAGACGTCTTGTTGATGTATCACAGGAATTAATTATAAGAGAAGTGGATTGTGCAACAGAGAGAAAAGAAATTCCATATATGGAAATAAAAGCATTCAAGGAAGGAAACGAAGTAACAGAGAGCCTTGAAGAGAGAATTACAGGACGTTACAGCGCAGAGACAATTACTGATGCTGAGGGAAATGTAATTGTTAAGAAGAATCATATGATTACTCCTAAGCGTGCAGCTGCTGTAGTAGCTACAGGAAGAGAGTCAGTTAAGATTCGTACAATACTTACATGTAAGAGCCATAACGGAATTTGTTCTAAGTGCTATGGTACAAACCTTGCAACAGGTCAGGCAGTTCAGGTTGGTGAGGCAGTTGGTATTATTGCTGCTCAGTCAATCGGTGAGCCAGGTACACAGCTTACTATGAGAACATTCCATACTGGTGGTGTTGCCGGTGGTGATATCACACAGGGTCTTCCTAGAGTAGAAGAGCTTTTCGAGGCCAGAAAACCAAAGGGACTTGCAATTATCGCAGAGTTTGGTGGTAAGGTCGAAGTTAGAGACACTAAGAAGAAGAGAGAAGTTGTAGTAACTAACCAGGAAACAGGCGAGCAGAAAGCTTACTTAATTCCTTACGGTTCAAGAATAAAAGCTCGTATTATGGATGGTATTGTAATTGATGCCGGTGATGAACTTACAGAAGGTAGTGTAAATCCACATGATATCTTAAGAATTAAAGGTGTCAGAGCAGTACAGGATTACATGATTAAAGAAGTTCAGAGAGTTTACAGACTTCAGGGTGTTGAAATCAATGACAAACATATCGAAGTTATTGTTAGACAGATGCTTAAGAAAATCAGAGTTGAAGAGGCAGGAGACAGTGAATTCCTTCCAGGAACACAGGTTGATGTCCTTGACTTTAATGATGTTAATGAGCAGTTAGAAGCAGAAGGAAAAGAACCTGCAGTTGGAAAACAGGTAATACTTGGTATTACAAAATCTTCACTTGCAACAAATTCATTCCTTTCAGCAGCTTCATTCCAGGAAACAACAAAAGTACTTACAGAAGCAGCAATTAACGGAAGAGAAGATCCATTAGTTGGACTTAAAGAAAACGTTATTATCGGTAAACTTATCCCTGCTGGTACAGGAATGCATATGTACAGAGATGTAAAACTCAGTACAGACCAGGATGAGGTAGTAGTTTCAGAGGAAGAAGATACAATAGCTGATACAGATGAAGTAGTACTTTCTGAAGAAAGCCAGGAAGATGTTACAGAATAAAAACAGGCTATAGCCTTATAAAAATCCGCGTTTAACAGACGCGGATTTTTAGTTATTACATAATAGGGAAATTAAGGTAATGATACCAAGGGATTCAGGTGAGAATGATGAATATGAGAAATAAATTATTCTATATAATAATAGTGATTGTGCTAACTATGTCAAATGTATTAGCTAATACAGACATTGTAAGGGCTGATAGCTTATATGTCATAAGGATAAATATAAAGAATAATCATATGTATATTTATGAGTTTGATCAGGCAGGTAATATCAGTCTGAAAAAAGATATGGCATGCTCTCCATGTATGAATCAGAAGGCGGATGGGTTGACTAGGACGATTACCTATAAGGAAGAGTGGAAAGCCACAAATCAGGGAACATATGTAAGGTATGCAAATGATTTTGATGGAGATATAAGTATAAGCTCCGTTCCGTATAAAGGAATATCGTATGACAGCTTAGATGCAAATAAATATAATCTGTTGGGGAATTCCAAAAATACAATAAATGTATGGGTAAGTGTAAGAGATGCAAAATGGATATACGATAATTGTCAGGTTGGAACACAGGTACAGATTGATGATAAAAGTGAAGCGCTGAACGATGACATGGAAAAGGCAATAAAACTTAATGAAGATAATCCAAATTCCGGATGGGACCCAACAGACGAGGATGCAAATAATCCATGGAGTAAATGCAAGCCAAAAATTGAGGGTACAAAAAATATTCAGACAATAGTAAATAAGAAAGTCGACCTTCTTGAAGGAGTAAAAGCATATGACACCTGCGGTAATGATATAACTAACACAATTAATGTTATGGGGAATTATGATTTTGGAATAGAGGGTGACTATAATATTTTATATTATGTAAAAGATAGTCTTGGTCAGACCGCAAATACTACAATAAGTCTCAATGTTCAGAAAATAAAAAGCAGTTATGTACAGAAAAAAGATGATAAAAATACAGAAAAGACAACAGCAGACAAGCTAAAAGTAATTATTTTTCTTGGAGTAGCAGTTGCCCTGTTTATTAAATTTGTACTAAACAGAGAAAAATAATTTTTCTACTTGACAGTAGCAAAATCAGATAATATAATGATAGGGCGTGTATAAAGTGCGCGTTTTAGCCTGTTCAACTGCAGGCAAGGGCATAGATAAAATCTATAAACAATATTCTAATCAGGAGGTGAAAATTAATGCCTACATTTAACCAGTTAGTTAGAAAAGGAAGAAAGACATCTGAAAAGAAGTCTACTGCACCAGCTCTTTTAAAGGGATACAACTCTTTACAGAAGAAAGCTACAGATACATCTTCTCCACAGAAGAGAGGAGTTTGTACAGCAGTTAAAACAGCAACACCTAAGAAGCCTAACTCAGCTCTTAGAAAAATCGCCAGAGTTCGTCTTTCTAACGGTATCGAAGTAACAAGTTACATCCCAGGAGAAGGTCACAACCTTCAGGAGCATAGTGTTGTTCTTATCCGTGGAGGAAGAGTAAAGGATTTACCAGGTACAAGATATCATATCGTTAGAGGTACACTTGATACAGCAGGTGTAGCAAAGAGACGTCAGGCTCGTTCTAAATATGGTGCTAAGAGACCAAAGGACGCAAAATAGGAAATTAATCACAGGTTGAATGAATTTAGTGCCGGAATTAGAAGTATTGTTTATATAAAATAGAGCAATAATTCCTATTACCGCACGAAACACAACAAAAGTGAGTACCGATGAATTAAACATTTATTTAAGGAGGGAAGAACCGTGCCACGTAAAGGACATACTCAGAAAAGAGACGTATTAGCAGATCCATTATACAACAATAAGGTCGTAACTAAGCTTATCAACAACGTTATGTTAGATGGTAAGAAGGGTGTTGCACAGAAGATTGTATACGGTGCATTTGCTAGAATTGAGGAAAGTGCAGGAAAACCAGCACTTGAAGTATTCGAGGAAGCTATGAACAATGTTATGCCAGTTCTTGAAGTTAAAGCAAGACGTATTGGTGGAGCAACATATCAGGTTCCTATCGATGTAAGACCAGACAGAAGACAGGCTTTAGCTCTTCGTTGGCTTACAACTTATTCTCGTAAAAGAGGCGAGAAAACTATGGAAGAGAGATTAGCAAACGAAATTCTTGACGCTGCTAATAATACAGGAGCTTCTGTAAAGAAGAAAGAAGACATGCACAAAATGGCAGAGGCAAACAAGGCTTTTGCTCACTACAGATTCTAATAAACTGTACCTTGTCTGCGACTTATATCGCAGACTAAGATGTGCATTTAAAATAATAAATGTAAGGAGGAAGAATCTTGGCTGGAAGAGAATATCCGTTAGAGAGAACAAGAAATATCGGTATTATGGCTCATATTGATGCTGGTAAAACAACATTAACAGAGCGTATTCTTTATTATACTGGTGTTAACTATAAAATCGGTGAGACTTACGAAGGTACTGCTACTATGGACTGGATGGAACAGGAGCAGGAAAGAGGTATCACAATCACATCAGCAGCTACAACTTGTCACTGGACAGAACAGGAACAGACTAAGGTTAAAGCTGGAGCAAAAGAACATCGTATCAACATTATTGATACACCAGGACACGTAGACTTCACAGTTGAAGTTGAGCGTTCACTTCGTGTACTTGATGGTGCTGTAGGTGTATTCGATGCAAAGGGTGGTGTTGAGCCACAGTCAGAGAACGTTTGGCGTCAGGCTGACACATACCACGTACCAAGAATGGCATTCGTCAACAAGATGGATATCCTTGGTGCAAACTTCTTCAATACAGTTGAAGAAATTAAAACACGTTTAGGAAAGGTTCCTGTAGTTGTAAATATTCCTATTGGTAAGGAAGATTATTTCCAGGGAATCGTTGACTTATTTGAAATGAAAGCCTATATCTACAATGATTCAAAGGGTGAAGATATCACAATTACAGATATCCCTGATGATTTAAAGGATCAGGCTGAAGAACTCCATACTCAGTTAGTTGAGCAGTGTTGCGAATTTGACGAGGAACTTATGGAGAGATATTTTGAAGGTGATGAACCATCTATCGATGAGTTAAAGGCAGCTCTTCGTAAAGGTGTTTGTTTACCAATCAAAGATGCAGCTGGAGAGAAAAACAGAGTTATCCCTGTATTATGTGGATCAGCTCATCAGAACAAAGGTATCCAGAAGCTTCTTGATGCAGTAGTTGAATTTATGCCAGCTCCAACAGATATCCCTGATATCGACGGAACAGACTTAGACGGCAATCCACTCACAAAACCATCTTCAGATGATGAGTCATTTGCTGCTTTAGCATTCAAGATTGCTGCAGATCCATTCGTTGGAAAATTAGCTTACATCAGAGTTTACTCGGGTGTACTTGAAAAAGGTTCTTATGTTCTTAATGCAACAAAGGGTAACAAAGAGCGTATCGGACGTATCCTTCAGATGCATGCTAATAAGAGAGAAGAAATTGAAAGAGTTTACTCAGGAGATATCGCTGCTGTAATCGGTTTAAAGAATACAACAACTGGTGATACAATCTGTGATGAGAAGAATCCAGTTATTCTTGAGTCTATGGAATTCCCAGATCCTGTTATTGAGCTCGCTATCGAGCCAAAGACAAAGGATGATCAGAATAAATTAGGTGATGCTCTTCAGAAACTTGCTGAGGAAGATCCTACATTCAGAACACATACAGATACAGAAACAGGTCAGACAATCATCGCTGGTATGGGTGAGTTACATCTTGAAATCATCGTTGACAGACTTCTTCGTGAATTCCACGTAGAAGCTAACGTTGGTGCACCTCAGGTTGCTTACAAAGAGTCATTCACAAAAGCAGTTGATGTTGATTCTAAATATGCAAAACAGTCAGGTGGACGTGGACAGTACGGACACTGTAAAGTTAAATTCGAGCCAATGGATCCAAACGGCGAAGAGACATTCAAATTTGAATCAGAAGTCGTTGGTGGTAAGATTCCTAAGGAATACATCCCATCAGTTGGAGAAGGTATCGAGGAAGCTTCACAGGCTGGTATCCTTTGCGGATTCCCAGTACTTGGTGTACATGCCGTAGTTTATGATGGATCATACCATGAAGTCGATTCTTCAGAAATGGCATTCCACATCGCTGGTTCTATGGCATTCAAGGATGCTATGAAGAAAGCTGATCCAGTATTACTTGAGCCTGTTATGAAGGTTGAAGTAACAATGCCTGCAGATTACATGGGTGATGTAATCGGTGACCTTAACTCAAGAAGAGGTCGTGTAGAAGGTATGGAAGATGTTGGTAACGGAAAACTTGTAAAAGCATTCGTTCCACTTGCTGAGATGTTTGGTTACTCTACAGACTTACGTTCTAAGACACAGGGACGTGGTAACTACTCAATGTTCTTTGATAAATATGAGCAGGTTCCAAAGTCAGTACAGGAAAAACTTATCTCAACACATGCTAAATAAGAGTTCTACAGGTAATTATTAGGTAAATTTATACTTGAAATTATAGGTAGAATGCAATATAATTTTAAATAGCCGAGGCCCACACCGTGGGCCACATAATAAAATAAAATAAAATAATTAATATTTGTAAGGAGGATTTACAAAATGGCTAAAGCTAAATTTGAAAGAACTAAACCACATTGTAATATTGGTACAATCGGACATGTCGATCATGGTAAAACAACATTAACAGCTGCAATCACAAAAACACTTGCTGCTAGAGTAGCAGGAAATGCTGCAGTTGATTTCGAAAACATCGATAAAGCTCCAGAAGAAAGAGAAAGAGGTATCACAATCTCTACAGCTCACGTTGAGTACGAAACAGAGAAGAGACATTACGCTCACGTTGACTGTCCAGGACATGCTGACTACGTTAAGAACATGATCACTGGTGCTGCACAGATGGATGGTGCTATCCTTGTTGTTGCTGCTACTGATGGTGTTATGGCTCAGACAAAAGAGCACATCTTACTTTCTCGTCAGGTAGGTGTTCCTTACATCGTTGTATTCATGAACAAATGTGATATGGTTGATGATGAAGAACTTCTTGAATTAGTTGAGATGGACATCAGAGACTTATTAAACGAATATGAATTCCCAGGCGATGATACTCCAATCGTTCAGGGTTCAGCTCTTAAAGCTCTTGAAGATCCAAATTCAGAGTGGGGCGACAAGATTATGGAACTTATGGATGCTGTTGATTCATGGATTCCAAATCCAGAAAGAGATACAGATAAACCATTCTTAATGCCAGTAGAAGATATCTTCACAATCACAGGTCGTGGAACAGTTGCTACAGGTAGAGTAGAAAGAGGAACATTACACGTTAATGATGAAGTTGAAATCCTTGGTGTTCATGAAGACGTTCGTAAGACAGTTGTAACTGGTATCGAAATGTTCAGAAAACTTCTTGACGAAGCTCAGGCTGGTGATAACATCGGTGCACTTCTTCGTGGTATTCAGAGAACAGACATCGTTAGAGGTCAGGTTATCGCTAAACCTGGTACAGTAACATGTCACAAGAAATTTACAGCTCAGGTTTACGTATTAACAAAAGACGAAGGTGGACGTCATACTCCATTCTTCAACAACTATCGTCCACAGTTCTACTTCAGAACAACAGACGTTACTGGTGTTTGTGAATTACCTGCAGGTACAGAAATGTGCATGCCTGGTGATAACGTAGAAATGACAGTAGAACTTATTCATCCAATCGCTATGGAGCAAGGTCTTGGATTCGCTATCCGTGAAGGTGGACGTACAGTAGGTTCTGGTAAAGTTGCTACAATCATCGAATAATCTGCGCGTTAACTACGAGAAGATTTAAGATAAGTATAAATAGCCCGGTGCAAGCTTGCTTGTAACCGGGCATTTTTATACTTATCTTTAAGCGACGACAGTCGCGACCGAGATGAAGCGAAGCGGAATCGAGGTAAATCTTCTCGAAAAAGCGACTTAGCGAACATTTAACGAATGTCCGCGCATGAGAAAAAACGAATTTTTTTCGAATTCGACGCTTAATAATTAAGATTTTATAAGGCTTTCCGAGTTTTCTCGGAAAGCCTTTTTTCGTAAATGATAACTAAAATAGTGTACGATAATAGCTCACTGGCTCCAAAATGGCTTCCCAAAATAACAATTTCCACAATCAGTTACACCTATGATGACAATGGAAATCTTACATCAGAGCATGGAACAAAAGATAAGACATACACATACGATGCAGAAAATAAGTTATTAACTGCAACAATAAGTAGCGGAAATTCTGTAACAATAGAAAGTTATTCATATGATTTCGAAGGAAACAGAATAAGCAAGCAGGTAAATGAAGAAGAAAAAGTATTCTATTTTAACGATACATACGGGGGTCTTACACAGGTTGCCTTAGAACTTTCAAAGAATACAGATAACACATACAAAGTTAATAAGTATTACACAAGAGGAATTGAATTAATAAGTGCTGATATAATAGGTAAAGAAAATAATCACAAAACCTATATCCAGGACGGACATGGTTCAGTAACAGCCCTTGTAGAAAATTCAAAAATAACAGATACCTATACATACGATGCATATGGTATACTATTAAAGAAAAATGGAGATACAGATAACGATTATAAAGTTATACTTAAATATGTACAATAAATATTAAATAAGAATGTACAAATGTTATGATATATGAGTTACAAGGAGGAACTCATAATGATACTAA
>OMVN01000008.1 GCA_900314525.1 uncultured Eubacteriales bacterium
TGGCGTTAGTCTGCCACAACATAAACTATTTACAGATTTTCGACGTTTTAAAGTATCAGTTTTTATGTTTCTTTTTTTCATACATCACTTGACACTATCGTCGTTGAAATCCCCTATTACTGAAATGCTTTTTGCTGAAGGAGCAAATGTGCGGAACCAGGTTCCGTTCTTGTCGGGATGAGCACCTAGAAATTTATATGCTTCGAATTCGTTGCCGCTGTAAAAATTCATAAGATCCATAGTAATTCCTCCAATCCATTACATTCTAATGAACATTGCGCTATAAGGTGGCATTACTAATCCACCTTCAAAACTTACTGTGTTTCCAGTTATTAAATCAGTACCTGTTGCAGCGCCAGATTCAAAGTAGGCTCTGTATTCATTGTCAGCTGCATTGATTGCCACGAATACTTTTTCTCCATCATGGTATCTTTCAAATACACATTGACCATTAGTGAGAACAACAGATTTGAAATCACCAAAGCAGAGGGCTTTACTATTTTTGTGGGCATTTGCAAGTTTACTGATAAAATCTGTGAGACTGTTCCAGACAGGGGAGTCAAAACTTGCTCTAAGTGCAGGATCACCCTCGCTCTTATGGGCTTTTGCCCCCCATTCACTGCCATAATATACACAAGGAATACCTGGCATTGAGAATGCCATTGCATAAATAAGTGGAAGATGATTTTCATTATTTAAATTACTTGCAATACGAGAAACATCGTGATTGTCAACAAAAGTAAGCAGATGTTTTCCCCTGTATAATGTCCAGTTCTCTGGACCAAACTGTCTGAGAAGAGAGTGGATTATTTCAAACATGTTCATGCTGTTAAAACTTGAGAATAATCCTTTATAGCACTCGTAGTTTGTGCAACTGTTGAGCATCTCATCATTAACCCAGCCATTATAATCACCGTGAAGTAATTCTCCACAAAGCCAGAAATCATTTTTGAGACCGTCAACATGTCTTCTTAGTCTCTTTAGAAAATCTTTATCAAGACAATATGCAACGTCTAGTCTTATTCCATCGATATTGAATTCGTCAATCCAGAACTTTATACTGTCAAAGAGGTAATTAATTACTTCTTCGTTTCTTAAATTTAATTTTACAAGATCATAGTTGCCTTCCCAGCCTTCGTACCATAATCCGTCATTGTAACTGCTGTTACCATCAAAGGCAATTCTCTGGAACCAGTCCTTGTACTTGGAGTTTTCTCTGTTCTTCAGTACATCCTGAAACGCGAAGAATCCTCTGCCCACGTGATTAAATACACCGTCTAAAACAACTTTTATACCTTCTCTGTGAAGGCTATCACATACATTTTTGAAATCATCGTTTGTGCCTAAACGAACGTCAATTTTTCTGTAATCCCTAGTGTTGTAACCATGTGTGTCTGATTCAAATATTGGTGAAAAATAGATTGCATTTGCACCAGTTTTCTTTATATGAGGAATCCAGTCATTTACCTTTAATATTCTTGAATTTAATTTGCCATCATTTTCAAATGGTGCACCACAGAAACCTAATGGATATATTTGATAAAAAACGCTTTCTTCAGCCCACATTTTATTTTCCTCCTTGAAAAGCTTATTGTCACTAAATCCTGCCTGTAATTTTGTGGCAAGATATTTGATATTTTTGTCTAATGTGTTGTTTTTGCCGGTCTCCTCAATTACACCAATGAATCCGTGGACAAAAAATGTCAGGATGGTCTTGGCATTTAGAATTTCCTCGTCGCTGAGACCGGTTTTTATGTAGTCATTGACGAGGGTCTGAATTATTTCATCTCTTGCTTTGTAGAAAAAGGGAGCAAGTTTTGGGGAGTATAGGACATCATTTGTCAGTCCGAAATTCTGGCTGTCAGAAAGTAGTCCCATTATTTCGTCCCATATATCAGTTAGATTATTAATTGAGTTGATTATTCCATTTTTTGTTACAATGGAAACAACAGGAGATACTATCTGATGGAACATATCTTCACCACATTCATATATGTTCTTGTAATGGAGATAAAATGTACTCTTATTAATACCTGCTTCTCTGCAAAGGGCAATAATTGTGATGTCTTTCAAATCTTTTTCTTCAAGCAGTTTTGAAAGTGCAAAAAATAATGAATTTTTAGTTTTCTGAATTCTTGCGTCTTCCAATTTTAGTCCCCCTTTGTAATTATTATCTGATATAATAATACCATAAAAATAGACAAGTGTCTATAAATAAAAATAGATAGTAGTCTAATTCTATAAAAAATTTATACTTTGTTTGCACTGATAATATAATGCAATAAGTAAAAAGTCCTTGATAATAGGGGGGTTAGATGATATGATAACTACAACGATTATCAGGAAAGGATAGCACCGCAGCAATGGAAAAAATAGCAATAGTTACAGACAGTAATAGTGGAATTACACAGGAAGAGGCTGAGAAATTAGGAGTATTTGTTATTCCGATGCCATTTATGATAGATGATAAAGAATACTTTGAGGGTATTAATTTAAGTGTTGAACAGTTCTTTGAGTTGTTAAAAGGAGACAGAACTATTACAACATCACAGCCAGCTATGAATTACATTACCGAACTCTGGGATAAATTGCTGGAAGAATATGACGAGATAGTACATATACCAATGTCTAGTGGATTAAGTGGCTCCTGTCAGACTGCAATGATGCTTTCGCAGGAAGATGAATACAGTGGAAAAGTTTTTGTGGTTAATAATCAGAGAATATCTGTTACACAGAAACAGTCAGTAAGAGATGCCATAAATCTGGCTAATCAGGGCAAGAGTGCCATAGAGATAAGAGATATACTTGAGAAGAATAAATTGCATTCGTCAATATATATTATGGTTGATACACTCACTTATCTTAAGAGAGGTGGAAGACTTACTCCTGCAGTTGCAATGATTGGCAATCTTCTAAAGATTAAACCAGTACTTCAGATTCAGGGGGAGAAATTAGATACATTCCAGAAAGCCAGAACTTTAAAGCAGGCTAAGTCAATAATGATAAAAGCTATACAGAATGATATAAATACTAGATTCGCAGAATATCCTAAGGAGAAATTTGTAGTTGCAATTGCCCATACAGATAATTATGAGGCAGCATTAGAATTTAGAAAAGAAATTGCAGAGCAGCTTGCAGGTATTGTAAGGGAAGAGGATATAGAGATAGATAATCTTTCACTCAGTGTGTCCTGTCATATAGGACCAGGTTCACTTGCAGCTACATGTACTATAAAAGAATAATTTTTATATTTTAACTATTTTTAATCTTTAAATAAAAAAGCTATAGTCTTGGGACTATAGCTTTTTTTAGAGTAGTTTAAAAAACAATTAATTTATTATAAATACTATAATAATACGATTCCGTTGTTATATGCTTCTTCAACAATATCCTCAGGCCAAATTGATGCCTGAACTTCACCGATATGTGCTTTTCTCAAATAGAACATGCAGATTCTCGACTGACCAATTCCTCCACCGATTGTATATGGAAGTTCTTTGTCAAGAATTGCTTTCTGGAATGGAAGAGATGATCTTTCAGGACAGCCAGCTTTGTCAAGCTGCTCTTTAAGAGAATCTTCATCAACACGTACACCCATTGAAGATAACTCAAGCGCAATGTCTAATACAGGATAATACACAATAATATCACCGTTTAATTTCCAGTCATCATAATCAGGAGCTCTTCCGTCGTGTTTTTCACCGGATTTTAATTTATCACCAATCTGCATAATGAAAACAGCGCCTTTTAATTTGACAATCTTATATTCTCTTTCCTTAGGAGTGCAGTCTGGATACATATCCTCGAGTTCCTGTGAAGTGATAAAGTAAATATCTTCTGGTAAAAACTCTTCTATGTAGTTATACTGCATAGCGATAAATTTCTCTGTTTCTTTTAAGGCTCTGTATACTTTTAATACAGTATGTTTAAGTGTTTCTGTATTTCTTTCTTCTTTTGAAATGATTTTTTCCCAGTCCCACTGATCTACAAAAATTGAATGAATGTTGTCAGTATCTTCATCACGTCTTATAGCATTCATATCAGTGTATAAACCCTCACCTGAGTGGAAACAATATCTCTTGAGAGCCTGACGTTTCCATTTTGCAAGAGAGTGTACAATCTCAACTTCTCTATCATCTTGCTCTTTTATTCCGAAACTTACTGGTCTTTCAACTCCGTTTAAGTTATCGTTAAGACCGCTTTCGGGTGTTACAAATAAAGGTGCTGAAACTCTTGTTAAGTTAAGTTCTTTTGCAAGTGAACGCTCAAAAAAATCTTTTACAAGCTTAATTCCAATTTCTGTCTCACGAATAGACAGTGCGGATTTATATCCTTCTGGTGTGATTATTTTATCCATTTATTTATGTCCTTTCGAAAAAAACTATATCCGCTATTATATCACACCAGTTTGAAAAATAAAGTAAAAATTTTTCTATTTTTATAATAATATTTGCGATTTAATTCATATTCAGTTATAATAAAATGCAGGTAAGTGTATCGTTACATGAATTGAGGTATTATTGAATGGACAAAATGTATGATATTTCGGAGATACAAGAAAGAGTAATATTAGTAGGTGTTTCCGTAAATGAAAATGATGACACAGAGAAGTCATTGGAGGAATTAAGCGAACTAGTCAAAACTGCAGGAGCTGTTAGCATTGCCAAAGTTATTCAGAATAGAGAGGCAAGGGATAATGCCACTTATGTAGGAAAAGGCAAGGTTGAAGAAATCAGATTGCTGATTGACGAACTTGATGCAACAGGTATTGTATGTGATGATGAGCTCACCCCTGCACAACTTAAGAATTTAAAAGATGAACTTCAGACTAAGGTGATGGACAGAACTCTTGTGATACTAGATATTTTTGCTAAAAGGGCCAGAACCAGAGAAGGTAAGATACAGGTTGAAATGGCTCAGCTCAAATACAGACAGCAGAGACTTGCTGGTTCTTCTGATTATCTCTCAAGGCTTGGTGGAGGAATTGGTACGAGAGGTCCAGGTGAGAAGAAATTAGAGGTAGACAGGAGACTTATCAGGGACAGAATTTCAACGCTGAGGCAGGAAATAGAATCTCTTAAGAAACACAGAGAACTTGGAAGAAGTCTGAGACAGAAGAATCATACCAAGGTAATATCAATTGTTGGATACACAAATGCGGGAAAGTCAACGTTGTTAAACCATCTTACAGGGGCAGATGTATTTGAAGAAAATGAGTTGTTTGCAACTCTTGATCCTACTACGAGAAGTTATAAGATGCAGAGTGGACAGGAAGTACTGTTTACTGACACAGTTGGATTTATAAGAAAACTGCCACATAATCTTATTGATGCATTTAAGAGTACCTTGGAAGAAGCAAAATACGCAGATATTCTGGTACATGTGGTTGATGCGTCAAATGAAAATATGGACACTCAGATGCACATTGTATATGAGACATTAGAACAACTTGGAGTTACAGATAAGCCTGTGATAACTGTATTTAACAAGATGGATATTCTTAAGGAAAAGAAACTGACTGAGGAAGAAAATCCATACGATATGCCTATTCTCAGAGATTTTAAGGCGGATTATACACTTATGGCCTCTATAAAAAATAATCAGGGAATTGATGAACTTATTGCAGACATTGAGTCAGTTTTAAGAGAACAGAAGGTTTATATCGCACGCACACTTAAATATGAAAGTGCAGGTATAATTCAGAAAATCCGAAAATATGGAGAACTATTAAAAGAAGAATATACTGAGGAAGGTATTGAAATAGAATGTTATGTGCCAGTAGAAATTGCAGGCATGATAGAAAAAGAACAGAGAAAGTAAGAGGAAAGAAATGAGTTACGCAGATAAATTATTTGTGAATATGTGCAATGATATTTTGGAAAACGGATTTTCCACAGAGGGAGAAAAGGTAAGACCAAAGTGGGAGGACGGAAGTTTTGCATACACTATAAAGAAATTCGGTGTTGTTAACAGATATGATCTGTCAAAAGAATTCCCAGCTATGACTCTCAGAAAAACAGCATTTAAAAGCGCAGTAGATGAAATATTGTGGATATGGCAGAAGAAATCAAATAATGTAAATGAACTTAAAAGTCATATATGGGACAGCTGGGCTGATGAAAATGGCTCAATAGGAAAAGCATATGGATATCAGTTAGGAGTCAAACACCAATATAAAGAAGGTGAAATGGATCAGGTAGACAGAGTTTTGTTTGATCTTAAAAATAATCCATACAGCAGAAGAATAATGACAAACATTTATGTTCACCAGGATCTGCATGAAATGAATCTTTATCCTTGTGCATATTCCATGACATTTAATGTTACAGGAAATAAATTAAATGCAATTTTAAACCAGAGGTCACAGGATATATTAACTGCAAATAACTGGAATGTTGTTCAATACGCAGTTCTTCTGCATATGATAGCTCAGGTAAGTGGTCTTGAAGCAGGAGAGTTAGTACATGTAATCGCAGATGCTCATATTTATGACAAACATGTTCCACTAGTTAAGGAATTGATTTCAAGAGAACAGTATGATGCACCTATATTCCATATTAATAAAGATATAAAGAATTTTTATGATTTTACAACAGATGATGTGTGGCTTGAAAATTATGTAACAGGCCCTCAGATAAAAAATATTCCGGTAGCGGTATAGAAGGAGAAAAGAATGAAATTAATTGTAGCAGTTGATAAGAATTGGGCAATTGGGAACAAGGGAGATTTACTCACAAGCATTCCTGAGGACAAGAAATTTTTCAGAGAGACAACTACTGGAAATGTAGTGGTAATGGGTAAGAAAACACTTTTAAGTTTCCCTAATGGACTTCCCCTTAAAAACAGAATAAATATTGTACTCACAACAGATGTGAATTTTACAGCAAAAGATGCAATAATTGTTCATTCACTTGAAGAATTGGATGAAGAATTAAAGAAATACAATACAGACTCTGTATATGTTATTGGAGGAGCAATCGTTTATGATGAGCTTTTAGATAAATGTAACGAGGCATATGTTACATATATTGATTATCAGTATGATGCTGACTGCTATTTCCCTAATCTGGAAAAAAAGGATGAATGGGTAATGACAGAGGAAAGCGAAGAACACACATATTTTGATGTGGAGTATTATTTCAGAAAGTATGAAAAGAAATAATTAACAGTTTATAATATTGTGCATAGTATAATATAAAACAATTAAACGGATGACTATGCATATTTTAGAAAATAATCTTATCGATAGTGGTACATTAAAGCTAAATGTTACGACATTAAATAACATACCAATAAAAGATGTAAAGATTTCCATATATTATGAGGGTGCACCTGAAAATAAGATTGATGAACTTAATACCAACTCTCAGGGTACTACTGAGGAGATTACATTGGATGCACCACCAGTTGAGTTGAGCCTTGATAAAGAAAATATTATTCAGCCCTATTCCCAGTACAGCGTGTTATTTGAGGCAGAGGGATTTAAAACTGTCAATGTGGATGGGGTGGAAATTTTGTCAGGACAAAGGGCAGTTCAGAACATAAAATTACTTCCTGGGGAAAATGGTGAAGATTTTGATATTCCTGCACATACACTGTATGGCGAATACCCTCCAAAGATTGCCGAAGAGGAAATAAAACCTGTAAATAATCCCGGGGAAATTGTTCTGAGCAAAGTAGTAGTCCCAGAATATGTTGTGGTTCATGATGGACCTCCATCAGACAGAGGGGCAAATGATTATTATGTGCTCTATAAGGATTATATAAAGAATGTGGCCTGCTCAGAAATATATGCAACATGGCCCGAAGAGACAATTAAGGCAAATGTTCTAGCGATTATGTCATTTACTCTAAACAGAGTGTATACAGAGTGGTACAGAAATAAAGGATATGATTTTACAATTACATCCTCTACGGCTTACGATCATAAGTGGATAAATAATAGAAATATTTTTGATTCTATTTCACTTATTGTAGATGAGATATTTAATTCCTATCTTTCAAGGCCAAATGTCAAACAGCCAATACTTACACAGTATTGTGATGGAAAGAATGTAACCTGTCCTGGATGGCTGTCACAGTGGGGCTCAAAGAGTTTGGGGGATAGTGGTAACAGCGCAATAGACATACTTAGAAGTTACTATGGCAATTCAATTTATGTTAATACCGCTAACACAATATCAGGTGTGCCAATTTCGTATCCTGGATATGAACTGGATATAGGATCAAGCGGAAGCAAAGTTATGCAGGTTCAGGAGCAGTTAGATAAGATTGCCACCGTATATTCCAATATTCCAAGAATTACTGCTGATGGAATATATGGAGAACAAACTAAAGCAGCAGTAAGGGAGTTTCAGAAAACATTTGATCTTCCACAGACCGGTATCATAGATTTCAGAACATGGTACAAGATTTCACAAATATATGTGGGAGTTACAAGAATATAGAAACTTTAGCACCAGATTTACGAGAGAAGAATAAGATATGAATGATACACAAAATAAAACACAATATGCTGACATAATACTTGTATCAGTTCTTGTATTGATTTTTATGATTTTCTATTCAACGATGGGTCATGCAACCCAGGATATTTCTCAGATGGAAAGTCAGAAACAGCAGAATGCAAGTCAGGCTTCATCATTGCAGGAAGATGCATCCCAGATGATGGAGTCTAAGACTTCGTTAGAAGGACTTGTTACTGATTTGAATAATCAGCTGGCAGAAATTTCAGGTAAAATATCAGATCTTGAGGGACAGATAACACAGAAATCACAAGAACTGGAAGTTAAGACTGCTGAATATGAGTCAGCAAAGGCAGATTGTGAAGACCAGTATGACAGTATGAAATTAAGAATCAGATATATGTATGAATCGGGAAATAATCAATATCTGGATATTATTTTCAATGGCTCCTTATCTGACATTTTGAATAAGATAGAGTATGTGTCAAAACTTGTTAAATATGACAGGGACATGCTTGACAGGTATAAAGCCACAAAACAGACTATGGATAGCGCCAAGACACAGTGCGAAAAAGAAAATAAGGAATTGAAAAAATTAAAATCTGATCTTGATGTACAGCAGAAACTGTTGAACGAAAAAATCAATTCATCAAATCAGCAGATTCTCCAGTATTCATCACAGATTTCTGAGGCGGAGTCAAAGGCACTTGAATATGAGAAACTTGTTGAACAGCAACAACTTGCTATTAATGATGAGTCCAGAAGAATTCAGGAATCAAGTATCTATGAGGCAGAGTCAATTGCCAGAGAAAAAATACAAAAAGAAAAAGAGAGCAGAGCAAAGCAGGAAAGCATAGATGAATCAATAAGAATAGCAGAGGGAAGGGCACCAGAAGAACAGACAACAAGTCCAGACGGCAGCAAATATTTAGATTATACATATGATGGAAATTACAATGCCACTCAGACAGAACTTGATATGTTAGCTGCATTAATAGAATGTGAGGCTGCGAACCAGCCATATTTTGGACAGCTTGCTGTGGGAACTGTGGTTATGAACAGAATATACAGCAGAAGTTTTCCAAATACCCTAACAGAAGTCATATATCAGCCATATCAGTTCTCACCAGTACTAAGCGGAAGATTTGCAATTGTTTATGCAAGAGGAGCAAATGCTCAGTGCTATCAGGCAGCAAGAGAAGTTTTACAGGATCACCTGCTTGTTGGAAGCTGGCTTTTCTTTAGAGTTAATGATGGCTCTAGAACGGGAAATGTAATCGGCGACCATGTGTTTTATTAAAAAGAGGTTGAAAATAAAACGATAATATTGTATAATCTATACAATTTGAGAAAAAATCTTGCTTACATTGGGCGCCAGGACTGCAAAAGAGTAGTTTTGACGCTTTAACTAAGATAAATACACACACAAATTATTGAGAAAGGACGTACTACTATGAAAGCTTTTCTAATATTGGAAGATGGAACCGTATTTGAAGGTACATCTATTGGAGCAGACAAAGAAGTTATCAGCGAAATCGTTTTTAACACATCAATGACAGGATATTTAGAAGTACTTACTGACCCTTCTTATGCAGGACAGGCAGTAACTATGACATATCCTCTTATCGGAAATTATGGAATTTGCAAGGCAGATATGGAGTCTTTGAAAATATGGCCAGATGCATATATTGTCAGAGAATTATCAAGAATACCTAGCAACTTCAGAAGTGAAGCAACAATTCAGGATATGTTAAAACTTTATGATATTCCTGGAATAGCAGGAATAGATACAAGAGCCCTTACAAAAATCCTGAGAGAAAAAGGTACAATGAACGGTATGATTACAACAAACGAAAATATAAACGTAGATGAAATCATTCCTAAATTAAAAGAGTATTCTCCAAGAGGAGTTGTAGCTAAAGTTACATGTGAGGAGAAAAAGGTATTAGAGGGTAATGGCAAGAAAGTTGCATTGCTTGATTTTGGAGCAAAGAACAATATTGCTAGATCACTTAATGAGAGAGGATGCGAAGTTACAATTTATCCAGCATTTACAAGTGCTGAAGAGATAATTGAGTCAAATCCTGACGGTATTATGCTTTCAAATGGACCTGGAGATCCAAAAGAGTGTGTGTCTATTATAGAAGAATTAAAGAAATTATATAATACAGAAATCCCAATTTTTGCAATTTGTCTCGGACATCAGCTTATGGCACTTGCAACAGGTGCAGATACACATAAGATGAAATATGGTCACAGGGGAGGAAATCATCCTGTTAAAGATCTCAAGACTGGAAGAGTATATATTTCATCACAGAACCATGGATATGTTGTTGATGAAAATACAATAAACAGTGATATAGCAGAGGTTGGTTTTATCAATGTAAATGATAATACTGTAGAGGGATTAAGATATAAGAATAAGAATATTTTCACAGTTCAGTTCCATCCTGAAGCATGTCCAGGACCAAAGGACTCAGGACTTCTGTTTGATGAATTCATGAATATGATGGGAGGTAACAAAAATGCCTAAGAATCCTAATATAAAGAAAGTTTTAGTAATCGGATCAGGACCTATTGTAATTGGACAGGCAGCAGAGTTTGACTATGCTGGTACTCAGGCTTGCCGTTCTTTAAAAGAAGAGGGCGTAGAAGTTGTACTCCTCAACTCAAACCCTGCAACTATCATGACAGATAAAGATATTGCAGACGAGGTATACATTGAGCCATTAACAGTAAAAGTATTAGAAAAATTAATAGAAAAAGAGAAACCAGATAGCATTCTTCCTACACTTGGAGGACAGGCAGGACTTAACCTTGCTATGGAATTAGCTGAGACAGATTTCCTTGAAAAACATAATTGTAGATTAATAGGTACAACACCAGAAACAATAAAAAAGGCTGAAGATCGTCTTGAATTCAAAGAGACAATGGAGAAAATTAATGAGCCTGTAGCACCTTCTCTTGTAGTAGAAAATGTAGAAGACGGTGTTGCATTTACAAATAAAATTGGATATCCAGTTGTACTCAGACCTGCTTACACACTTGGTGGAAGCGGCGGTGGTATCGCTCATAATCATCAGGAATTAGTTGATATTCTTGAAAACGGACTCAGACTTAGCCGTGTTGGACAGGTTTTAGTTGAGAGATGTATCGCGGGATGGAAAGAAATAGAGTACGAAGTTATGAGAGATGGTGCAGGAAACTGCATTACAGTATGTAACATGGAAAATATTGATCCTGTAGGAGTTCATACAGGTGACAGTATCGTTGTTGCTCCTTCACAGACTTTAGGAGATAAAGAGTATCAGATGCTCCGTAGCTCAGCTCTTAATATTATCAGCGAATTAAATATTACAGGTGGATGTAATGTTCAGTATGCATTAAATCCAGATAGTTTTGAATATTGTGTTATCGAAGTTAATCCTCGAGTAAGCCGTTCATCAGCACTTGCATCAAAAGCTACAGGTTATCCTATTGCCAAGGTTGCAGCCAAGATTGCTCTTGGATATACACTTGATGAAATCAAGAATGCAATCACAGGAAAAACATATGCAAGTTTTGAGCCTACACTTGATTACTGCGTAGTTAAGATCCCAAGACTTCCATTTGATAAATTTATTACTGCAAAGAGAACACTTACAACACAGATGAAAGCAACTGGAGAAGTTATGGCAATCTGCAATAACTTTGAAGGCGCACTTATGAAAGCAATAAGATCATTAGAGCAGCATGTTGAAAATCTTATGGATTATGATTTCACAGAACTTAGTGATGATGAACTTAAAGATCAGTTAGCTGTTGTAGATGACAGAAGAATCTGGGTTATTGCAGAGGCAGTAAGAAGAAACTTTGATTATGAGCTTATTCATGAAATTACAAAGATAGATATATGGTTCATTGATAAAATCGCTATCATCACAGAGATGGAAGCAAGACTTAAGAATGAAGAACTTACAGTTGAATTACTTAAGGAAGCAAAGAGAATTGAATTCCCAGATAAATTTATTGCTAAATTAAATGGAAAGATGACAGAGGAAGATGTACATCAGTTAAGACTTGAAAATGGAATAACAGCAGCATTCAAGATGGTTGATACATGTGCAGCTGAATTTGAGGCAACAACTCCATATTATTATTCAAGCTTTGGAAACACAAATGAAGCCATTGAGACAAAACCAGATAAGAAGATTTTAGTTCTTGGTTCAGGTCCAATAAGAATCGGACAGGGTATCGAATTCGATTTCTGTTCTGTTCACTCAACATGGGCTTTCAGAGAAGAAGGATACGAGACAATTATTATAAACAACAACCCTGAGACAGTAAGTACTGACTTTGATATAGCTGATAAGCTGTATTTTGAGCCACTTACACCAGAGGATGTACAGAATGTTGTAGACATCGAGAAACCAGATGGAGCAGTTGTTCAGTTCGGTGGACAGACAGCTATTAAACTTACAGAGAGTCTTATGAAAATGGGAGTTCCAATCCTTGGTACAAAAGCAGAGGATGTAGATGCAGCAGAGGATAGAGAATTATTTGATGAGATTCTTGAAAAATGTGGAATTCCAAGACCTTCAGGCGGAACAGTATTTACATGTGAAGAGGCTAAACAGGTGGCTAATAAGTTAGGATATCCTGTGCTTGTAAGACCTTCTTATGTACTTGGTGGTCAGGGAATGCAGATAGCAACATCGGATGAAGAAATAGAAGAATTTATGAATATTATCAATCGTATTGCACAGGATCACCCAATTCTTGTAGATAAATACTTAGTTGGTAAAGAAATAGAAGTTGATGCAGTATGTGATGGTACTGATATTCTTATTCCAGGAATCATGGAACATATTGAGAGAGCCGGAGTTCACTCTGGTGATAGTATTTCAGTATATCCAGCACAGACATTATCAGATGCAGCAATATTGAAAATAGAGAAATACACAGAATTACTTGCTAAATCACTTCATGTAAAGGGAATGATTAACATTCAGTTCATAGTATGTGGAGACAGTGATGTATATGTTATCGAGGTAAATCCTCGTTCAAGCCGTACTGTGCCATATATCAGTAAGGTAACAGGAATTCCAATTGTAAAGATTGCAACAAAGTGTATAATCGGACATTCATTAAAAGAATTAGGATATACTCCTGGCCTTCAGAAAAAAGCAGATTATATTGCTATTAAGATGCCTGTATTTTCATTTGAGAAGATCAGAGGAGCTGAGATAAGCCTTGGACCAGAGATGAAATCTACTGGTGAGTGTCTTGGTATTGCAGAGACATTTGAGGAAGCATTATATAAAGCATTCCTTGGAGCAGGTGTAGACTTACCAAAACACAAAAAGGTTATCATCACAGTTAATGATGCAGATAAGAAAGATGCAATCTCAATAGGAAGAAGATTTGAAGCCTTAGGATATGAAGTATACGCTACAAGAAGTACTGCAAAGGTATTAAAAGAAAATGGCGTAAACGCAATCAAAGTAAATAAACTTAATCAGGAGGCACCAACAGTTATTGACTTAATATTAGAGCATAAGATTGATATTGTAGTTGATACACCAACACAGGGAAGAGATAAGACAAGAGATGGATTCTTAATCAGACGTATCTCGATTGAAACTGGTGTAAACTGTTTCACAGCCCTTGATACTGTAAATGCTCTTCTCACAAGTTTAGAGAGCAATGTAAAAGATAATCTTAAACTCATTGATATTGCAAAAGTAACAACAAGATAATTTAACTCAGTCTTGACAGAGATATCTATAAATCAAAAAATATCCGGCAGAATAAATCTGTCGGATATAAATTTTTACAGAATAAACTGTATGGAAGGTAACAAATAATGATTACAATTAAAGAAAACAGTCTTGATACAGATACATATCTGGGACTCAGAGCATCAGTAAAATGGAAGCTACTTGGCAGAGAACAGGCTGATACTGCATTGAAAAACAGTCTGTTTACAGTATGTGTATATGATAATGACAAACCTGTTGGAATGGGAAGAATAGTTGGAGATGGTGTCGTGATAGATTATATACAGGATCTTGTTGTGACGCCAGACATGCAGGGCAGAGGAATTGGCAGAATCGTTATTGATAGACTGATAAAATATGTAAGGGAGACAAAACTTCCAGATACCGAAATAATGTTATGCCTAATGTGTGCCAAGGGGCGTGAAGAATTTTATAAGAAATTTGATTTTATAGCGAGACCTACTGAGAATCTAGGTCCAGGAATGATACAGTATATTAGATAATTTGGAGGATTTATGTCTGATTACATAACAATATATTTAATACGCCATGCAAGACAGAGCAGCTCCTTGTGCAATGTTAACGTAGAGTTGTCTAAGGAAGGCATTATGCAGAGTGAACTGCTGGCAGAAAGATTACAAAAATGTAATATAAAAAAAGTCTATAGTTCAGATTTGATAAGGGCAGTTGAGACTGCAGATATTATAAGAAAATATAACAATCTGGAAAATGACATAGATGACACTGCATTTCAGTATGCTGATTTAGAGGAGACTGATTTTGGAGAACTTACAGGACTTGAAGATGAACTTTTAAGAGTAAAATATGCGGATTATTATAAGGCAAGGTATGAGGACAGATTGGACCTTAGAATTCCTGGCGGAGAGAATGGTGAAGAAGTCTGTATCAGAATGCAGCGAGCAATTAATAAAATAATTGATGAGGCAATAGAGAATAATTATGATGATATTGCAGTTGTATCCCACGGGGGAGCAATTAGATGTTTTTTGGCAGGAGTACTTGGGATGAGTCAGGGAAAGCGATTTCTTATTAGTAAAAATATGGAAAATACTGCAATTACAGAATTAAGAGTATATAAGAATGAAAAAATAATGACAGTGGAGAGAATAAATGATTACTCTCATCTGTATGGACATGAGAAACTTTTAAGAAAATTTTTTAAGAATATTTGACAGATAGGAAGGTAGTTTATGTCATCAAAAGTAACAAAGAAATATGATGCGAACAGTATAGCTGTACTGGAAGGGTTAGAGGCGGTTAGAAAAAGACCGGGAATGTATATTGGAAGTGTTTCTACAAAAGGTCTCAATCATCTGATTTATGAGATAGTTGACAACTCTGTTGATGAACATTTAGCAGGTTACTGCAATGAGATTACAGTAACACTTGAAAAAGATGGTACCGCAGTAATAAGGGATAACGGACGAGGAATTCCTGTAGGAATAAATAAGAAGACAGGAATGCCTGCAGTAGAAGTGGTATTTACAATGCTTCATGCAGGTGGAAAATTTGGAGACGGAGGATATAAGATTTCAGGAGGACTTCATGGTGTTGGAGCGTCAGTAGTTAATGCGCTCTCTAAGTGGCTTGAAGTAGAAATAAGAGTTGACGGAAAGGTTTATAAACAGAGATACGAGAGGGGAAAGGTAATGTATCCTCTCAAAGAAATTGGAACATGTAGAAAAAATGATACAGGAACAAAGGTTACATTCCTTCCTGATGATGATATTTTTGAAAAAACATATTTCAAGGCGGAGTCAATTAAAAACAGACTTCACGAGACTGCATACCTAAATCCCAATCTTAAGATAATATTTGAAAACAAGAGATTTTCTGAGGAAGAGACAGCTGAGTTTCATGAGGAAGAGGGAATCAAAGCCTTTGTAAAGAAACTTAATGAGGGCAAAGACGTTGTCCATGATGTTATTTATTTTAAGAGGGAATCTGATGGGATTGAAGTAGAAGTGGCATTTCAGTTCGTAGATGAATTTCAGGAAAATATAATGGGATTCTGTAATAATATATATACCCAGGAGGGTGGAACTCATATTACAGGATTTAAGACCAAATTTACTACAGTTATAAATCAGTATGCAAGAGAACTTGGAATACTTAAAGAAAAGGATTCTAATTTTAATGGCTCAGATGTGCGAAATGGAATGACTGCGGTAATCGCAGTAAAACATCCAGATCCTAGATTTGAGGGACAGACAAAAACAAAACTAGATAATCCAGATGCAGGAAAAGTAGTTGCTGATGTTGCAGGGGAAGAAGTAGTTCTTTACTTTGACAAAAACATAGAAGATCTGAAAAATGTAATAGGTTGTGCAGAAAAGTCAGCAAAGATAAGAAAAGCTGAAGAAAAGGCCAAAACTAATCTTCTTGTAAAACAGAAATTTTCCACAGGAGGAAATGGCAAGCTTGCAAACTGTGAGAGCAGAAAAGCCAGTGAATGTGAAGTATTTATAGTAGAGGGAGATTCTGCCGGAGGCTCAGCTAAGATGGCAAGAAACAGAAAAACTCAGGCAATAATGCCAATAAGAGGTAAGATTTTAAATGTCGAAAAAGCAACTATGGACAAGGTACTTGCAAATGCAGAAATAAAGGAAATGATAAACGCGTTTGGATGCGGATTTTCAGAAGGTTATGGTAATGATTTTGACATTGAAAAATTAAGATATAATAAGATTATTATTATGACTGATGCTGATGTTGATGGTGCTCATATAGATACTCTTTTGCTTACATTTTTCTATAGATTTATGCCTGACCTGATTAATGAAGGTCATGTTTATATAGCCATGCCTCCACTTTACAAGGTGGTTCCTAAAAAGGGTGAGGGGATGTATCTTTATGATGATAAGGCACTTGAGAAGTACAGAAAAAATCATACAGGATTTACTCTTCAGAGATATAAAGGTTTAGGTGAAATGGATGCAGACCAGCTATGGGAGACAACACTTAATCCTGAGACTAGAATTTTAAAACAGGTGGAAATAGAAGATGCATTTATGGCCTCAGAAGTAACTAATATGCTGATGGGAAATGATGTACCACCTAGAAGAAAATTTATTCATGACCATGCTCATGATGCAGAGATAGATGTATAGAATTAAGGAAGGTAGAATATGGCAGAACAGATAATAAAGACTGAGTACTCTGATGTTATGCAGAAGTCATACATAGATTATGCAATGAGCGTAATCTGTCAGAGAGCTCTGCCTGATATAAGAGATGGATTAAAACCAGTTCAGAGACGTGTATTATACGCCATGGATCAGCTTGGACTAAATTATGACAAGCCTCACAGAAAGTCAGCCCGTATAGTTGGTGATACAATGGGTAAGTTTCACCCACATGGAGACAGCTCTATTTATGATTCGTTAGTAGTACTGTCACAGGATTTTAAAAAGGGAATGGCACTTGTTGACGGACATGGAAACTTCGGATCAATTGAGGGAGACGGAGCGGCTGCAATGCGTTATACTGAGGCTAAATTAAAGAAATTTACACAGGAAGTATATCTTGCAGATCTTGACAAAGATGTAGTAGATTTCGTTCCAAACTTCGATGAGACAGAAAAGGAACCAGAGGTATTACCTGTAAGAATACCTAATGTACTTGTTAATGGATCGGAAGGTATTGCGGTAGGTATGACAACTAGCATACCAACACATAACTTATCAGAAGTCATAGATGCAGAGATTGCATATATGGACAATAATAACATTACAAATAAGGAATTAATGGAATATGTAAAGGGTCCTGATTTTCCAACTGGTGGAATAGTAATAAATAAAAGTGAACTTTTATCAATATATGAGACAGGTCAGGGAAAAATAAAAATTCGTGGTAAAGTAGAACTAGAACAGGCAAAAAACAAATCCGACAAAGATAAGCTTGTAATCAGTGAAATACCATATACAATGATTGGTGCTAATATTCCCAAATTTATTTCTGATATATGTGATCTGATTGAAACAAAGAAGACACAGGATATAGTTGACGTTTCAAATGAATCATCAAAAGAGGGAATCAGAATTGTATTAGAACTTAAAAAAAATGCAGATGTAGAACAGTTAAAGAATCTTCTATACAAAAAGACAAAGTTAGATGATACTTTTGGTGTAAATATGCTTGCAATTGTGGATGGAAGACCTGAAGTATTGAGCCTTAAGGGGATAATTGAAAATAGTATCAAGTTCCAGTATGAAATTCAGACTAGAAAATACAACACATTACTGAAGAAGGAATATGAACAGAAAGAGATAAAGGAAGGACTTATAAGGGCCTGCGATATAATAGATCTGATAATTGAAATTTTAAGGGGTAGCAAGAGCATAAAGGATGCTAAAGCATGTCTCACAAGCGGGGATACTTCGAAAATCACTTTTAAAAATAAGGAATCAGAAATATATGCATCAAACCTTAATTTTACTGAGAAGCAGGCACAGGCCATATTAGACCTCAGACTATATAAATTAATAGGTCTTGAAATCCTTGCACTCAAAAAAGATTATGAAAACATTCTTGAAAGGATAGCAAATTATGAAGAAATTCTTGGCAGCAGAAAAGCCATGGTAAAGGTAATAAAAAAGGAATTGCTCCAGATTAAGAAGGAATATGCAGTTGAGAGAAGAACAGTAATAGAAGATGGAAAAGAAGCAGTACTTGAAGAGGTTAAATTTGTTCCACAGGAAGTAGTATTTTTGATGGACAGATTTGGCTATGTAAAGACTATCGAAACATCCATATACGAGAAAAATATGGAGGCTGCAAATAAGGAAAATAAATATGTAATAACATGTATGAATACAGACAAAATCCAGCTGTTTACAGACAGTGGAAATCTTCATCAGGTTAAAGTTAACGACATACCTTTAGTGAGATTTAAAGACAAGGGTACACCGATTGATAATCTGAGTAATTATGACAGCAAAAACGAGAGTATAATTTATGTCACAGATACAATGAGTACAGCTGGAAAGAAACTATTATTTACTACAAAACTTGGAATGATGAAACTAGTGGACTCAAGTGAGTTTAACGTGTTAAAGAAAACAGTGGCTGCAACAAAATTGTCAGATGATGACAAGGTATTAGATATAAAAATTACAGATTGTGGCATGGCTATGATGGATGATTTTATGGACACAGGAATCGAAGGCGGATTTGATGATTCTCTCATGTTAGATGGTGGAATGGACAGCAGTATTATATCTATGGACTCAGGTATGATGGACTCTAGTCGGATAGTAGTATTGCAGACTGAGAATGGAATTTTCCTCAGGTTCCCATTAAATGAAATTCCAGAAAAGAAGAAAAATGCAATTGGTGTTATTGGAATCAGATTAAATGAGGGTGATTACCTCACAAACGTATATCTCCTAGATGCAGGTGATAATATGGAAGTAGATTACAAAGGAAAAACTGTAGAACTTCGCAAACTCAAGACAGCAAAGCGAAGCCAGAAAGGTACAAAAGTACGAATTAAATAAAATAGAAAATTGTACAAGAACTGCGGGATTAATTTATCCCGCAGTGTAAAAACAAAAGAATAATGAGAGTCATAATATTAACAATAGTAAAGTAAAGCAGATAGTGGTCACTTATATCATTATCTGCTTTATATTTTGCATAAAATCTATAAGTTATTAAGCTTGCCATTGATGCAATAAGAGTTCCTAGTCCACCCAAATTAGTACCAATTAACAAATCTCTTCCATTATCAGTAAATGCAGACAGAAGCATTGCAGCAGGTACATTGCTAATAAATTGTGAGGAAATAATACCAGTAAATACTACATTTTTATTTAAGATTCCAGTTATTAAATTAGTAAATGCAGAAATATTTCCAAGATTCCCAGTAAGTACAAAGAAGAAAACAAATGTAACAAGCAGGGAATAATCAACTTCTTTAAATGCTTTGCAATCAAGAATAAGAATAGAAAGTGAAACTATAATAAACATTAATTTATAATTGATAACATTAAGTACGCACAAGACTGCAAGAATAAATAAAATTATCGTTATAGATAGATTTATATAAAATCTCTTATCACCTGGTGCTTGGCTATATTTTTTTGAATTATTATCTTTGCCAAAATCAGATATACTACCTGTTGGCTCCCCAAATTTGTCTAGTGAAATAATTACATATAAGGTAATTAGAATGAAAGAGACCAGTGAAAATGGAAACATCACTGAAATGAATTTTCCAATGGAATATCCATATTTTGTATATAGATAAAGATTTTGTGGATTTCCTATTGGGGT
The DNA here is from genome assembly GCA_900314525.1 of uncultured Eubacteriales bacterium. Lineage (GTDB taxonomy): Bacteria > Bacillota > Clostridia > Lachnospirales > Lachnospiraceae > Bovifimicola. The sequence goes on from OMVN01000008.1 coordinate 20,522, forward strand.
CAGCATGCTTCCAAGATTAGCTGAAATTGTCATGAAAATCATTGTCAGACACATAATCTTACATTTATCTGATTTACTTATCTTAAATCCAGATATCACCATAATTCCAAAAGGAATCAGGGTAACAAGGGCTACATCATTTGTAATCAGCATGCTTAGAAAGAAAGCAAGAAAGCACAAAAATAATGAAATATATTTTGGACATTTAATTCTCTTAAACAGGGCAGCTGACAGAGAATAAAATACCCCTAGTCTCACCAATTCTGCCACGATAAGCATTAGGGAAAATAGTATTGCAAGTACCCTGAAATTGATGTAGTTAATGTAGTCCATGGATGGGGCCACAAAAAAGCAGGAAATAAATGCAAGGATACCAGAAATAATCAGTACTGCGTTAGATTTAAATAATGACATAAATTTATTTGTTGTATTTTTCATAATTATATAGTCTCATTTCTAAATAGTTAGTATATTTATTGTACAATCTATGTTAAAAATTTCAAGTGAATATTTATACTTGTTTTTGTATATTAAGAATTAAAATATGTAATAATATTGACTTTTTATAATATAAAATATATATTTTTTGCGTGTAAAAACAAGCATACTTAGGGGAATTTGAAAAAAGATTTAGTTCTTATATGAAAGAACTATATGGATATGACAGCACTTTCTAGTGGATCATCAGATAATGTTTTGAAGAAGATTGATGATGTAATTAATAAACTTGATGGAATGCCAAAGACAAAGGATACAGAGAAGGCGTTATCTGATTTGAAAATCGCAGCGGAAATTATAAATCAAAATAAGGATGCATATGAATTTTGCAAAGATGAGATGAATGGACATGATAAATATGTTGTTGAAAAGGGTTCTGACTGCATTGATAAATTGGCAACAATTGTTTCTTCTGTTGATACAATGGTAAATTCAATTAATTCTGATAATGCCAGCTATGCTATTGCATCATCAGAATTAACTCGTGCAGTAATTGGGGAAATGAAAAATGGAGAGTATATATATGCAATTTCAAAAAATCCTCAGATGAGTGATGATGAATTTGAAAAATCTAATGTTAAATTTGAAATAGATTATAAATATGCATATGTAGAATCAGGATTATATGCATTTTATGCTAGTGCAAACTTATATGGATTTTTAAGGGAGAACTTAATTCTCTTAAGGATAGAATTTCTAAGGGAGCAGATGCTCTTGATGTAGCTACCAGTGAAGTTTCACTAATTGTAGACATTTATGACGGTGTTAAAAATGGCTGGAGTATAGAAAAGGCAGGACAGCTAGTAAAAGATGGAGTATCTTTCGGCAACAGTGTAGTTAAGTTTGCAGGAAAAGAGGGATTGTCATCGACTGCAATAGGTAATATTGAAAGTATAATTGATGGATCATGTGACATGATAAATGGGTTGAAGCAGAAAAAGCTGTGAGAAAGGTAGATCCTGTAATATTTGATCTTAACAGTGCTGGAAAATATGCTTCAAATATTGCTGATGGAGTATATTTTGATTACGATGGTGATGGATTTAGGGAGAAAACAGCATGGGCAGATAAAGAAGACGGTATTCTTGTTAGGGATATTAATGAAAATGGATTCATAGATGACGGAAAAGAACTGTTTGGGGATAAAACTGTACTAAAATCAGGTGAATATGCAAAATCTGGATTTGAAGCATTAAGTGAACTTGATACAAATAGTGATGGTAAGATAACAAATGATGATGAAGCATTTAAAGAATTAAAAATTTGGATTGACAGAAATAATGATGGAATTTCCCAAAGTGATGAGTTATATACACTTGATGATAAAAACATTGCAGAGATTGATTTAAATTTTAAATCGTCTAATAGGAATGATCAGAATGGAAATATTATAAAAAACACGTCAAATTATGTAAATAAAGATGGAATAGTCGGAAATGTTGCTGAAATGAACTTTACAATTGATTCAATGGATACTGTATATCAGGAAAATACAGAAATTGAAGATGAACTTGTGAAAGATATTCCAAATATTAAAGCTAGTGGAGAGATGATTTCACTGAGAGAAGCTGTTTATAATAATCCAAAATTAGGTGAGAGCGTAAGAAAATACATATCTTCTACAAATGAAGCTGAAAGAAATGAATATTTAAATAAAATTATAATTCAGTGGACTGGTTGCGAAAATATTGAAGATGGAAGTAGAGGAGACAATTTTAATGCAACAAAACTTGCTATTTTAGAGAAATTCTACGGAAGATATTTTGAAGGTGTTGCTGGAAGAAATCCAAATGCAGAAGCTGCACCTATTTTGGAAAATATGTATGCAAAACTTTTAAATAATTTAGGAAACGCCCTGCTAATAGATGATACAATTTTAAATAATCTATTAGCACTTACAATTACTACAGAGATTGATGGAAAGAAACAGATAAATTACAATATGGTATGCAGTTATCTGAATATGAATAATGCGTCAGATGCAAGTAAGGCATTTTCAAAAAATCGTGACTTTGTTAACGTGATTGAAATGATGAAATTAAATAAAATTTATGGATTTAACGAAAATGACACTCTTAATGGAAGTTCGAGAGACGAACTAGTATTTGGTGGTAGAGGAGATGATATATTAAACGGAGGAACCGGAAATGATCTTGTTATAAGCGATGGTAAAGATGGAAATTTAGTTATAAAAGAGTGGTATTAATCTGATGATAATAAAATTGAAACTATAAATACAGCTGATGGATATTCAATCACTAATGCCCAGTTACAGCTTATGATTGATAGCATGGCAAGTTTTGGAACTGATGATGCCATGTCACAGGATATAGCTGCTAATTCACAAACAATGCAAAAGAGTGAGTTGATGTCTCAGTTCTGGACAAAAAAATAGTTTAGGGAAGTATTAATAAAAAATTATAATAGAAAAATTATAGATACGAAACTATTGACCCAAAACAATATTAGGTAGTAAAATAACATTTGGAAAACAAATACACATCAGGAGGATGGTTATGGGATTTTTTGGAGATTTATTTAAAAAAGAAGCAGGTAAAATGGTTTCTGATTTTGTAGGAGATATTACAAATGTCAATAAGACTGAAAAATTTAATCCTGCAAAACAGTCAAGACAAGATGTAATAGACAGAACAAAGAAAGTTTTGGAAGAAAATTTTTCTGAATATATAGTTTACAATAATATTGAACCGGGTCAGTTTGGTAATTTCTATGGTGGCAGAAATTACGATTTTGTATTATATGATGGCAGTGCAAAGAAGTTAGCTATATTGGTGCTTTCAGGACATAATGATTATGGATGTAAAGCTGTTAGAATTTCAAAAGAAGCTGCAACGGAAGAGGGAATTAAATGCATTAATATTATGTCATATCTTCCAAGTACATATGATTATATAAAAGCAAGAATACAAGAAAATCTGTAATATTCTGACATATATTTGATAAAACAGAAAGCGGAATGTGACAAATGTTACGCCTGCTAAGGACGAAGCATATTATTTTTTAAGCTTTGCAGGTTGGCTATAATATGTAAAGTCTAGTGTGATAAGCATAGCTTTATCACTTCAAAGCGTTTCCGAATTCTTTTTATAACTATAAGGCTGTCTTCTGTCTTAACAGGAGATAGCCTTTTAGAATATAAAGGTTAATTAGAAATGAAATTTAGAACAAGAAAATTTTGGGAGAAATTATGAAAATAATAGATTCAATTACAGATAAAAATGAGTGGCTAATGTATTTACAACATAAAATAGATGGGGAAAATATAAGGCGAGAAGAAAGAAAAAAACTGGAGAGATATATAAAAGAAGAGAAATATACATATCTTAAAGATAAAATTACAGAGGGTGAATTTTTCTCAGCACTACCGGTTAAAAAGATGGTTAATAAAGAAGGGTCAAAAAAGAGCAGGGTGGTTTATTCATTTGAAGATGAGATAAGTATTCCGCTTAAATTTATAGCTTTTAAACTCCACAAATATGACAATAGACTTTCAGATAATTGCTATTCTTTCAGACAGGGTTATGGCGTTAAAAATGCAATCAATAAGATAAAGAGGAATAACAAAATAAAAAGTATGTTCTGCTACAAGATTGACATAAGCAATTATTTTAACTCTATTGACCCAGATACCTTGTTAGATAGAATTAGTTTTCTAAAGGAAGAAGATGAAGAAATATATAGATTATTTAGATCTATGCTTTTAAATAATAATGTTGTAGTTAACGGTAGTATTATATCAGAAAATCATGGAGCGATGGCAGGAATACCTGTGTCACCTTTTTTTGCCAATTTTTATTTGGCAGAATCGGATAGGAAATTTCAGGATGCATTATATTTCAGGTATTCTGATGACATTATTATTTTTGCTGAGAGTGAAGAGGAATTAGACAAATATAGAAAAATTCTTAGTGAAGTAATATATGAATCAAAGCTTAAATTTAATTACGATAAAGAAATAATTGCTAATCCACTAGATAAATGGGAATTCCTGGGATTTTCATATGATGATGGTATTATAGATATTTCAGAAAATACAAAGAGAAAAATAAAATCTAAGATAAAGAGGAAAGCGGATGCACTAAGAAGATGGCAGAGAAAGAAAAATCTTACAGAGGACAAGGCAGCAATTGGATTTATTAGATCTATGAATTATAAGTTTTTTGGAGGTGGTGAAGAAGATGAATTTACTTGGAGCAGATGGTTTTTTGGAAACATCAATACAGATAAGAGTTTAAGGGAAATTGATTCATATATGCAGGAGTATATAAGATACATAATTACGGGAAGACATTATAAAGGTAATTATAGAATCAAGTATGAGACGATGAAAAAATGGGGATATTTAAGTCTTGTGAATGAATACTATAAAAGGCAGAAAAACTCTGTATTTTAGGGTGCTATTATGGTATAATTTCTGTATACTTTTTTGGCATAAAAGCTAGATAACAGTACTAAATTAGTCGAATTTAATTCGGAAAGGAATCAAAATGAAAAAGAAATTAAAGAGAGTAATATGCGGAGTGATTGCGGCAGCTATGCTTGCATCTATGACAGCATGTTTTTCGGATAACAAGAAGGAAACATTTACAGAGGACAAGGTTGTAAGTGATAACAGAACACAGGCAGACTGGATAAAAGATGCAGTTATTTATGAGGTGAATGTAAGACAGTACACTGATGAGGGAACTTTTAATGCTTTTTCAGAGCATTTACAGAGATTAAAAGATATGGGGGTAAATACACTTTGGTTTATGCCAATTTACAGTATTTCTCAGGTTAACAAAAAAGGAACACTAGGTTCTTATTATTCAATAAGCGACTATATGAGTGTAAACAGTGAATTTGGTACAATGGAAGATTTCAAAAATCTTGTAGACAAAGCACATGAAATGGGATTTCATGTAATGCTTGACTGGGTTGCAAATCACACAGGATGGGATCATGTATGGATTAATGAGCATCCGGAATATTATAAAAAAGACGATAGTGGAAATATTATTTCTCCTCTTGGAACAGACTGGAATGATGTGGCGCAGCTTGATTACAATAATAACGATATGAGACAGGCTATGATTGATGCAATGTCGTATTGGGTTAAGGATTTTGAAATTGACGGATTCAGATGTGATTATGCACAGGGTGTTCCAGTGGATTTCTGGGAGAGTGCAAGAACAGAACTTGATAAGATAAAACCGATTTATATGCTTGCAGAGGATGGAACAAATGCAACATCACTTTTAGAAAATGCATTTGACAGCGACTATAATTTTGCGTTGTATGATTCACTAAAAACAGCTTCAAAGATGCCAGCTCAGGCCGGAAATGTAATGAAGGCAATTAAGTCAGATAATCTACCATATGCATCGTTTAAAATGAATTTCCTTGATAATCATGATAAGAACACATATGATAAGGAAATGAAGGAGAGATTTGGAGATGAGTCACTTGGAGCACTCTACACAGTTGCATTTACAGCTTACGGAGTTCCGCTTATTTATTCAGGAAATGAAGAGGATTCAGACATTGCTCTTGAATTCTTTGAAAAAGATAATATAGGCTTTGGCGATTATAAATATCAGGATCTTCTCACAAAACTCTGCCACATAAAGGAAGATAATGAGCCATTATTTAATGGAATATATGGAGGCCTTATTAGAGAAATTAAGAGTGATAACAAGAGTGTTGTTTCATATGAGAGAGTGAAAAATGGTAAGAAGATTACAGTTGTTGTAAACCTTTCAAAGAGCGAACAGAAAGTAAAATATGATAAAAAGATTTCCGATGGAAAAATACTTATTCATGGTGATTCCAAGGGAATGGATGATATATCTGGTAAATTAAATGTAAAAGATTTAAATAAATTATCACCATGGGAGTATTACATTATTGCTTCATAATGAAAGGACAGAGAATATGGACTATCAGACAGCGAGAGAATTTATAAATAATGTTTCAAAAAAAGGAAGTATATTAGGACTTGAATCAATAAAGAGATTAATGGATAAATTAGGCAATGTGCAGGATGAACTTAAAGTCGTGCACATTGCCGGAACTAACGGCAAGGGCTCAACACTGGCATATATGCTCAGTGTTTTAAAAGTTGCCGGATATAAAACCGGCAGGTATAACTCACCTGCCGTTTTTGATTGTCTTGAGGTATTTTCCATAAATGGGGAAAATATTTCAAGAGATGATTATGCGAAGTATATGACTATTATTAAAGAAAAATGTGATGAAATAGTAAATGAAGGATTCGAAATGCCCACATATTTTGAGGTGGAAACAGCATTTGCATATAAATATTTTTATGATAAGAAATGTGATGTGGTATTAATAGAGACAGGAATGGGAGGAGATTATGATGCCACAAATGTGGTAAATAATACTATTCTTTCAATATTATCAAGTATAAGCATGGATCACATGCAGTTTTTGGGAAATACCATAGAAGAAATAGCATATCATAAATCAGGAATTATTAAGAATGGAAGCAGAGTTATCACAGCCATTCAGGATGAAAGAGCAATGAATGTGATTAGGAAAACTGCAGAGGAAAAAAATGCAGAAATTTACGTAATGAAAGAGCCTTATAATATAAGATATGAGGAGAACAGAACGTTATTTGATTATGATGAAATGAAGGATTTGGAAACTCCCCTTCGTGGTACTTTTCAAGTTATAAATGCAGGACTTGCAATTTCTGCGCTCAGGATTTTGGGTAAAACATCATTTAATATTACAGATAATAATATAAGAACAGGAATTAAGAATACAATATGGCATGGAAGATTTGAGAAACTCTCGGATGCTCCCCTTATCTATTTAGATGGGGGACATAATCCAGGAGCTGCAGAATATATAAGGAAAAGCATAGAAATATATTTTACAAACAGAAAAATAGTATATATAATAGGAGTATTAGCAGACAAAGACTATGATACGGTTTTAAGAAAAACAGCCGATCTTGCAAGCAGTATTATAACTGTAACACCTCCCAAAAACTCAAGGGCTCTATCAGGTGATGATTTAAGAAAAACAGCACTTAAGTATAATTCCAATGTTTTATATGAGGAGAATATAACTGATGCAGTAAAAACCGCTGTTAAAACAGCAGGAAATGATGGAGGAATAATGATATTTGGTTCACTTTCATATTTGTCAGAAATAGAGAAAACGTTAAGAGGAGATTTATTATGATAATAGGAAATAAAAACTTTGATACTGAAAATAATACCTACATTATGGGAATTTTGAATGTAACACCAGATTCTTTTTCAGATGGAGGTAAATATAATTTAACTGAAAATGCAATAGCTCATACAGAGCAGATGTTAAAAGAAGGTGCAGATATCATAGATGTAGGCGGAGAATCTACAAGACCAGGATATATCAAAGTCACAGTAGAAGAGGAAATAGACAGGGTAACAAGTATCATTGAGAAAATAAGAAAAAATTTTGATACAATTATTTCAATTGATACATACAAACCAGATGTGGCAAAGGCAGCTATTGAAGCAGGTGCAGATCTTGTAAATGATATCTGGGGTCTTAAATATGATGAGAGAATGGCACATATTATTGCTGATAATAAGGTTGCATGCTGTCTCATGCATAACAGAAAACCAGATGCAATTCCTTATCCTGATGATGTGACAGGAACAGTTATAAATGAGTTAAAAGAAACAGTAGATATTGCATTAAAGGCAGGAATAGAAAAGAACCGAATTATGCTTGATCCAGGAATTGGTTTTGCAAAAACTCTTGAAGATAATTTGAAAATTATGAATGGATTAGAGAGATTACAGGAGCTCTCATATCCTGTACTTCTTGGAACATCCAAGAAATCCATGATAGGACTTACATTAGACCTAGATATTAATAACAGGGGAGAAGGAACAATTGCAACTTCTGTTATAGGTGTTATGAAAGGATGCAGCTTCTTCAGAGTACATGACGTAAAAGAAAATAAGAGAGCAATTGATATGACAAGAGCTATATTGAATTCATGTAACTAATAAATCGGAGGATAGGTAAATGGAAAAGACAAATGATAAAATAATTATCAAAGATCTGTGTGTGTTTGCAAAACACGGAGTATTCAAAGAAGAAAAGATAATGGGACAGAAGTTCTTGGTAAGTGTCGAACTTGAAGTGAATACAAGAAAAGCCGGAGTATCAGATAACATAGAATTGTCTGTAAATTATGCAGATGTTTGTGAAGTTATTGAAGGCTTTATGAAAGAGTATACATTTAATCTTATAGAGGCAGCAGCAGAGAACCTGGCACTTGTATTATTTGCAAATTTCGAGCAGCTAAAGGGTGTTAAGATTACAATAAAGAAACCATGGGCACCAATTGGAATGGATGTGGACTATGTAGCCGTTTCTATTGAAAGAAGATGGCATAGAGCATATATTGCTCTTGGCTCTAATATGGGTGACAAACTTTTATATCTTGAAAATGCAGTTGGTTCAATCAAGAATGATGTTAATTGCAAGATTTTAAAGATTTCAGATATTATTCTTACAGAGCCATATGGACCTGTTGAACAGGATGATTTCTTAAACGGATGTATTATGATTGATACTTTATATACACCACATGAACTTCTCAGATTTCTCCAGAAATTAGAGAATGATGCAAATAGAAAACGTGATGTGCACTGGGGACCTAGAACATTAGATCTTGATATCTTATTATATGATGATCTTGTATTATGTGATGACGAACTGGTTATACCACACCCTGAGATGCACAAGAGAGCATTTGTGTTAGAACCACTTAAGCAGATTGCACCAGATGCAGTTCATCCTCTGTTACATCAGAGAATAAGGGATATGGTTCAGTAAAATTTTTGAGAGAGGTACATACATTGAATTTAGATTTAGGCAAAATAAGAGATGAAATCGACGCGGTCGATGAAAATATAGTAAATGAATTTCAGAAGAGAATGAAACTGTGTAAGGACGTTGCTACTTACAAGATTGAAAATGGCAAGAAAGTTTTTGACAAGCAGAGAGAAGAAGAGAAAATAAAAAAAGTTGTTGATCTTGCAGATGGAGAATTCAATAAAAAAAGTGTAAATGAACTTTTTTCACAGATAATGTCTATGAGCAGAAAACTTCAGTATCAGATTTTGACAGAGAATGGAATGAGTGAAAAATTTGATTTTAAGAAGATTAAAGACATCAAGATGGAAGGAAAAAAAGTTGTATATCAGGGTGTACCTGGGGCATATTCGCAGCAGGCAATGATAAAATTTTTTGGAGAAGATATTGAGAATTTCAATGTAAAAACATTTAAGGATGCATTTGTTGCTGTTGATGAGGGAAGAGCAGATTATGCTGTACTTCCAATTGAGAATTCTACAGCTGGAACAATAAATGATGTATATGATCTTCTATTTTCATATGACTGCTATATAGTTGCAGAGACGGACGTATTGGTAAGACATGCACTTCTTGGAACAAAGGACTCCACTTTAGAAGATATCAAGGTGGTTTATTCTCATCCACAGGGTCTTATGCAGTGTAACGAGTACCTGGAGGAACACGAAGACTGGCAGAGAATTGCTAAAGAAAATACTGCAGGCAGTGCAATGAAAGTAATGAAAGAAAATGATAAGTCACATGCGGCAATTGCCAGCACAATGGCAGCAAAGATTTATGGACTGAAAGTATTAGAGGAAAATATCAACAGAAATAATGAAAATACCACAAGATTTGTAATTGTGAGCAGAAAGAGAGTTTTCAGAGAAGATGCAAATAAAGTGCTTGTTTCATTTGAGACAGCCCATAAAACAGGTAGTCTTTATAATATTCTCTCCCATTTTATTTTCAATGGAATTAATATGACAAGTATTGAATCTAGACCAATTAGAGAGAAAAACTGGGAATACAGATTCTTTGTTGAGGCAGAGGGAAATATCTTAGACGAAGGCATGCAGAATGCACTTATAGGAATAAAAAATGAGGCAAGTTATTTAAAGGTAATAGGAAGCTACTAGGATTTAAACAGTATGGAGGCGCATTATGAACGATATTATTGATACAAGAAAATTAATGGTTTACAGAAATTTCAAACATCAGAAATTATTTGATGATTTTGAGTGGCTTATAGTTCATGCAGATGATGATTATTTTAACAAAGAGGACAAAATCGCGCTCTTATATGAGAGTGTAAATGAACTTTTAAATCTGGCGGATACATATGGATTTGAGGGAAATTTATATCACAATTTCTTAGGATTTATACTGGCAAATAATGAGAACGTATTTACAAAGGCATCTGAGATATTAGGTGCACCACAGGGAAGTATAAATCAGATTGCAATGCATGATTTTGAAATTTTTAAGTCACTTATGGACTACGATATTACAAAGATTGATAAGACACTTCATACAGATGCTATATCTATGGTGATAGAGTACAAAAATGGTGGAAGAACAAGCAAAGTGTTCAATAAGAGGATAAGAGACAGAATCTGTGAACTAACTAAAGAATTAGAGAACAGTATTGAACTTTCAGATTATTACAGACATGTAACTGATTTTTATGAAAGCTATGGCGTAGGAAAATTTGGACTAAATAAGGCATTCAGACTTATATGCAATGAGGGAGAAGATACAAAAATTGTCCCTGTTACAAGTATAGAACATGTATATTTGGATGACCTGGTTGGTTATGAACTCCAGAAGAAAAAACTTATAGATAATACTGAAGCATTTATATCAGGAAAGAAAGCCAATAACTGTCTGTTATTTGGAGATGCAGGTACAGGAAAGTCTTCAAGCATTAAAGCAATTTTAAATGAGTATTACGGACAAGGTCTCAGAATGATTGAGGTATATAAACATCAGTTTAACAGATTATCTGATGTAATAGAGACTATTAAAGACAGAAATTATAAATTTATTATTTTTATGGATGATTTATCTTTCGAAGAATTTGAGATTGAATATAAGTATTTGAAGGCAATAATTGAGGGTGGCCTGGGCAAAAAGCCAAATAATGTGCTCATTTATGCAACTTCTAACAGAAGACATTTAATCAGAGAGACATTTAAGGACAAGGAAGACAGAGCAGAAGATGTACATACATCAGATACAGTTCAGGAGAAGCTTTCACTTGCAGCAAGATTTGGAGTTCAGATTTATTACGGTGCGCCAGATAAGAAGGAATTTGAAAATATCGTAAAAGTTCTTGCTGAAAAGTACGGTATAAAAGTTAATGAAAAAGATCTTTATCTTGAAGCTAATAAATGGGAAATAAGTCATGGGGGACTTTCTGGCAGAACAGCCACACAGTTTATTAACTACATGCTTGGCAAGGAGAGCTAAAGGCATTAAAGAGGAGGTATTATATGGTCTGTAAAACTCTGGCAGCTATAGATGTGGGGTCATATGAGCTGCAATTGAAGATATTTGAGGTGTCACAAAAAAAAGGTATAGTAATGGTTAACCATGTCAGAAAGGTAATAGAGCTTGGAAGGGATACTTATGTCTATGGGAGAGTTGATTTCAGACATATTGATATGCTGTGCGAGACACTTTTTGACTTTACAAGAATAATGAGGGAGTACAGGGTAGATGATTATATAGCATATGCTACTAGCTCCATAAGAGAAGCAGAAAACAGGGAAATTATTATAGACAGAATAAAGGTAAAAACTGGACTGGATGTGTCAGTAATTAGCAACTCCCAGCAGAGATTTCTTGTTTATAAGGCACTGGCAGTTAAACAGGAAGTCTCTAAGGTTGCAAATGAGGGTACAGCCATTGTCGATGTAGGCGCTGGAAGTCTGCAGATTTCCCTTTTTAATGAAGGAGTGTTAATAACTACACAGAACATTAAACTTGGATCACTCAGAATAAGGGAACTTCTTTATAAATTAAGTGACGACAGACAGCATTTCAATCTGCTTATTGACGAACTTATCAACAATGATATAGCCACATTCAAAAAGATGTATTTAAAAGATATAGTCATAAAAAATATAATTGCAATTGGTGATTATGTGGACTATTTTGCATATAAAAATGGAAAATTTATAGACTATATGACAAGAGAGCAGTTTAACATAAGATTTGATGCACTACTTGGAAAAGATGCATATAAGCTTTCTAAAAAGATGGATATTACTGAAGAGGAAGCACTTCTTATGATGCCATGCATAAAGGTATATAAGCATGTGTTAGATGAAACAGATGCAGAGAATATCTGGTTTCCAAGGGTTGATCTGTGTGATGGAATAGCAGCAGAATATGTTGTGGAAAATAAAATTATCAAAATAAATCATGACTTTGACCGTGATATTATAAATGCGGCAAAAGTAATTTCTAAAAAGTACAAAGCAAATATCACTCACATTAATACTCTTGAGGGAAATGTGCTTATGATATTTGATGCGATGAAAAAAATTCACGGACTGTCCGACAGAGAGAGAACGTTGATACAAATCTGTGCCATTCTTCATGACTGTGGAAAGTTTATTACCATTAGTCATCCAGGGGAGGCTTCATATAATATTATCATGTCAACCGAAATAATAGGATTATCTCACAAAGAAAGAGAAATAGTAGCTAATGTAGTGAAATTTAATACAGTAGACTACTTTGATGAGAGAGTAAATATTCACCACGGAAATCAGAAAGACTATCTTTTAGTTGCCAAATTAGTGGCGATTCTCAGAGTTGCAAATGCTATGGACAGAAGTCATTTGCAGAAATTTAAGAATTCAAAAGCAGTAATAAAAGACGATAATACATTGGTCATTACTACATATTGCAGGGAGGATATTACTTTAGAGAGAGGTCTGTTTAACAGTAAAGCAGATTTTTTTGAAGAGGTATATGGAATAAAGCCAGTATTGAGGCAGAAAAAGGAGGTTTAGTCTATGGATGAAAAAATTGATTATTTAAATACCAATTACTATGTAAACAGAGAGCTTAGCTGGCTTATGTTTAATGAGAGAATATTACTAGAGGCAAAGGATAAGACAAACAAGTTGTTTGAAAGACTTAAATTCTTAAGTATTACTGCCTCAAATCTTGATGAGTTTTTTATGGTAAGAGTAGCTTCTCTCCAGGATATGGTTGATGCAAAATATACTAAACCTGATCTAGCTGGAATGAAACCAAAGGAACAGCTCCATGCAATTATAGAGAAAACACATGAATTTATGAATAGACAGTATTCTGCCTATACAAGATCATTGTTGCCTCTGCTTAATGCAGAAAATATAAGGATTTGCCAGAAACATGAGAAACTGACAAAAGAGCAGATGAAATTTGTTGACGAATATTTTGACGAGACAATTTATCCAGTGCTTACACCTATGGCAGTAGATCAGTCTAGGCCTTTTCCACTCATAAGAAATAAATCCCTAAATATCTGTGTTCTTCTAAAGAACAAAGAGGGTGAAAATTTTGCAACGGTACAGGTTCCAGATGTACTTGGCAGAGTTGTGAAAATACCTTCTGCCGAGGGAAGAAGTTATATACTTTTAGAGCAGATAATAGAGAGAAATATATATAAACTTTTCAGTAGTCACGAGGTAATCGGGGCATATCCTTACAGAATAACCAGAAATGCGGACCTTTCAATAGATGAAGAGGAGGCTGCAGATCTTTTAGAGGAAATTCAGAAACAGATAAAAAAGAGAAAATGGGGATCTGTTATCAGGCTTGAAATAGAGGAAAAGGCTGATAAAAAAGTGATAAAATTCCTGAAAGAAGAATTAAATGTTGAACAGCAGAGCATATATAACATTAATGGTCCAATTGATCTGACATTTCTTATGAAAATGTATGGAATGGATGATTTCAGAGAATACAGGGATGAACCATATATTCCTGCCCATTATGCAGTCTCCAATGATGAAGACATTTTTACTCAGATTAGCAGAAAAGATATTCTGCTCCACCACCCATATGAATCATTTGATCCTGTCGTGGATTTTATAAGACAGGCTGCAACAGACAAAGATGTGCTGGCAATCAAGCAGACATTATACAGAGTAAGTGGAAATTCCCCAATAATTGCGTCATTATCAAAAGCAGCAGAAAATGGAAAGCAGGTAACAGTTCTTGTAGAATTGAAAGCAAGATTTGATGAGGAAAATAATATTGCATGGGCTAAGAAATTGGAGAAATCAGGATGCCATGTAATATATGGGCTGGTTGGATTAAAAACTCACAGTAAAATAACACTTGTAGTCAGGAGAGAGGAAGAGGGAATAAAAAGGTATATACATCTGGGTACCGGAAATTACAATGATGCAACTGCAAAACTTTATACAGATCTAGGATTACTTACATGTAACCAGGCCATTGGAGAAGATGCGACTGCGGTATTTAACATGATTTCTGGTTATAGTGAGCCAAAACAGTGGAATAAACTGGCAGTTGCCCCATATTGGCTTAGAAAAAGATTTCTTTACCTGATAAAACGTGAGATTAAATATGCAGAGGAAGGAAAAGAGGCATTTATTAAGGCTAAGATGAATTCCCTCTGTGACAGAGAAATAATTGCAGCTTTATATGAGGCATCTAATTCGGGTGTCAAAATTGATCTTGTAGTCAGAGGAATATGCTGTCTGAAGACGGGGATAAAGGGAATAAGTGATAATATTACTGTCAGATCAATTGTCGGTACATTCTTAGAGCATAGCAGAATCTTTTATTTTGCAAACGGCGGAAACACTGAAGTGTATATGGCATCAGCAGACTGGATGCCTAGAAATCTCGACAGACGAGTAGAAATAATGTTTCCGGTAGAAGATAAGGATGCCAAGGAGAGGGTAATAGATATTTTGGAAATACAGCTTGCAGATACATTGAAAGCCCATATATTGAATGGGGATGTATATGAACCAGTGGACAAAAGAGGCAAGAAAATACTAGGATCACAGGCATATTTCTGTCAGGAAGCAAAGAAGAAAGAAAATATAAATAAAAATGAAAATGAAAAAATATTCATACCAAGGGAGCGATTATAATGAGCAAAGAAGTGTGCATTTTAATAGTTTCATTGCTTATGGTCGTTTACTCCATAGCAAAACTATTAGAAATGTATATTGATAAAAGTTCTGTGGATTTTGAAGATATTGACAATTACAGGGCTTATAACAAAACGAAAATTTTTATATATTTGTGTGAGACCTGTAGTATGATACTGTTACTAGTAGTACTTCTATACAGGAGACTTTCACTTGTAGGATTACCAGTGGAAAATTCATTCAGGATTGCCAGTGCGGCATTATATGGAGTATCAGCAGTACTGGGTGCGATTAGTATCAGCAAACTATATAAAATGCTGAAAAAGCGCAAGTAAAAACAAGTTGATTTTTGTTGTAAAACTAATTATAATTATAATTTATTAGAAAAGTTAGAGAATACTGTAATTATAAGGAAAGAGGCGAGATTATGAGTGATAAGATAAATAATATAAAATCTGAAACAGACAATTCCACAAAAACTGTAACTGAGACTGTAAGTGGCAGTGTGGAAAGGGCGCCTCTCTGGACAGAAAATACAGATTATGTTGTAGACGGAAAGGTATTGAAGGAAAAGGAAGATTTTGAAGATCCAGATAAGTTATACAATACACTTATCAATTTGATCTATAAATATCATCCATCTACTGACATAAGTATGATAGAAAAGGCATATAGGATTGCATATAATGCACACAAAGATCAAAAGAGAAAATCAGGTGAACCATATATTATTCATCCGGTTTCAGTTGCCATTATTCTTGCAGAATTAGAGTTAGATAAAGAGACAATTGTATCTGGCCTTTTACATGATGTTGTGGAAGATACAATTATGACCACAGAGGATATCACAGAACAGTTTGGAGAAGAAGTAGCACTTCTTGTTGATGGAGTTACAAAACTTACCAGACTCTCGTATGAGCAGGACAAGGTTGAGCTTCAGGCAGAAAATCTCAGGAAGATGTTTCTTGCAATGGCAAAAGATATAAGAGTAATACTTATTAAACTTGCCGACAGACTTCATAATATGCGAACAATGCAGTATCAGACTCCTGCAAAACAGATAGAGAAGTCGAGAGAGACAATGGAGATATATTCTCCAATCGCAAACAGGTTAGGTATTTCAAAGATTAAAATTGAACTTGATGATTTATCTATGAAATATTTAAAACCAGATGTTTACACAGACCTCTATGAAAAGATAGAACAAAAGAAGGCACTTCGCCATGACTTCATCGAAGAAATCAAGAGTGAAGTGGGTAAAAAGATCAAAGAAGCAGGAATTGATGCTAAGATAGATGGACGTATAAAACATATTTTCAGTGTATATAGAAAAATGCTGAATAAGAAGAAGACATTTGACCAGATATATGATTTGTTTGCAATAAGAATTATGGTCAGATCAGTAAGGGAATGTTATGCATCTCTTGGAGTGATTCATGAAATGTATAAACCTATTCCTGGAAGATTTAAAGACTATATTGCAATGCCAAAGCAGAACATGTATCAGTCGCTGCACACAACACTTATTGGACCACAGGGAATACCTTTTGAAATACAGATAAGAACATTTGATATGCATAAGACTGCAGAATATGGTATCGCTGCACACTGGAAATATAAGGAAAATGCAGATGGAAAGAATTCAGCCGAAACAGAGGAGGCTAAATTAAGCTGGCTCAGACAAATTCTTGAATGGCAGACAGATATGTCTGACAACAGAGAATTTATGACTATGTTAAAGAGTGACCTTGATTTGTATTCAGAGAGCATATTCTGTTTTACACCACAGGGAGATGTTAAGAACCTTCCAAGAGGTTCAACACCAATTGACTTTGCATATTCTATTCACAGTGCTGTTGGTAACAAAATGGTAGGTGCCAGGGTTAACGGAAAAATGGTTCCTATAGATTATAAGATTCAGAACGGTGACAGAATTGAGGTAATCACATCACAGAATTCAAAAGGACCAAGCAGAGACTGGTTGAGTATTGTTAAGAGCACACAGGCTAAGAACAAGATTAATCAGTGGTTCAGGACTGAATTAAAAGATGATAACATTGCACGAGGTAAGGAACTTATTGAAAAATACTGCAAGTCTAAATCAATTGTTCTAAGTGATTTATTAAAGGCTGAGTTTACAGAGACTGTAATGAGAAAATATGGTTTCAGGGACTGGAATTCAGTTCTTGCAGCAGTGGGACATGGCGGATTAAAAGAAGGCCAGGTGATGAACCGTCTCATTGAAGAATACCAGAAGAAGCATGAAAAAGAAGTTACAGATGAAGAAATATTAGAATCAGTTAAAGAGAATAAAGACAAACCGGTAGTATGCAAGACAAAAGGCGGTAACATTATTGTAAAGGGAATAGATGATGTTGCTGTCAGATTTGCAAGGTGCTGTAATCCGGTTCCAGGTGATGAGATAATTGGATATATCACAAGAGGAAGGGGTATTTCAATTCACAGAACTGACTGTCAGAATATTCTAAGCATGGGAGAGGCAGACAGATTCAGACTTACTGAGGCAGAGTGGCAGAAACAGCCTGCAAACAAGGCAGAGAAATACATGGCTGAGATTAATATATACGCTCACAACAGAACAGGTATTTTAGCAGACTTGTCTAATATTACAACTGAGAGAGAAATTGACGTTACAAGTATGAATGTCAGAACTAACAAGCAGGGACTTGCCACTATTTCCATGACATTTGAGATTGGAAGTACTGAGGAATTGAATAAACTCATTGCTAAGATGAGAAGTGTTGAAAGTATAATTGATATAGAAAGAAATTAATTATGGATATTTGTATAAAAAAAATTATTGTCGGACCTGTCAGAACAAACTGTTATGTTGTGTACAGAAAAGAAAACAAAAATGCAGTTATAGTAGATCCAGGAGATGATGCATTTGAGATAGAGAGATTAATAACAGTAAATAACCTTAAACCACAGGCTATTTTGCTCACTCATGGTCATTGTGATCACATAATGGCAGTGTCATCGCTTAGAGACAGATATGGAATAAAGGTGTATATACATGAAGAGGAAAAAAAGATTCTTGATTCCTGGTATAATCTGTCACAAATGATTGCTGGTGAAAAAGTGAGTTTAAAGGCAGATGTTTACTGCAAGGATAATCAGGTTATTAACTTAGGAGATATGTCATTTAAACTTATATATACTCCGGGACATACGATTGGTAGCTGCTGTTATTATATGGAAGATGATAAAGTGTTATTCAGCGGAGACACATTATTTTATCACTCTCACGGAAGAACAGATTTTCCAACAGGAAGTCAGAGTTCTATTATTAGATCAATTACAGAAAAACTCTTAAAACTTCCTGATGATGTTACTGTATATCCGGGACACGAGGAGGAAACTACTATAGGTAGTGAAAAGACAATTTATGATATTTATTAGATTTAACAGGCAGTTTGATTTTGAGTACGATATTCAGGGAATAATTAGATCATTTTATCCTGGGATGGAATTAAAGAGCCAGACTGAAGGGGAAAAAGAGGATGGGTACGATTTTCTTCTGGAATGTGATTTTGATGATACTGATATGAAACTGTCATTCTATGATAAAGAGAAATTAATTGATTCGGAGTCATTTAAACGTATATACACAGATTCTTTATATGACAGAAAAGAAACAAAGAATGAACTAAAGAGAAAACTTTATAAGATATTATCAGGATTTACTGGCAGTGAACTTCCATGGGGAACACTTTCAGGCATACGCCCAACCAAGATAACCTCAAAATTAGTTGAAGATGGACTTGATGATGATAAGATATCTGAAATTATGAAGAATGAATATTTCTTGTCTGATAAAAAGACAGAGACAAGTATAGATATTTCTAAGAGAGAGCATAAGATTCTTGATAAAGTGGATTATAAAAATGGATATAGCCTCTATATTGGAATTCCGTTTTGTCCAAGTACATGCCTATATTGTTCATTTACATCAAATCCGATTGGAGTTTTTAAAAAGCGAATTGACGATTACATAGATGCTCTGATTAAAGAAATTGAGTTTTGCAGTGAAGCATACAAAGACAGGAAACTTTGCAGCATATATATTGGAGGGGGAACACCTACATCACTTTCAGCAGAACAATTAGACAGACTGCTTTGTAATATAAGCAGATTATATGATACAAAAAGTGTGTATGAGTTTACGGTGGAAGCAGGCAGACCTGACAGCATCACAATGGATAAATTAAAGGCAATAAAGAAGTATGATGTTACCAGAATTTCCATTAATCCACAGACTATGAAAGATGATACACTTAAACTTATTGGAAGAAATCATAATACAGAAGAGTTTTTAAGTGCATATAATATGGCAAGAGAATGTGGATTTGATAACATAAATATGGATTTTATTTTAGGACTCCCAAATGAAACGATTGATGATGTGAAATATAACATGAAATATGTTGAAAAATTAAAACCAAATAGCCTCACAATTCATTCTCTAGCTGTGAAAAGGGCTGCAAGATTAAATCTTGAACAGAGAATGGGAAAAAAATATGAAATAACAAATACCAGCGAAATGATGGATGTAACTGAGGAGACAGCAAAGAAATTAGGCCTTCATCCATATTATCTTTACAGGCAGAAAAATATGGCAGGGAATCTTGAAAATGTTGGTTATGCTTCAGAGGGAAAAGAAGGTATATACAACATTCTGATAATGGAAGAGAAGCAGACAATACTTGCATGTGGAGCAGGCGGATCTTCAAAAATGGTATCAGCTGATCTAAACAGAATAGACAGAATTGAAAACGTTAAGGATGTTAATATGTATATTGATAATATTGATGATATGATAGACAGAAAGAGAAGATACATCTATGGGAAATAGTACAGATAAAATTAATATGTATGACATGGGTATCAGACCATATAAAGCAGAAGAACTGCTTATGCATGGGATTTTTGTCAGCAATCTAGCCTACAGAATATCGAGAGAAATGGGAATGAATGATGAGTTCTGTGAAAAGATTGCAATGGCCGGGGTGCTTCATGATATTGGAAAACTGAGAATATACCGATATATCTATGGTGAAAATAATGAAGATCAGATGGAAATAGAAAAAAACAGATATATAAGGATGCATTCTCAGATTGGATATGATATACTTTCAACGAAAGATTTTGATAAAGATATATTAGAAGCAATACTTTATCATCATGAGAACTATGACGGTTCAGGATACCCCAGCAATCTGTCAGGGGAAGATATACCTATTTCCGCAAGAATACTCAGGGTATGTGATGTATTTGCGGCACTGACATCAGACAGACCGTACAGGGATGCATTTGATGAAGAAATCGCAATAGAATTAATGATAGATGAAGTAAAGAATTTTGATATGAAGATTTTTTTGACTTTTTTAAGTGTCATTCATTCTGTAACTATGAATGAACTGATGGGAGAAAAGAAAGGAAAGGAAGAATAAGATGATTACACAGGCACCAAGAGGAACACAGGACTGGTATGGGGACACTATGCATAATCGTACTGTCATCGAAAAGATATGCAGAGATGAAGCAGAAAAATATAATATTAAAGAGATTATCACACCTGTTTTTGAACACACTGTTCTTTTTCAGAGAGGTGTAGGAGAGACAACTGATGTAGTACAGAAAGAAATGTACACATTTAATGACAGAGGAGATAGAAGCATTACATTAAAACCTGAAGGTACAGCAGGTGCAATAAGAGCATATCTTGAGCACAACATGTATGCTGATCCAGCTCCAAAGAAACTTTTCTATGTTACACCAGCATTTAGATATGAAAAACCACAGAGTGGAAGATTAAGACAACATCACCAGTTTGGAGTAGAAATAGTAGGTTCTAAGAGTCCGATGGTAGAGGTAGAGCTTATTTCGCTTATTTCCACAATAATCAAAAAATTAGGACTTAAAGATGCAAAACTTCACATCAACAGTATTGGATGTGCAAACTGCAGAAAGACATATAATGAAGCACTTCTCAAGTATTTAAGTTCACATGAAGATGAACTTTGTGAGACATGTAGGGAAAGAATGAACAAAAATCCTTTAAGAATTCTCGATTGTAAAGTAGATGCAGATAAAGATGTAATCAAAAATGCACCAAGAACAATTGAATATCTTGATGATGAGTGTAGAGAACATTTCGAAGAATTGAAGAGTATTTTAACAGAACTTGGTATTCCATTTGAAGTGGATACAGGAATTGTTAGAGGACTTGACTATTATACAAAGACAGTATTCGAGTTTGTTAATTCAGAAGGATTCACTCTTTGTGGAGGCGGAAGATATGACGGACTTGTACATGAGATAGATGAAAAACAGGATATTCCTTCAGCTGGATTTGGTATGGGACTTGAGAGAATCCTATATTTTCTTGACAAGGAAGGTGTCGAATTAGAACCAGAAAAACCAGTATCATTATATGTGGGAATTCTTGGTAAAGAAGCTAAAGCCAAGGCATACAGCATAGTAAAGAATTTAAGAGACAGCGGTGTTGTAGTTGAAACTGACTACATGGACAGAAGTGTAAAAGCACAGATGAAATATGCAAATAAAATAAATGCAGCCTATACAGTTATCATTGGAGAAAATGAGATTAACGATGGCGAGGCAAATGTAAAAAATATGGAGACCGGAGAACAGGTTAAACTTAGTTTAGACAAAATTGTTGATTATATAAACGGAAAGGAAGAGTAGGAAATGGCAGAGTCAATGAAGGGACTTAAGAGAACACACAGATGTACTGAGGTCTCTAACAAAAATATTGGAGAAAAAGTAGTTGTTATGGGATGGGCTGCAAAGAGAAGAAATCTTGGAAGTCTTATATTCGTAGATTTAAGAGATCGTTCAGGCATCCTTCAGATAGTATTTGATGTAAATGATGTTGGAGAAGAAGGATTTAAGAAAGCTTCTACAATCAGAAATGAATTTGTAATTGCCATTGAGGGTACAGTAGAGAAAAGAGGAGGAGCAGTTAATGAGAACCTTCTCACAGGTGATATAGAGATCAGAGCTACTACTTTAAGAATTCTTGCAGAAGCAGATACTCCTCCTATCCCAATTGATGATGAAGCTCAGACAAAAGATGAAGTAAGATTAAAATATAGATATTTAGACCTCAGAAAACCTCGTATTCAGAAAAACTTAATTACAAGAAGTAAAATTACAACACTTGTTCGCCAGTTTATGACAGAAGAAGGATTTCTTGAGATAGAGACACCAATGCTTACAAAGAGTACACCTGAAGGAGCAAGAGATTATCTTGTACCTAGCCGTGTTCATCCAGGCAATTTCTACGCACTTCCACAGTCACCACAGTTATTCAAACAGTTACTTATGTGTGCAGGATATGACAGATATATTCAGATAGTAAAATGTTTTAGAGATGAGGATTTGAGAGCAGACAGACAGCCTGAATTTACACAGATTGATATGGAATTATCATTTGTTGATATTGACGACGTAATTGATGTAAATGAGAGACTTTTAAAAACTATCTGGAAAGAAGTTTTAGATGTAGATATACAGATTCCATTTAAGAGAATGACATGGCAGGAAGCAATGGACAGATTTGGTTCAGATAAACCAGATACACGTTTTGGATTCGAGTTACAAGACATTTCAGATTTAGTTAAGGACTGTGGATTCTCAGTATTTTCAGGAGCAATCGCCAATGGTGGAACTGTTAGAGGTATTAATATTACAGGACAGGGTTCTATGCCAAGAAAGAAAATCGATGCATTAGTAGATTTTGCGAAGGGCTATGGAGCAAAGGGACTTGCTTATATTGCAATTAATGAAGATGGATCATTTAAATCATCATTTGCAAAATTTATGACAGAAGATGAAATGAAGAACATAACAGATAGATTAGAGGGAAAACCTGGAGATCTTCTCTTATTTGCAGCAGACAGAGCAAAGATTGTATATGCAGTACTTGGCGCTTTAAGATGTGAGATGGCAGAAAGACTTGGTCTTCTTGATAAAAATACATTTAATTTCTTATGGATTACAGAATTCCCATTATTTGAGTATTCTGATGAAGAGCAGAGATTTGTTGCTATGCATCATCCATTCACAATGCCTATGGAAGAAGATGTTGAATATATAGAATCAGATCCAGGCAGATGTAGAGCAAAAGCATATGATATCGTTCTTAACGGTACTGAGATTGGTGGAGGAAGCGTAAGAATTCACCAGAATGATATACAGCAGAAGATGTTCAGGGCTCTTGGATTTACAGATGAAGAGGCTAATGAGAAATTTGGATTCCTCCTCAACGCATTCAAATATGGAGTACCTCCTCACGCAGGACTT
Organism: uncultured Eubacteriales bacterium; assembly: GCA_900314525.1. GTDB lineage: Bacteria > Bacillota > Clostridia > Lachnospirales > Lachnospiraceae > Bovifimicola. Next base: position 44,392 of record OMVN01000008.1, read on the forward strand.
GCATATGGCCTTGACAGACTTGTAATGCACATTGTTGGAGAAGACAATATTCGTGACGTAATCGCATTCCCTAAAGTTAAGGATGCATCTTGTCTTATGTCAGAAGCTCCAAATGTAGTTGATAAAAAACAGCTTGATGAATTATTCATTACATCGACATATGATCCAGAGCAAGAATCTGAGGAAGAAGTAACAGAATAAAAAGCATAAACAAAAGACTGTCCCCGCTATTTTGTGGGACAGTCTTTTTTTAATATAAGTTCATAAATTAATCCGGTGGCAAACCACACAGGAGTGTAATCAAGTCTAATCAGCCCAAGGATATTGTATTTACATTTGCTGTAATCCCAGGGACAGATATCAATCTGTTTTAAGAAAGCACCAGATAGAAATTCCCCAGTAAAAATGGTAATAGTATAGATGAATCCTCTTAGTATAATGTTAGTATCAGATAGCCTTGCATACATAGGTCCGATGAGAAAGGCCATACCATATATAGGAAACATGATTATGGAACTTTTTCCCATAAGGTTTTTCTTATGACTTATTAATCCGGTCCATATGATTTCTAGGCAAACTCCGGTACTTCCACATTTCATGAAATTACTGATATGATTCTTGTTAATCTTCTCACACCTCTTTTTTAATATTACTAGTATTAGTATTTCGGTTTTACAGAAAAATATTCGTTTTAATTCATGGATATATTTTTTGACAAAGCAGATTTTAAAATTTCCCTATATTTTCTGCTGACTGATAAAGATAATCCATCTTTTAATATTAAATGATTTTCAGTATATGATTTTACATAAAAAATATTGATAATGTAGGTATTGTTAATTCGGATAAAAAAACTGTAATCATTGCAAAGTGTCTTTTCTGCAGATTTTAGGGTAATATTAATACAGTTTGAGCTGTCAGCCTCATAAAATAATGTTTTTCTTCCTGTGGATCTGACAAATATTAAATCTCTTGGATCGATTGCAAGATAAGTCTTAGAATTGTTGAAACAAATTAAATCCTGGGATTTTAAATTGTGCAATGCAGAAGCAGTTATACTGTCAAAGAGATCATATGAGAATGGTTTTTTTAGAAAATAATAGGGATATGATGAGGTAATTTCCTCGGCATATACATCATAGATACTCATAAATATTATTAGAGGATATTTTGAATTGCTGAATTTTCTGATATACATGGCTGTTTCTATTCCATTTAAAACAGGCATATGGATATCCATGTATATCAGATCAAAATTCATCTGAAAAAGAGTGATATCATTAATAAGTTGACGTCCATTATTGTATAATTTTACAACTTCAATTTTGAAGTTGTAATTATTCATAAGATGTTTTTTTAATTCCGTGCATATTCCGTTATTATCGTCACAAATAGCTATATTTACCCCTCTGTTCATAATTTTTCCTCCACAGTAAAAAATTATATTGTTAATTTAAAAATCATCCAGTATTTACTGTTGTGATTTATACATGTTGCAAGTATAGAACCTTTGTATATTGAAACCTGTTTGTTTAGATAATATAATCCAAAGCCATGAGTCTCGTTATCGTCAGCTTTATTTTTAGTCGAATATGAATTGCTAAAAAATAATGAAATTTCTGAGTCGCTAATCTGATGATCTACAAGATTTCTTACTTCAATAGTTGTTTTATTATCTGAAGAATTAATTGAAATATAAATATTATTCCCAGAAACAGAGGCTTCAATTGCATTCTGAACCAAAATAGCTGAAAGATCTGTTATGGTAATTTCGGAAGCAGAGCTTTCCAGCTTGCCACATGTTACATCATAGTTTATTGAAATTTCCTTGGCTTGGGCATCCAAGTAAAGACTATACATTGATGCTACAAACAGAGGATTTTTAAGTGTAAGCAAAGGATAAGCATGCAGTGGTTTTGTGTATGTGGCAGTGTAGTTCTTAATCAGGTTTGAAAATTCATCATCTGTATTATGAGAATCACATAAAAGCTGTAGTGACTGTATTCTATTAGTAAACTCATGTTGACTCGCTCGTATATCATTTATAAGATTCTCGTAAACAGGTAAATATTTTTTATAATATTTAAGTTTTGCATTCTTTGAAGATATTATTTTCTCGTAATACAGAAGGAGAGCATTACTGGTAATTATAATGATGATTATTATGATAAATAACAATATATTGGAATATAGATAATGAACATTTTGCTGACAAATAATTAACAGTGAAATAAGCACTATATAAAATGATATCAATGCAACTTTGTAGGCAAATGAGGTAGAAATAACCATATTATATAATTTGCGCACTGAAGTTGACATAAGAATGATAATTACTGCCAGAGTCATTAGATTGCCAATAAGTCCGAGAATGTGTGGCTCCTTTATAAATATGCTGCAAAACGCAACTGGAATTGTAGCAATAATCTCTGAAATAAAAAGTGTAATATAGACTAACATTGCCATATATACACTGTCTAAAAGTTTTTTCGCATTTACATAGCATATTAGAAAAATAAACACCTGACCTAGAATCAATGTGAAAATTTTAGTGTCACGAACTGCAAAATTTGCTAGCAGCACATTCGAAATTAATATAATAACATCCCAGACATATGGTTTTGTAGCTTTATCCAGGTATTTTTTACAAGTATAAATAACACATATTGATTCTATCAAAGTAAATAGACAATCAAATACTAGCATTTTAAATTTTTTCCTTTTGTTCTTTTGTTTTGAATTTATACCAAGTAGATTAGATATAGTTTCCCATTATATCTTTGTACTTTTTTCCAATTGGTATAGATACTCCATCTATTATAACAGAATTTGTCACTTTATCAAAACTTGAAATACAGTCAGGATTAACTAAATAGCTTTTCTGACACATTACGAGTTTTCCATCAGACATTGTCTGAAGTTCATCTAGAGAATATTCCCTTGTATCTATATGGCAGTTATTCAAAAAAACAGTCTTAAGGTGACGGGATGCATGAACATATCTTATATCTGCAATTTTTATTTTATGTACGATTCTGTCGGTATCTCTAACTGTAAAATATTTTTCAAGATATCCGGTAATTACCATTTGCTCTAACTGATTTAGTATATCATCACCTGAATAAGGTTTTGTAATATAGTTATAGCAGTGAAAATTAGAAAGGGCGTAAACTCCTTCGTCGATTACTCCGGTGAGAAAAAGTATAGAAGTTCGGTAATATACAGGCATTTTTCGAATTTCCTGTGCAAGCTGAAAGCCACCACGATCAGTTAGATGCTTAGTGAGTTGAACATCTAGCAAAAACAGAGTGTATGGATTAGATGAAACAGAGTTTTTAATTAGACTCATGGCATCATTATAACTATAACACGAGTCAACTTCCCATGACGGATACTCGCCCTTGATTGTATCAGTTAGCATACTAAGCTGATTTTGGTTGTCTTCTACAATTAATATATGCTGCATATAATACCCCCGGAAATTACAATTTATTTAGTTTGATTTATTATTATTTTATCAGAGAAATGGAGCATGATAAAGTGAAAAAATGGGTTGCAAATGAATTTCGTGTCGTAAAACGGTCATTTGGTGTCGTGTTAATCAGATTGGCTTGAAAATTGAGGAGGAATTGTATTAAATAGAGATATAGGAGACAAAAGTGAATAATGAAATGGTACTTATACTGGGATGAATTTAATAAAAAGATTTCGTACAAATTGGCAAATCAAATTTGTGGAGAAACAAATGAAATTGTCAGATATGGCATTAACGTTTTAATTAACGGATTGGAAAAGATGACTATACTGATTTTAATATTTTATTTATTGGGCTACATAAAGACATTTATCATTTCGGCATGTATTATGTGTATTCTTCGCATCTGGATGGGTGGAACACATAGGAACTCAATATTTGGGTGTCTTATGCAGTCATTCATCATATTTTTGATGATAAATATAATATGTAATTATATAAATCCAGAATCGTTGGAAATTACCATATCCATGATATCAATTATTTCACTTGTTATATGTTATTGTCCTATCATAAATTCAAAGAGGGGGCTATATAATGAGAGAATAAAAACTAAATTTAAAATTAAAAGTATAATATGTATTTTGTTAATTAATTTAGTTGCTTTTTATTGTAATAGTTATGAAAATGTGGTTGTGACATGCGAACTAGTAGAAATATTAGATGTCGTTTTCGCAAAAATTATTAATTGTAAGGAGAATATGATAAATGAAGATTAGCGAAAAGATTAGCAAGTTATTGGAGAATACCACAATTGACATTTTTTCATCATCAGCAAGTGAATTTATATGGGGTGAAGTTGAAGCACCTAAGGAACTTAAAGATATGGTGAAACCAGAAGAGGAAAAGACTGAAATATAGTACTGTATATTGAATTATTAAAGGGATTAAGTAAGGGAAAACAAAATAAGGGTTATTTATTGGAGCGTGAATTTTGCAGGCAACTGCATAGTAATTGGGTTGTGAACACTCATGGAAAACAGATTTGGATTGACTAAAATCAATGCAGGTCTGTTTTTTTTGTCTTCCCAGATCAAAAATCTATAAATGGAGGTAAAAGAGTCCATTAAAATGATATATGTAATATTGGTGTTTAAACCTTGTACCTACGATGGATAAAATAATTTGTTTTACATAGAATAATAGGAAATATTAAAGGAAAACGTGACAACCTATGAAGGATAGAAGTGCACAGATTAATATTTCCTCGGACAGCGATTTTTGCAAGTTCAGGAATAGATTAACTGATTATATGGGAAAACTGAATATTTCAGATGCTAAACTTGCCGAGATGACAGGTGTCAGTAAGGATATTGTGTACAATATTCGAAAGGACAGATCAGACCCTGGTATAGCATTTATGTCAAAACTTCCAGATGTAACGGGGCATCCAGTTGATTATTTTTTTGACAATGAATATAAGATAAAAATTGACTACGATGAGAAGAGAATGCTTGACGATATAGATGATAATGATAAGTTTAGAATTCTGATTTTATGTGAATTATTTAAGTATAATAGCGTGGCTGAATTTAATAATGATAAGATTAATAGTGTATTAAAGCCAGATCGTGATATAAAAAAAATAGGGTATTTAATAAGGTTACAGAGAATTATGCATAATATGAGTGTGGATGAATTTGGAACAGTTTTTGGATACCAGGGGGCTAGTGTCGCAAATCTTGAGAGTGACAATAGTGTGATTTCAAATTCTTCACTTTGCAGACTGTGTATGGAATTAGAAATTCCATTTGATTTTTTCCTTATGGGAAGATTGAAGGATAATAATTATATTATTGATTATCTATTAAATGACCTGTTAAGTAATCTTGATGAAAAAGGCAGGGATATTATGAAGAAAATTCTATATTATAACATAGAATGGATTAAGCATTTGTCTTGCCAAAGACAGCTAAATAAGTTATACTAAAAGCCGGATTATGGATTTATAGAAAGGCTATTTTATGAGTAAAAATTATAAGCTGATTAAAACATGTGGAAAGGCTAAAAGAGGTGAATTTACCACCGTTCATGGAGTAATACAGACACCAGTATTTATGAATGTTGGCACAGTAGCAGCTATTAAAGGAGCAGTTTCCACAGATGATTTAAGACAGATTAAAACACAGGTTGAATTATCTAATACATATCATTTACATGTAAGACCAGGGGATGATGTAATCAAAAAACTTGGAGGTTTACATGAATTCATGAACTGGGACAAGCCAATTCTCACAGATTCAGGCGGGTTTCAGGTGTTTTCGCTTGCAAAACTTAGAAAAATAAAAGAAGAGGGAGTTTATTTTAATTCTCACATAGATGGAAGAAAGATTTTCATGGGACCAGAGCAGAGTATGCAGATTCAGTCTAATCTTGCTTCGACGATTGCTATGGCGTTTGACGAGTGCCCATCAAGTATAGCTGACGAGAAGTATATTAGAAATTCAGTTGAGAGAACAACAAGATGGCTCAGAAGATGTAAAGATGAGATGAGCAGGCTGAACAGTCTCGAAGATACAATTAATAAGAATCAGATGTTGTTTGGAATCAATCAGGGAGGCGTGTTTGAAGAGATTAGAAAAGAACACGCAGATATTATTTCTGAAATGGATTTGGACGGATATGCAATCGGTGGTCTTGCTGTTGGTGAGAGTCATGAGGAGATGTATCGAATTATTGATGAGACAGTTCCACATCTTCCACAGGACAAGCCTACATACCTTATGGGTGTTGGAACACCAGCCAATATACTAGAGGCAGTTGACAGAGGTGTTGATTTCTTTGACTGTGTGTATCCAAGCAGAAATGGACGACACGGAAATGTATATACCAATCAGGGTAAGCTGAATTTATTTAATGCAAAATATGAACTTGATAAGAAACCAATAGAGGAAGGATGTAACTGTCCTGCCTGCAGAAGTTATTCGAGGGCATACATAAGACATCTCTTAAAAGCAAAAGAAATGCTAGGAATGAGATTATGTGTCTTGCATAATTTGTATTTTTATAATACAATGATGGAGGAAATCCGTGATGCAATCGAAAATGACAGATATAGCGAGTACAAGAAACAAAAATTAGACGGATTTAATGCAAATTCAAATTAGGAGGATTTTTAATGAATAGCGGAGCATTAGTAATGGTATTATATATTGCAATATTCGCAATATTTTTCTATTTCTTTTTATTAAGACCACAGAAGAAACAGCAGGCAGCACATGATTCACTTGTAAATGAATTAAAGCCTGGTGATTCAATACTTACATCAAGTGGATTTTATGGAGTAGTTATCAATATATCAGATGATGTTGTAATTGTAGAGTTTGGTAACAACAAGAACTGCAGAATTCCAATGCAGAAAAACGCAATTGTTGATGTAGAAAAACAGGACGAATAAAAAATACGATAAGTCTTCAGGGCATGGTGAAATTCCATACCGGCGGTAAAGCCCGCGAGCATATGCATGATTCGGTGAAATTCCGAGGCCGACAGTAAAGTCTGGATGAGAGAAGCGCTATCTATATTAGAAGTAGTATAAGATAAAATCCCTGATAAGCATTTATCAGGGATTTTTGTTATAATAATCGGATGGAAGTAATTCCAACTGATTGTGGCTGGAGGTGACATATGACAATACATGAAGAATATATGAGACAGGCATTAAAAATAGCGGAAACGGCAATGGGCCACACAAATCCTAATCCTATGGTGGGCTGTGTGGTTGTAAAGGATGGCAGAATTATTAGTATTGCCTGCCATGAGAAATGCGGAGAATATCACGCAGAGAGAAATGCACTTACAAGATGTAAAGAAGATACTAAGGGTGCTGACTTATATGTGACATTAGAGCCTTGCTGTCATTATGGGAAGACACCACCATGTACAGAGATTATTATTGAAAAAGGAATAAAGAGAGTTTTTGTAGGAAGCATGGATCCAAATCCACTTGTAGCAGGTCATGGAGTTGAAATCTTAAGAAACCATGGAATTGAAGTTATACCTGGGGTTTTATCAGAAGAGTGTGATAAGTTAAATGAGATATTTATGCATTATATTACCAATAAAATTCCATTTGTTGCGATGAAATACGCAATGACTCTTGATGGAAAAATTGCTGCATACACCGGAGATTCTAAATGGATTACAGGAGAAAAATCAAGAGAGCATGTAATGTATCTCAGAAATAAATATTCATCAATTCTTGTTGGTATTAACACCGTAGAGGCAGATAATCCAATGCTTAACTGCAGAATGGAAGGTGGGACGGACCCTGTCAGGGTAATAATTGATTCAATGCTTCGAATCAGTACTGACTGTCAGATAGCTGCCACTGCAAACCAGATACGAACAATAGTTTATTATGCAGGTGAGAATGAAAATAACGAAATTGAGGCTAAAAAGTTAGAACTACAAAAACTTGGTTTAGAAGTTATCAAGATTTCAGGAAAAGCAAATCGTGGCGGACATTTCCTTGTAGATATGGAAAAAGTTATAAAAGATCTTGGACAAAAGGGGATTGACTCAGTTCTTGTTGAAGGAGGAGGAGAGATAAATGCCTCACTTCTTGAAACTGGTCTTGTTAATAAGGTTTATGCATATATTGCAGGAAAACTCATAATGGGAAGAAACGCAAAAAGTCCAGTTATGGGTGATGGGATACCGCTCATGAATGATGCAGTTACACTAAAAGACATAAAAGTACAGCAGTTAGATAATATAGATATTTTATTGGAAGGAAATGTAAATTAATGTTTACAGGATTAGTAGAAGAGATTGGAACAATCTCAAAAATAAATATGGGTGCCAAAAGCGGAACAATTTTCATAGATGCTGATAAGATACTAAAAGGAACCAAGGTTGGCGACAGTATATGTGTAAATGGTGTCTGCCTCACTGCAACTTCAGTAAACAACGGAATGTTCAGCGCAGATGTAATGGCAGAGACATTCAGAAGAAGTTCGCTTGGAAGTCTAAATAGAGGATCCCATGTCAATCTTGAGAGGGCAATGGCAGCAGATGGAAGATTTGGCGGACATATAGTATCAGGACATATAGACGGAACAGGAACAATTGAAAGTGTTAAGCCAGAAGAAAATGCCATATGGTATACCATAAAGGCGCCAAAAGAAATACTTGATTTTATAGTTATGAAGGGCTCCATTGCAATAGATGGAATAAGTCTTACAGTTGCATATATTGATGATAGTGTTTTTAAGGTGTCGATAATTCCGCACACAGCAAAAGAGACAATTCTACAGTTTAAGAAGGCTGGGGATATAGTAAATCTCGAAAATGATGTGGTTGGAAAATATGTTGAAAAACTGTTATTTAACAGAGAGCGGGATGACAGAAGTAACTCAGGCAGAATAAAAGATAAAAAGTCCGGAATTACTATGGAATTTCTGGCAAAGAATGGATTTTAGAAATAAAAATATGTAGGAGGATATCCAATGAAAGAGATAGGAACAATAGATCAGGCATTAGAAGATTTAAGAAATGGAAAAGTAATACTTGTAATCGATGACCCTGACAGAGAAAATGAGGGAGATTTAATCTGTGCAGCAGAATATGCAACACAGGAAAATGTTAACTTTATGGCAAGTGACGCAAAAGGATTAATCTGTATGCCTATGAGCAAGGAATGGACAAAGAAACTTGAATTAAACCAGATGGTAGATGTAAATACAGACAATCACTCAACTGCCTTTACAGTTTCAATTGACCATATAGATACAACTACAGGTATTTCTGCAAAAGAGCGTTCGCTCACAGCAATGAAAACAGTAGAAGAAGGGGCAAAACCTTCAGATTTCAGAAGACCTGGACATATGTTTCCACTTGAGGCCAGAGAGGGCGGTGTACTTAAGAGAGCAGGACACACAGAGGCAACAGTAGATCTTATGGTTCTTGCAGGACTTAAACCAGTTGGACTTTGCTGTGAAATTATGAGAGAAGACGGAACAATGATGAGAACAACAGAACTTCTCGGATTTGCAGAAGAACGCAACCTCACAGTAATTACAATTGCAGATCTTATCAAGTACAGACTTCAGAGTGAGAGTCTTGTAAAGAAAGAGGCAGAAGCAAAACTACCAACTAAATACGGTGATTTCACAATCCATGGATATGTAAATGTATTAAATGGAGAGCATCATGTAGCCCTCACAATGGGAGATGTAAATGATGGAAATCCTGTACTTTGCAGAGTTCACTCTGAATGTCTAACAGGTGATGTGTTTGGCTCAGCAAGATGCGACTGTGGAGAGCAGCTTGAAGAGGCAATGAAAGCTATTGCAAAAGAAGGAAGAGGAATCCTGCTCTACATGAGACAGGAAGGAAGAGGAATTGGTCTCATTAATAAAATTAAAGCTTACAAACTTCAGGAAGAGGGTTATGACACAGTTGAAGCGAATATTAAACTTGGCTTCCCTGCAGATTTGAGAGATTATGGAATTGGTGCCCAGATTCTCTATGATCTTGGAGCAAAGAAATTAAGATTGTTAACAAATAATCCAACTAAGATAAGTGGTCTCTCTGGATATGGAATAACTATTGAAGAGAGAGTTCCTATTCAGATAGCAGCAGGAAAATATGACCTGTTTTACTTAAAGACAAAGCAGGAAAAAATGGATCATATGACAGATTACTAAAATCTGCAATAATATCTCAGAGAAAAATAATACATTTTTACAATAATATATTGAAAAGAAAGGAAATAGAAAGATGAAAGTATTAGAAGGAAAATTAGTAGCGGATGGGGCAAGAATCGGAATTGTAGCAGCAAGATTTAATGAGTTTATCGTATCAAAACTTGTTAGCGGAGCAGAAGATGGTCTTGTGAGACATGGAGTAAATGAAAATGATATTACACTTGCATGGGTACCAGGAGCATTTGAAATACCTGTTATTGCAAAGAAGATGGCTGAGAGTGGAAGATATGATGCAGTAATCTGTCTCGGTGCAGTAATAAGAGGAGCAACAAGCCATTATGATTATGTTTGTTCAGAGGTTAGCAAAGGTGTAGCAGCAGTTGGTATGGAAACAGGAGTTCCAACACTCTTTGGCATTCTTACAACAGACAATATAGAACAGGCAGTTGAGAGAGCTGGTACAAAAGCTGGAAATAAAGGATATGACTGTGCATGTTCTGCAATTGAGATAATCAATTTAGCCAAGAATTTTTAAGAAATTAAATGCAGAACTTTTTAAAATAAACAGAGCAGGTGTTCCGTAAAGGGGCACCTGCTCTGCTTTTATGACGGAAAATATTTTGGTCACGAATTCCGGCATAATAATTTATAGAAATATAAAAAGAAAAAGGGGGATTAAAATTGTGAAGATTCTAATTAGAATCTAATATTAGCTAGCCATCTGATTGGCTGTTTTATATTTGTAAATCATCTCTGCGTGATTCTGTTCTTCTGTTTGGATGTGATTAAACAAATCTCTTGCATTCTCGTCACCAAACTGGAATAAATCGTCATTGTACGCTGTAGATACATACTTTTCTGTTGTAATGCAGTCAGTACAAAGGTACTTGTCGTATTCCTTGTCTTCCTCGTTGAAATTACCGGTATACGTAGGCATCGGATTATAATCTTTTGCCATAGTTACTTTACCGCCGACAACAGGACACTGACCATTCATTAACTGAGACAGTGAATCGTAATGAGTCTGTTCGTCATCCTTTAAAATTCCAAACAATCTTTTCAACTCTGGATCTCTTGCCTGTTTTTCGTATTCGCCATATTTCTGAATACAAAGCTGTTCCTGTGCCTGTAAATCCTGAATAACAGTCTTCTGCTTTTCTGATAAAATCATATAATTTCCTTTCCTGCTAATGCAATATTTTTGGTACGGAAATAGTATGTGCGGGAAATGAAGAAATATACGAACTATTTGTAAATTAATTCATATATTTTGAGTGAATTATGATTATATATAAATTAAAAAAATAAGTTCATTATAGTTTCTTTCTCAGTCCCTTAGGATAATGGTTTTTAACAATACCTTTTGTGACTTTTCCAAGACCAATACTGAGGTTATCTATGCAGATAAGGCACCAGCCGTCAGATGTGTCATATTCAAAAGTTTCGCCGTTGATGTATTTATATACGTTTTCATCATTAATTGACAGATTAATTACATTTTTAACATCATCAGGAGAGAGGGAAAGTGCAAGAGAGTGTGAGGGGATGAATCTACCTTTTGTCACTGTACCAAGATTTAATCCTGCTCGAAGAACTCTGATTTTATCCAGCTTTGGGCATGTTTCTGGAACAAGATTTATGTTGTCGCCAAACATTATGTATTTTCCAGTAGGCGGATTTTTGAAGAATTTAATTGCAAATTCATTGTACTCCTTAAGGGATTTTTCTTTTAACCCTTTTAATTCCCTGTAATCATTTTCAACATCTATATTACCATCTTTGGTCAGAACACAGGCAAAGTGGCCCTCTCCATTAAATTTGTGAGGAAATATTCTGAAACAGTTATCTGAAATAGATGATGTATCTATTTCGCCAAAATTTTTTATTCCAGAAGATATACCGTCAAATATTTCTGATTTTCTGTCTATTTTTTCAATATGAAAATCACTATGTCTCTTAAGAAAGTTAATAATGCTTATTTCATTTTCTTCTGGAGAGAAGGTGCAGGTAGAGTATACAATTCTACCTCCAGGCTTAAGCATAATTGCTGCATTGTCTAAAATTTCAGCCTGTCTGTCGGCACATAGTTTTACATTATTAAGACTCCACTCATCCTGGGCCTGTTCGTTTTTTCTAAACATTCCCTCGCCAGAACAAGGAGCATCTACCATTATTCTGTGGAAAAATTCAGGAAAAAATGATGCAAGTTTATCTGAAGATTCGTTTGTGACTATGGCATTTCTAATACCCATACGTTCTATGTTTTCGGACAGGATTTTGGCACGGGCTGGCATAATTTCATTGCTTATTAGCAGACCTTTCTGGTTCATCATGGCTGCAATCTGAGTACTTTTTCCTCCAGGGGCAGCACATAAATCAAGAATAGTTTCACCTGGCTTTGCATCAATTAGAGTGCCTGGCAGCATTGCACTTGGCTCCTGGATATAATATGCACCTGCCTCATGGTATGGATGTTTGCCAGGCCTTATATGATTGTCATAGTAATATCCAGTGTGGCAGAAAGGAACCGGGCTTAAATGTCCGTCAAAATATTTATCTATAATATTGTCTTTTACTTTCAGGTGGTTTATTCTTAAGGCATGGAATTCGGGATTGTCATAACTGTTCATAAATGAATCAAATTCATCACCAAGAATAATTTTCATTCTTTTTTTGAAGTCATCTTTTATCATAAAAATCTCCTGATTATATCAAATTTTTATTAATTATATCATTTAAAGGGTATGATTTCTATAAAATAATGGGTAAAAATCAAAAAAAATAAAAAAATATTATGCCCTGGAGACCGCATAAATACAGGGTTTTTGAAAAAAATACAAAAAAAATCAAAAAAAATTCAAAAAAGTACTTGCCAAAACCCTTCATGTGCTATATAATCATACATGGCTCGTTGGTCAAGCGGCTAAGACGTCGCCCTCTCACGGCGAAATCAGGGGTTCGATTCCCCTACGAGCTGCTAATGAAATCCGAGGTTCGGATTAATTAAAGGAACTATACTTGATTTACAGTAAAGAGTGGACGAAAGTCCACTCTTTACTGTTAGTTCAGAAAAATTTAAGGAGGATGGCAATGACAAAGAGAGAACAATACGTTGCTAAGACAGAAGAATTAATTATGCCGGTTATTGAAGCGAATAACTTTGAACTGGTGGATGTTGAGTACGTAAAGGAAGGGTCCACATGGTATTTAAGACTCTACATTGACAAAGAAGGCGGGATTAATATTGATGACTGTGAACTTGTGAGCCGTGCGTTATCAGATATGCTTGACGAAAATGATTATATAGAAGATGCTTATATTCTTGAAGTCAGCTCCCCAGGACTTGGCCGTCCACTTAAAAAAGATAAGGATTTTAATAGATCCATAGGTGAGGAAGTAGAAATTAAGTTATATAAGGCAATTGAAAAAAGAAAAGATTTTAAGGGAATATTGAAATCTTTTGATGCAGATACAGTTACTATTGATGAAGAAGGAAACGAAATTTCATTTAATAGAAAAGATATTGCAATTATCAGACTTGCGTTTGATTTCTAAATATATATAAATTGATAATGCTTTAAATTTTGACAAATCATAAATTTACATTTTATACAATATTATTATAGAAAAGGAGAATTTTTAAAATGAACAGGGAACTTATTGAGAGTTTGAATATTCTTGAGAAAGAAAAGGATATTAACAAAGAAGTAATATTAGAGGCTATTGAGAATTCTTTAGTAACAGCATACAAGAATCACTATAACTCAAAAGCTGACAATGTTGTTGCTACAGTTGATAGAGAAACAGGTGATTTTAAAATCATAGCAGATAAAACAGTAGTAGATGTTGTTGAAGACCCTGCAACAGAGATTCAGATTGAGAAGGCAAAGGAAATTGACAGACACGCTGAAATTGGCGATAACGTAAAGGTTGATGTAAATTCTAAGACTTTTGGACGTATAGTGGCACAGAATGCAAAAAATATTATTTTGCAGAAGATTAGAGAAGAAGAGAGAAAAGTTGTTTATGAACAGTACTATGCCAAAGAAAAAGATATTGTAACAGGTATTGTACAGAGAATAAATGGCAAGAATATCAGCATAAATCTTGGAAAGGCAGATGCCGTTCTTGGAGAATCAGAACAGGTTAAGGGAGAAGTGTTTACACCAACAGAACGTATTAAATTATATGTTACGGAAGTTAAAGATACACCAAAGGGACCAAAAATCTGTGTATCAAGATCTCATCCTGAACTTGTTAAACGTTTATTTGAGGCAGAAGTACCAGAAGTAAGAGATGGTACAGTTGAGATTATTAATGTTGCAAGAGAAGCAGGAATCAGAAGTAAGATTACTGTTAAATCTAATAACAAAGATGTAGATCCTCTTGGAGCATGTGTAGGTATTAACGGATCAAGAGTAAACGCTATTGTTAATGAACTTCGCGGAGAAAAAATTGATATTGTTCCTTATTCAGAAAATTCAGCAATATTTGTGGAAAATGCATTGAGCCCAGCAAAAGTTGTTTCAGTTATAGCTGATGATGATGAGAAAACAGCTAAGGTTGTAGTTCCTGATTATCAGTTATCGCTTGCAATTGGTAAAGAGGGAATAAATGCAAGACTTGCAGCAAAACTTACTGGATTCAAGATTGATATCAAGAGTGAAACACAGGCTAAGAGCCAGAATGAAGAAGAGAATATTGAAATTGATGATGAGATAAATCTTTCAGAAGATTAATACCTTAAGGAAATCGGGTGATTGAATGAGTACAGCTAAAAAGATTCCAGTTCGTTTGTGTGTGGGATGTGGCGAAATGAAGCCTAAGAAAGAAATGATAAGAGTGCTTAAAATTTCTGATGATGAATTTATCATCGACAAGACAGGCAGAAAGAATGGCAGAGGAGCGTATATCTGCTCATCTAAGGAATGTCTTGAAAAGGCAATAAGTAATCATGGACTCGAGAGGTCTTTCAAAATGAAAATTGATAAAGAAGTTTATGACAGACTCAGAGAGTCTTTATAATAAATAAAAAAGGATGTGTTTGCAAAAATGACAGATAGAGTTTTATCTATGATTTCCATTGCGGGAAAAGCAGGGAAAGTATTAAGTGGCGAGTTTTCAGTGGAAAAGGCAGTCAAAAGCAGAAAGGCATATTTGGTTATTGTTGCAGGTGATGCATCCGATAATACCAAGAAACTGTTTAATAACGCATGTGCTTTTTACAAAGTTCCAATAATCATATATTCAGACAAAGAGAATCTGGGACGGAGCATAGGAAAAGAAAACAGGGCTTCAATTTGTATAACAGATGAGGGACTTGGCAATGCAATATTAAAGAAAATAAATTAGAACGATCGTAAACAAGATTAGAAGTGGAGGATAAAGAATGGCAAATTTAAGAGTATATGAGCTGGCAAAACAATATAACGTAGACAATAAAATAGTAAAACAGATCCTTTTGGATAATGGTGTTGAAGTTAAGAGCCATATGAGTTCTATTTCAGAAGAAGCTGCTGATATCGTAAGAAAAGAATTAAGCAAAGATAGTAAAACAGCAGACAGTCAGGGAAAAAAAGAAACACCAGAAAAGAAACAGGATAAGAAACCAGCTGATAAAAAAGCTGATGAAAGAAAATCAGACAAGAAACCAGCTGATAAAAAAGACGACAATAAGAAGTCTCATATCACACAGGTATTTAATCCAGAAAACAGTAATAATGTTAAAAACGGAAATAAAAAACCTGTAAATAATCAGAACGGAAACAAAAAGAACGACCAGAATAATAATCGAAATAATAACAATAATAATGGCAACAATAATGCCAATAAAAACAGAAACAACAACGGAAACAACAACGGAAATAACAGAAACAATAACAATAATAACAACAACGGAAATAACAGAAATAATAAAAATAATAACAGAAATAATAATTTTAATAATAACAATTTCAATAATAATGGCAAAAACAAGAAAAACAAAAAGAATAATCAGAATAACCAGAACAATCAGCAGGTTCAGGAACAGCCAAAACCAGTAGAAGAAGAGATTAAGGAAATTATTATTCCAGAGTCACTCACAATTAAAGAACTTGCAGATAAGATGAAGATTAAACCTTCTGATATTGTTAAGAAACTTTTCCTTCAGGGACAGATAGTTACAATTAATCAGGAAATTGATTTTGACATGGCACAGGAAATTGCTCTTGAATATGATATCATTGCCGAGATGGAAGAAAAAGTTGATATCATCGAAGAACTTCTCCGTGAGGATGAAGAAGATGAGTCAAAGATGGTAAAACGTCCACCTGTTGTATGTGTAATGGGACACGTTGATCATGGTAAAACATCACTTCTTGATGCAATCAGACAGACTCATGTAACAGATAGAGAAGCAGGCGGAATTACACAGCATATAGGTGCTTATACAGTAGAAGTTGAAGGAGAGCAGATTACTTTCCTTGATACACCTGGACACGAAGCGTTCACAGCAATGAGAATGAGAGGAGCACAGTCTACTGATATTGCTATCCTTGTTGTTGCCGCTGATGATGGTGTTATGCCACAGACAGTAGAAGCTATCAACCACGCTAAGGCTGCTAATATTCCTATCATTGTTGCTGTAAACAAGATTGATAAACCAAGTGCAAATATTGATAAAGTTAAACAGGAACTTGCAGAGTATGAATTAGTTGCAGAAGACTGGGGCGGAAGTACAATCTTTGTTCCTGTATCAGCACATACTAAAGAGGGTATTGAGTCATTACTTGAGATGATTCTCCTTGAAGCTGAGGTTTGTGAGTTGAAATCTAATCCAAACAGAAAAGCAAGAGGACTTGTACTTGAGGCAAAACTTGATAAAGGACGTGGTTCCGTTGCAACTGTACTTGTACAGAAGGGTACATTAAGAGTTGGAGACCCAATTGCAGCAGGTTCTAATTATGGTAAAGTAAGAGCCATGATTAATGATAAGGGAGAGAGAGTTGAAACAGCAGGACCATCTACACCAGTAGAAATTCTTGGATTAAATGGTGTTCCAAATGCAGGTGAAGTATTTGTTTCTACAGGTAATGAGAAAGAGGCAAGAAACTTTGCTGAGACATTCATCAAGGACGGAAGAGAAAAACTTATCGATGCATCTAAGGCAAAATCAAAGATGTCTCTTGAAGATTTATTTAACCAGATTCAGGAAGGTGAGTTGAAAGAACTTGATATTATCGTAAAGGCAGATGTTCAGGGTTCGGTAGAGGCTGTAAAACAAAGTCTTGTAAAACTTTCTAACGACGAAGTTGTAGTAAAAGTAATTCATGCTGGTGTTGGTGCTATCAATGAATCAGATGTTATTCTGGCATCTGCATCAAATGCAATTATTATCGGATTTAATGTAAGACCTGATAACACAGCAAAAGATATTGCAGATAGAGAAAAAGTTGATTTAAGACTTTACAGAGTTATTTACCAGGCAATTGCTGATGTTGAAGCAGCTATGAAGGGAATGTTAGACCCTGTATATGAAGAGAAGATTATCGGTCATGCAGAAATCAGACAGTTATTCAAAGCATCAGGTATTGGTACAATCGCAGGTTCTTATGTTCTTGATGGAATGTTCCAGAGAGGATGCAGCGTAAGAATTACAAGAGAAGGACAGCAGATATTTGAAGGACCTCTTGCATCACTTAAACGTTTCAAAGATGATGTTAAGGAAGTTAAATCTGGATATGAATGCGGTCTTGTATTTGAAAAGTTCAATGATATTGTAGAAGGTGATATTGTAGAAGCATACATTATGGTGGAAGTAGCCAGATAATAATATGCTTAATAACATCTTCAGAATGGAGAAGTAGATGAGAAAGAACAGCATAAAGAATATTCGTATAAATCAGGAAGTGTTAAGAGAATTAAGCAGTATTATCAGGGGAGAAATTAAAGATCCGAGAATTAACCCAATGACAAGTGTGGTTGAGGTTATTGTGGCACCAGATTTAAAGACTTGCAAGGCATATATTAGTGTGCTCGGAGATGAAGAGTCACAGAAAGACACATTGGAAGGTCTTAGAAGTGCAGAAGGATATATAAGAAGACAACTTGCTAAAACTATAAATTTGAGAAATACACCTGAAATAAAGTTTATACTTGATCAGTCTATTGAATATGGAGTGAACATGTCACATCATATCGATGAGATTAACAAGGAAATAGATGAGAAAGAAGATTAACTTTGGTATATAGACCGGAGGTATATTATGCAGGAATATAATATAAACAATTATCTGGATGGAGTAAAGAAAATAGGTATGTGCGGACATATAAGACCAGATGGGGACTGTGTAGGTTCCTGTCTGGGTCTCTATACATACCTCAAGAATAATTACAGTGAAATAGATGTAGATTTGTACTTAGAACCAATAGCTGACAAATTTAAGTTTCTTAAATATAGTGATGAAATTATCAATAATGCAGATGCTGATAAAGAATATGACTTGTTTATAGTTCTTGACTGCAGTGCTATTGATAGAATTGGCGAATTTGCTAAGTATTTTAACAGTGCATCGAAAACTCTATGTATAGACCATCATGTCAGCAATACTGAATTTGCTGATGTAAATATCGTTTATCCTGATTACAGTTCAGCAAGTGAAGTTGTATTTACATTGCTTGACAGGGAAATCTCGTATGATACTGCCTGTGCGTTGTATCTTGGAATTATCCATGATACCGGAGTGCTTAAATATCAGAGTACTTCGGCACAGACTATGGAAATTGCCGGAAAACTTATGAGCAAAGGAATTCCGTTTACAGATATAATAGATGACACATTTTATTCAAAGACATATGTTCAAAACCAGATTCTTGGAAGAGCACTGCTAGAGTCTGTATTATTCTATGATGGAAAATGCATTTTTTCAGTAGTAAAGAAAGATGAGTTTGAATTCTATAATATCTCATCATCTGATTTAGATGGAATAGTTGAACAGCTTAGAATTACAAAGGGTGTTGAGTGTGCAATATTTCTATATGAGACAGCTCCACTTGAATATAAAGTAAGTTTAAGATCTAAGGATTTAATTGATGTAAGTAAAATTGCGACATATTTCGGTGGAGGCGGACATAAGAGAGCTGCCGGATTTTGCGCAAAGGGAACTGTTTATGATGTAATAAATAATATTTCAGAACAGATAGAATTACAGTTTGAAAAAGAACAGGATAATATTTAAAAATCAGAGCTGGAGGATAACATGCAAGATGTAAATGGCATTATTAATGTATATAAGGAAAAAGGCTATACATCATTTGACGTTGTTGCAAAACTCAGAGGAATTTTAAAAATTAAAAAGATTGGACATACAGGCACACTTGATCCGGATGCGGAGGGTGTGCTTCCTGTATGTATAGGGAATGCAACAAAATTATGTGATTTCCTTATGGAAAAACAAAAAGAATATGAGGCTGAACTAATCCTTGGGAAATCAACAGATACACAGGATATGTCCGGTGAGGTTTTGAATGAATCGGATAATTATAAAAATCTTACAGAAGATGTTGTTAGAGATACAATCAGGAGTTTTGTGGGTGAAATTTATCAGACACCTCCAATGTATTCTGCACTGAAAGTAAATGGACAGAAATTATGTGATCTTGCGAGAAAAGGTATAACTGTAGAGAGAAAAAAGAGAAAAATTACGATTTTTGATATAGAAATTTTGAAGATAGACCTCCCTAAAGTCAATATTAGAGTAAAATGTAGCAAGGGCACATATATTAGGACACTTTGCAATGATATTGGGGAAAAACTTGGAACATATGGATGTATGGGATATCTTTTGAGAACAGGTTCAGGACAATTTCTTCTTGAGGATAGTGTTAAATTAATGGAAATTGAAAAAATGAGAGATGAGAACAGTCTTGATAAAATAATTATAAAAACAGAGAATGTTCTGGATTATAAAAAAATAACAGTAAAGATGGAATTTGATAAAATGCTGTTAAACGGAAATGTGCTGACATATAATATGGCAGTTTGCGAGCAGGAGGTAAATAAATCTGAACTTGTAAAAGTATATACAAGTCAAGGCAAATTCGCGGCTATATATAAGAAAACGGAAAATGATTTATTTAAACCTGAAAAGATGTTTTTGGTATAATTCTTGATAATACAGAATGATAACAAGACACATAAGAGGATTGGTAAAAATGACAGTTTATGACGAAAAAACAGATTTTAAATTTAATAAAAGCGCAGTTACCCTGGGAAAATTTGACGGACTGCATCTTGGACATCAGGAACTTATATGTGAAGTGGTAAATGAGAGCAGAGAGAATGGATATGAAAGTGTATTATTTTCATTTGATACATCAAGAATTAGCAGTCAGCCATCTATAACGACAAGAGATGAGAGGTGCTATTTGGCGGGAAAATATGGGATTGACAATGTGATTTTCTATCCTGTGAACAGGGATACGATGTCAATGGAACCTGAAACTTTTATCAGGGAAATTTTATATAAAAAACTTGGGGCAAAATTAATAGTTACTGGAATAGATTTCAGATTTGGAAAAGACAGAAAAGGTGATATTGAAACACTAAAGAAATATTCAGAAGAGTATGGTTATGAAGTTCGTGTGAAAGACAATGTTATGGTTGATGGGGAAAAAGTCAGCAGCACAGCAATTAAAAAATATATTCTTGACGGAAATGTCAGCCAGGCAGGTAAAATGCTAGGTTTGGATTTCTTCTATATGGGTGAAATAGTAAAAGGAAACCAGATAGGAAGAACGATTGATTCAAGAACAGCTAATTTGATTCCAGCTGAAGAAAAAATAATTCCAAAATACGGGGTATATAAATCAGAAACTGTAATTGATGGGGTGGGGTACAAATCGATTACAAACATAGGATTGAGTCCTACAATAAGGAGTGAAAGCTATGTTACAGTGGAAACTCATATTCTGAATTTTGACCATAATGTATATGGAAAGGGCATTGTAGTGAAACTGAAAAATTTCATAAGAGAAGAGAGAAAATTCGCCAATATTGATGAGCTAAAACGCCAGATATTGCTTGACATATCACAGGCAAATTTATAAAATATAAGTAAGGTTTTTTACGATAAAGATGGAAGAAAATACTAGAAAAGAAAGGAAGACTGCTTGATTATTCTTTCACTTAAAAAAGCAGTACGAGAAGGTAATTTTATGAAAATTAATGTGGCACTTTTAGAGCAGGATTTAAACTACCAGAACAGACTGGTGGTTGCATTTCGCGAAAAATTTTCAGAACACATTGAGATTTTTCAGTGTAATGCACACAATGTAACGGGGATTATTGAAGAACATGACATCAAAGTCTTAGCTATGTCTCAGGGATACGATGTTGATTTATCAGCTGTTCCAGAACAGTGTGGAATTGTTGTCTTAACAGATAATAAGACAGATGAATTTGTTGGCGATTATATGGCATTGTGCAAATATCAGAAGGTATCGGATATTGGTAAACAGTTATATTACATTGGCACAAATTATGATAAGATTCTTGCTGAGAGAAAAGAAAAGCAAAGAATAGAAGAAGAGGAACGCAAAGAGAGAGAGAGAATCGCTGAAGAAGAGAGACTTCGAAAGGAAGAGGAAGAGCGTAAAGAGAGAGAACGTCTTGAAAAGGAACGCTTAGAGAGAGAAAAGAAGGAAGAAGAAGAGCGTATAGCTGCTGAGAAAGCTAGACAGGAAGAAGAGAGAAAGAGACTTCTCGAAGAACAGAAGGCAAGAGAAGAGAGAATCAGAGCCAGAAGAAGCAATCCTGATTTATACTTATTCATACCTGCAACAGATGGTGAGGGAAGTTCGGTTGTCAGCGTTGCTGCAGCAATGGTAACTCCTAAGGATAACATAAATGTCCTCTATATTGATTTTAAGCAGATTGGTAAAATGGACAGATATTTCCAGACAAATTCTGTTGGAATTGGATTTGATGAAATATTAAAACAGGCAATAGAAGAAAAACTTACACCTGAGGAACTCAGCAATGTTATTTCTACAGATAACCATATTGGGGTAGACTTTATTTATAACAGCGAGTGTATGTTTGAAGTTGGATTTCTAGGAGCAAAGGGATTTGAGAATTTAATGGATGCCATTGGCAAACTTGAGAGATATGATGTTGTAATTGCTAATATGGAGGGTACATTATCTCCAATGACATATGAAGCAATTAAGAGATCTGCAAAGCTTTACTTTGTAGCAGCAGGTACACCAGAATCTAATCAGTATCTTGAAAATAAAGTAAAAGCTATTGGAAAGTTTGATGCATACAACGATACCAAACTCACAGATAATATTAATATACTTTATAACATGTTTGACAGGAAGAGCGTGAAATTAGAAGGTCTTAATGACGCAGGTACTATTCCAGTCATGAAGGCAAAATCAGATGCAGCATTACTTGAGTTGATGATTAAGCAGCCAGCATTTGCACAGATGATTTCATTACCAGAAGATTAATATTATTAATGTGAAGATTGGAGGAACGGCATGATTAGTTTGAATAAAAGAAAAATAGACGGAAAACAATGTGCTGAGCACAAGATCCTTGCAGATGACAAGGTTGATGATCTTACTTTTGGAATGCTCAGCAATAATGATATTGAGGGACTTGCAAAAACAACTCTCGTAGAAGATGAGATTGACAGATATTTTATATTTGATATAGCAGACAGAGTTACAATGAAAGAATATTTAGGTGACTCAGTTAAAGAAGAGCATTTATTAAAAGCTTTTTATGGTATAGCAGTAGCTATCAAAACAGGTATGGAGTATATGATTAACTGGACATCATATATTCTTGATGAGGAAAATATCTATATTGATAGTGAGACAGGTGATGTAAAGGTTATCTGTATGCCACTTCTTACAATGATGAATGATGGTAATACATGTAAATTCTTTAAAAATATTTTATTTACTGCACAGTTTGATGAGGAAGAAGATGGGGAATATGTTGGAAAACTTATGGTTCTCCTAAATCCAAAGTCATTCAGCATTGACAAGTTTATTGAAGAAATAGAGGATTTGCTTGAAATAGAACATAAAAAATTTGATGATTATACAATCGAAGATGTAGAGGTTCCTGAAGTAGTTTCAGCAGAAGCTAAAGCAGAAGAAGTCAAAGAAGAGACAGAAGCTAAAGCAGAAGAAGTCAAAGAAGAGGCAGAAGGTAAAGCAGAAGAAGTAAAAGAAGAAGCTAAAGCTAAGACAGAAGATATTTCGGAAGATATAGAGTTTGTTGAAAACAATGAAGCTGAAAAAATCGAGGTAGTGGAAGAAAAACCTGAAGAGAAGAAAGAGGAAACAAAAAAAGGTGGCTTCCTTAAGTTCTTCACACAGCCAATTGGACAGAAAAAGGAAAATAAACCATATTTACAAAAAACAAAGACAAATGAAAAATTATATATTGAGAAAGACAAATTTGTAATTGGAAGTGAAGATGGTTCAGACTATCAGATAAAGGAAGAGACAGTAGAAGCACAGCATGCATTTATCGTTAAAGAAAAAAATGAATTTTTCCTTGTGGACAATGAATCAAAAACAGGAACATTTATGAATACAGCACAGCTTCTTCCAAATGAGAAGTATGTATTAGTTCAAGGTGCCCACATAAGGATTGCAGATGAGGAATTTGACTTTAAATTACATGACTAATCAGAAAGAGTGAAAAGATGTTACAATTATTAGAAATTGCAGGTACTGTTGTAAATACAGGAGATAATGGAGAGGCGATTAAATATATTATTATTGGCGGTATATGTGTAGCTGCCATTGTATTATTCGTTATCTTGGGAAATAAAACAAAAGATGATAAATAGAGATATCTTATAATAAGACGCTGTCGAGACAGGATATGTTTCGACAGTGTTTTTTTGTGAGAATATTAGTTAAAAGAAAAATGAAGTGTGGTCGAGTCGGGAAAATTAGGAGGACAATGTGTATCTTCCTTAATAGAAAACATTAAATTCCAATGTTGACAACCCTGGAAAATAATACTATAATCGGTTTGTAACAATTTTGTAACAAATAGCAGAGGGGCACTTATGAAAAAGATAATAGTTAGAAAAA
This sequence comes from uncultured Eubacteriales bacterium, assembly GCA_900314525.1. Classification (GTDB taxonomy): domain Bacteria; phylum Bacillota; class Clostridia; order Lachnospirales; family Lachnospiraceae; genus Bovifimicola. The sequence continues at coordinate 68,683 of OMVN01000008.1, forward strand.
AAGCAGAATACCTTATGGCGTCTTGCGTACTGTCGCTTATAGTTATCTCAGGATGTGCATTTGTATTTGGAACTAATAGTAAGAAAGACTACAGAGCTTGCAAGCCTTGCGCAGGTGCAGCACAACTTATAAGTAGCAATAGCTCAATTGAACCACAGATGTTAGCTGGTGGAATTGGGAAAACAATAGTAGATTACAATAATACATTAGATGACAATAAGAAATCTACGATAGTTAAGGTAGATAAGGCAATGAGTTTTGCCGCAAATCCTGAGCCACAGAATCAGGACGCACAACCAGAACAACAGCCTGAACAGCCAGTTACGTCTGTGATTGACGGATATACAGTACTTGGTGTGGCAAACGTTGAGAATTATTTAAATGTAAGAGAAACTCCAAGCGAAGATGGTGCAGTATTAGGAAAACTTCCAATGAACGCGGGATGTGAGATAACAGAGACACTTGATGGATGGTATAAAATTACTTCAGGTGAATTATCTGGATATGTCAGTTCTCAGTATCTACTTACAGGTGCAGAAGCTAATGAGAGAGCTCTATCAGCAATGAGTCTTGTTGCTCATGTAAATGCAGATAAACTTATGGTAAGAGAACAGCCAAATACGGACTGCGATATTCTTACAAGGGTAGCTGAGAATGAAGAGTTAGAAGTTGCAGAACAACTTGATGGCTGGGTAAAAGTTAATATAGATGATGTAACAGGATATGTTGCTTCAGAATTTGTTAGTGTGTATAAAACGCTTCCTAAGGGAGTTACACTGGAGCAAATTACAGAGGGAACTGCAGAAGAAAAAGGATATAGCAGTACAGCGGTTGATGTTATTGAATATGCAAAACAGTTCCTTGGAAATCCATATGTATGGGGAGGTACAAGCCTTACAAATGGAACAGACTGTTCGGGATTTACAATGAGAATATATGAGCATTTTGGATATGGACTTAGCAGAACATCAAGAGAACAGGCTAATAATGGTACAAGAGTATCATTAGATGAAATTCAGCCTGGAGATTTACTTTTC
>OMVN01000040.1 GCA_900314525.1 uncultured Eubacteriales bacterium
TGGTTCATAGTTTCGTGGCATAATAAAATCCTTCTTTCTTTGATTTTGATATTATATCTTAAAAGCCACTTGTGTTACAACTATATTATACCACTTCAGTGCTGAACTATGAAGATCGTCACACTTGTAGAAAATTCCTGCGGTAATGAAAATTGTATTGCAGAGCATGGGCTCAGCATCTATATTGAGACTGATAATCATAAGCTCCTGCTCGATACAGGACAGACTGACGCAGTTGTAAAGAATGCGAAAGTCCTCGGAATTGATCTAACTGCTGTTGACACTGTTATCCTGAGTCACGGGCATTATGACCATTCGGGAGGGATACTGCCTTTTTCAAAGCTGAACCGTACCGCACAGCTAATTATGCAAAGGTCAGCCGCCGAGCCCCACTACAACGGAGAACGCTACATCGGAATTGATACAGATATCCTTAAACTGCCGAATATTCAGCTCATAGACGGCGATATGGAACTTGATGACGAGCTGTTCCTGTTCAGCGGCATCACAGGCAGACGGTGCTATCCGCAGGGCAACAGAAAGCTGTCCTGTCTGAAAGAAGGCGTAAAGACAGAGGACGATTTTATGCATGAGCAGTGCCTTGTAATCACACAAAATGGCAAGCGCTGGCTGCTTTCGGGCTGCGCTCACAATGGCATACTCAATATCCTTGACAGGTATAAGGAACTGTTTGACAGCCATCCCGATTATGTTATCACAGGATTCCACATGATGAAACGTGAGGGAAAGCATACCGAGGAAGAAAAAGCTGTTATCATTCAGACGGCGCAGGAGCTTTCACAGCTTGATACCGTATTTTACAGCGGTCACTGCACGGGCATTCCTGCATTTGAGCTGATGAAAGAGATCATGGGCGACAAGCTCATTGCTCTGCACAGCGGTGAAACAGTCATATAACATAAATTCCGTGAGCGAAAAACTCACGGAATTTTTTAGTATTATAAACCAAGCGCATATCCTGCAATAATACCGATAACAGCAGAAATACCTATGATCGCTATTGGGTGCAGCTTTTTGAAAGCAAGCACAGCACCGAGGGCGAATATGCCAAGAGAGAGCCAGAAGCCTGCACCTGAAAATACAGAGTTCTTTAAGCCGTTCGGAAAGAAAACCGTCATTCCCACAGACAGGAATGCTGCACCGATAAGCCCTATCACAGCAGGACGCAGACCGTACATCACACCGTCAACAGCACGGCTCTTGCGAAACTTTTCGTAGAACTTCGCTACGATCAGAATTATCACAAAGGACGGCAGGACAACTCCGAGTGTAGCACAGACAGCCCCGAACACGCCGCCGGTGCGAATGCCGACGTAGGTCGCCATATTGATCGCAAGCGGCCCCGGTGTGCTTTCGCTGACGGCAATGAAGTCCACTACCTCAGCCTGTGTGAGCCAGCCGTGACCCTCGACCTCGCTCTGTATCAGAGGGAGCATCGCATACCCTCCACCGAACGTGAACGCCCCGATCTTCAAAAAGGTAAGGAACAGTTCAATCCATATCATCGCTCTGCTCCTTTCTGAACAGCAGCGACCATACAAGCCCAAACACTGCACAGCCGATGATAACGAACACTGCATCTATTTTCAGAAAAGCCGTCAGCACCAGTGCCGCTGCCATGATAACATAGGAAACAGCGTGCTTCTTCGTTGCCATGAACATGGTATAGACCGCTTTGAGTATCAGAGCGAGAACGCCTGCACGGATACCCATAAAGGCATACTGCACGGCTCTCGACTCTTGAAAGGCTTTCAGGATAAAAGAAATAAGCGAGATGATCAGGAATGACGGCAGCACCACTCCCAGCGTTGCACAGACAGCACCGAGCGTTCCGGCAGTGCGGCTGCCAACAAACGTAGCCGCATTGATCGCCACCGGTCCCGGCGTGGATTCTGCGATCGCAACGACTTCCAGTATTTCGTCCTCATTCAGCCATTTTTTATTGTCACAGACCTCACGCTGTATCAGCGGTATCATCGCATAACCGCCACCAAAGGTAAATGCGCCTATCTTCATGAAGGTCAGGAACAGATCAAGGTTTTTGTTCATAGGATCCCCCTGAATATTGTACCAAGTCGCTAGCGCGACTGCTTGCTCTACATTAATCATATTTCACTACATCTTCAAAAAAAGATAGTAGTATTTGTAAATTTGTAGTATTGTTAAGAAGCACAACCAACCCAACAATCACCATTTACGCCAACTGCTATGATTAGTTTAACATTTATTCTCAATTTTAACAACTACCTGAATCCGTGAAATTCAGTTTTTTTATAAACAGGAATATAATTATAAACAAGTTTTTTTGAAAACTCCCATTTCTTCAGATAATATATTCCTGTATATTGCTAAATTTATTGTTCATATAGCCTTTAAACCTAAAAAAGAGGTCACGAAATAAAGCTATATGTCATTGGTACATGTTATACCAAAGAAAAACGCTTATAAACATCCATAAAAGCCTGACGCCATATATTACTTCGACCTAATGCTAAAGTCACACGCCGACCATGTGCTGTTACATGTCCGGCTATCTGAATCAGATTGCTTATAACAGTTCTGATTCTGCGACGTTTAACCGGATGTTTGCTCTTTGGAGCACGTTTGCTTTTAAGGGATTCCTGACAAATCAGTCTCAGGATATTATATGCCAGCACCGTTAATTCAAGTACAAGTTCATTTGTATCAAACTTGCCTGATGGAAATCGCTCAACATCCATATCTGTCTTGATTTCACAGTGATACTTCTCACATTCGCCATGAGCGTGATATCCTTTTATGATATCGTCATCGCTCCAGCCAAGGTTTGTCCAGATGGTATTACATTCAATATCCGGTATCATCAAAAACTGACCATCCTTATCGCTTGTACGCTCAATTACTTCATAAACGATTCTCATTGTAATCGTTTTATTATTACCTTCGGAATCTTTGTAATCGACATCCTTCCATGAAGAACCAACATATACCGTTTTTCCATCACGCGGATGACGGATATCCTTACAGCACTCCCTGACTTGATCAAGCCAGTCCTGTTTTGATTCCCCACGGCGAAGGTTTCTTTTTACAATAAACCATGAACCATCCTCGATGAGAATACCCAGATTTTCAGCAGCATCGTTTCCGGAATCCATACGAATGAGGAGTTGTTTGTCAGTAAGCCGGTGACTGTATTTTAAAGTGTGGCGCAGAAATTCAGGCGTATTACACTGGCAGTGCTGTTTTCCTTCACGGAGTTCTGTATTTACGAGGAATCCTTCTGTTCCAATGTATGCCATCATTGGGGAATAACCAACAAAACCTTTATAAGTGTATGAAACACCTTCCTTGTGGGTTTTGGAATTATCCATAGGTGTAACATCAAGGTCAACAGGAACCAGATCTTTTTCAATAGGAGACGGCTGAATGTTATATGTGTTGAACATTTCAATATTTGCATCAAGTATTTCGCTTCTGAGAGAAGAACCAATAACATCCATTCTCTGACGCAATGTCTCAGCAGATGGAATTGTTCTTGTAACCCCAAGTGCAAGTTTGTAATAATCCGGGTCAGCCGACATTTCCCGTATATCCTCGTAAGCAGTTTTACCCTGGCAGAGCAGACCAATGTACGAAAGAAGAATATCACCATTTTTTATCTGGCTCTGTGAACGTTTACCATCCACCTTCATATTGTTGCATTTTTTTATAAAGTTACTTTTACCAAGCATTTGACCAACAAGTGACAGACCACTTGGCGTAATCAAACGTTCATCAGAAAATTCAATAATAAGCTTTTGCATTGCCATTCACCTCGTATAGTTTAGTACCTATATTTTACGACATAAGACAAAGAAAAAAAACAGCAAGTTATTCATTTTTTCTTCACCCATTAGGTGAAGAAAAATTAACTAATAAAAATGCAGTTAATCCTTGAATTTTAAGCAGTTACACTAATTGGCAATAAATGTGTTTCACGGATTCAGGTATAACATAAAGGATTCGTTTTGTAAAAGATGTATTTCGACACAAAAAAATGCAATTTACCACAAATTTGCAAAAAAGTTCCATTTTTTTGATATGATACGGATAGAACTTAATCAGGGAACATTAGCCGGAGGATATTTCATCCGGAGACTCGTAAAAAGCGATTGACAGAGAATGAAGGATGTGGTAATCTGTATTAAGTCATTAATACAATGGTATATAAGATACGATTGTAATGAAAAAATTACAGACATAATGATGAAACACAATGATATCTAAAAGAGAAAAAAATAAATCATGGAGGTTGCTATGAAGAAAAAAAATGGTAAAAAGAAAGTAGTAGGGATAGTAATTGCGATTGTGGCAGTCATAGGTGTTGTGGGGATTGCAGGAGGTATTCTTGGATCAGGAACACCGGAAATGGCAGAAGGTGAGGAAACTATTCAGGTTCAGACTTACAAAAGGCATGATTTGACGAAATCAATCAATGTTTCAGGAACTGTTGAGAGTCAGAATGTTCTTACAGTAGCAACAGATTTGACCTGTAAAGTAAAAGAATTGAATGTTTCTCTTGGAGATTATGTCAATGAAGGTGATGTATTGTGTGTACTTGATGATTCACGGATTAGAGAAGCAATAGAAACGCTGGAATCACAGGTATCAGATTCCGAAAAGCTTGCCGCAAAACAGAATGAAATTGCAAAAAGAAATCTCACTCAGGCTCAGGACAACAGAGATAAAGCAGTGGCAAATGCAAAAGAATTAGCTGACAAAGCGAGAACAGAATACAATGATGCCGTAAACAAATATAATGCGCTACCGGATAAAAATACCGAAGAGGCACTTTTGTTAAATCAGCAGATAAAAAGTTTAGAGACGGCATTAAAAGAGGCAGAAAAAAATATTGAAACCGTTCAGAGCAGTGCCAATGAATTGGTACAAAGCGCACAGGACACACTGGATCTCAATTCCATTTCAAACGGCGGCAACAGTGAAGCGACAAAAGAATTATCAGAATTGTACAGACAGTTAGAAGGTGTGAAAATCGTTGCAGGTCAGTCCGGTGTGATCACAGTATTAAACACCTCGCAGGGTTCTATTTCAAATGGAATGTTAATGCAGATTGAAGACAACAAAAACTTAAAGATCAAAGTAGGGATCAAAGAAAAGGATATTATTTATGTCACGGATGATATGGTTGCCAATGTGACATCAGATGCATTGCCGGATGAAAAATATTCAGGAAGAGTAAGCAAGGTGATTAACTTTTCTGCTTCAGCCGGAACATCTAATATGGCGACAGCAGGTACAGGCATAGCGGATAGTGGATACAGTGCAGAAATTATCATTGAAGGTGATACAAATCTTCTTCTTGGAATGTCTGCAAAAGTGGAGATTATTCTTGAAGATAATGGCAGTGCGCTTTCACTTCCTTATGACAGCATTATAAAAGAAGAGAATGGTACCTATGTCTATAAGGCATCAAAATCATCAGAGAATAATTACAAAATTGAAAAAGTCAGTGTAACATCGGGAAAGGACAGCGGATACTACACAGAAGTAACTTCTGATAGCTTAAGTGAGGGTGATTTGGTTGTCAATTATCCGAATCAGGTGTCAGTAGGTGAAGAAGTACGAGTAAATATACATGATGCAGAAGATTAGAATAACAAAATACCGTGATACTCATAAGATCAGATTGGAAGATGAAAGGATAAATGCATTTTGTACAGGATTCATAGAATGATTGTACAGCTTCTTTGAAAGTTAAGATTTTGCATAGGTATATTATGGAGAAAAAAGTAGTCATTGATTTAAGAAAAATTGTAAAAAAATATTACGAGAATGAACCCAATGAGCTTGAAATCCTTCATGGAATTGATTTACAGATTTACGAAGGTGAGTTTGTAGCAATTGTTGGTGAGTCGGGATCCGGAAAAAGTACACTGATGAATATCATTGGCGCCCTCGACCGACCGACGGAGGGAGAGTATTTCTTGGATAATGAAGATATTTCAAGTCTTAAGGACAGGGAATTAAGCGAGATCAGAAACCAGAAAATAGGATTTGTTTTTCAGAGCTTTTGTCTGATCCCAAGAACTCCGGCAGTGAAAAATGTGGAAGTGCCGATGATGTATGCGGGAGTTGGAAGACGTGAAAGAAAAAAGAGAGCATATGAACTTCTCGAAATGGTTGGAATGGGAGAGAGGGCAAATCATAAGGCGAATGAACTTTCCGGTGGACAGAACCAGAGAGTAGCAATTGCAAGGGCTATGGCAAATGATCCGTCAATCATTCTGGCAGATGAACCGACAGGTGCTCTCGATTCAAAAACAGGACATCTTGTGATGGACATTTTTCACAAGCTCCATGACGAACAGAAAAAGACGATTGTTCTCATTACACACAGTAGAGAATTGGCAAAAGAGACAGAGAGGATCATTACCATCAGTGATGGAAATATTATTTCTGATGAGATGAATTTCGCAAAAATCGAAAGAGATAATAGAATAGACCTTGAGAAGATGAGTGGAGGTGGTATTTCATGAATATATCAGAGAGTATAAGGCTTGCTTTTGGAAATATTCGTTCAAATAAATTGCGGTCGTTTCTTACGATGCTCGGAATCATCATTGGTATCAGTTCCGTCATCACGATTACGACAATAGGTGAATCCCTCAAAGCCACGATTGCCAACACATTTGCCTCATTAGGTGGAACCAATCTGGTTTCGGCTTACATAGAAATAGTAGACAAAGATGCAAATTATGATCCGACAGCCTATGAAATGACAGGGGAGGATTATATTACCTATGAAGATTTGATGGATTATCAGGAGGAATTCAAAGATAAAGTAAAATCTGTAGCAGCCATCAGTGGTGTCGGCTTAGGGCAGGTTGCAGGAGAAAATGGTACGTCAAAGGTGGGTGTGTTTGGGGTAATGCCGGGATACCTGAAAATGAACAAGATTGATCTCATCAGAGGAAGAGAGATTTCACAGAGAGATAATGATGAAAAAAGAGCTACAGCGGTGGTATCCGATTTGTTTGTGAAAAATGTGTTGAAGGGAGCCGATCCTTTAGGAAAAAAGGTAGAAATTAAGTTGATGGATGGAACAGTGCTCAATGTATATGTGGTCGGAATATATCATTATGACCTTTCAAGGTTTGGTGGAGGCGAAGGAAGAGATTCTGAAAGTCAGACACATCTATTCATCCCTTTGACATATTCATTAAATATTTTGAGAAGTATGGGAAAACCGGAAGGTTTTGAGTCGTTTAATTTTCTGACAGCAACAGGTTATGATGCATCAAAAGTTGCTAAGGAAACTGAAAAGTATTTTAAAGAAAAACTTTATTCCGACAAAGAAAATCTTGTACTTACATGTTATGATCTTAAATCAGAGTTAAGTATGACAAATAAGGTTCTTGATATTGTGACGATTGCGATTTCCGTTATTGCAGCAATCTCACTCCTGGTTGGAGGCGTGGGATTGATGAACATCATGTTGGTCAGTGTCATTGAAAGAACGAGAGAAATCGGTATCCGAAAAGCATTAGGGGCAAAAAATGGAAGCATACAGCTTCAGTTTTTGATGGAGTCGGTTGTCATCTGCGTGATTGGTGGTATACTAGGCATCCTCATAGGAATCCTAAATGGTGTGATTATTGGAAAAGTGGCAGGAATGATGATATCTCAGATGGGTACGGGTGTTGCATCACTTTTAACTGTTACAGTCAGACCATCCATCAACGCAATTATTATTTCAGTTGTATTTTCGGTATTGACAGGAATCATCTTTGGTTCGTATCCTGCAAAGAGGGCAGCAAAACTGTCACCGATTGATGCTTTGCGATTTGAATAAAAACATAGAATAAAAATCATAGAATAATAATTTCTCTGCTGATGCGATAATATCAGTAGAGAAATTTCTTTTTTTATTGTATAATGGTAGTTTGAAAATCACCAGGTGGTTGGTATAGTGGGATGTGATATTGGCATAAAAAGAGTCAACAAAGATTTGCATCAGTTGCGAATGACGGTAAAATTAATGTCATTTGGTTGCTGTGTTCTATGTATCATTGGCGCATTTTTCATCAGTCTCAGCATTACGAGAAATATGAATCTGCTGCATCAGAAGGTAATGGAATTGAATAGTGGGAATGGTGATCTGACTCAGAAACTGGATATCACCAGCGGTGATGAATTAGAAGAAATTGCGAATGAATTTAATTCTTTCATTGAACAGGTGCAAAATCTGTTAAAAGGGGTAGCGCAGACGACAGAGATCTTAAAAGATAGCAGTACGTATGTGAATCTCATGGCAGAAAACAGTAACGTGCATATCGGTAGAATTAATGAGTCATTAGAAACACTAAGCGCGGAGATGGAAGAAACATCGGCAAGTACAAGTGTGATATCAGATAATCTTGAAGATGTTGTAAAAGAAATATCAGTATTGAATATTAAAGCGGAAGAATCCAGCAATAATGCAATGAGCATCAGTAAAGCGGCACATAGTACAAAAGAAGGAATTAAGGTCGCAAATGAAAAGGCCATTGATGTGATTGCGAAATTCGGAGATTAAATGAGTAGTCTTGAGGAAAAATCTAAGGAAATCGAAAAAATTGATGAGATTGTCAGTGAAATTTTAAAAGTTGCCAATTCTACCAAAATACTGGCACAGAATACTTATATAGAGGCAGCAAGGGCTGGTGAGAGCGGAAAAGGATTTTCCGTAATTGCCGGAAATATGAGTAAGTTAAACGAACAGATTAGTGAATTAGTGAAGCGAATCAGACAGTCTAACAATTCTGTCAAAGAGACAGTGGCAAATCTCATGGCAAATTCCAATAATATGTCAGAGTACATGAGTAAAAGTATTATGAAAGACTATGTGAATTTTGTGAAATTTGGTGAGGAATACAGTGACAACATGGCAGGCATTGCAAAAATTCTTGAACAGTTCAGTAATACGACAAAGGCTGCAAGTGAGAATATTGCAATGATTGGTGAAAGTGTTGGAGAGATCAATAGTGTCATCAATGATGCGACAATCAATATCAGTGAGGTTCATGGTTTTGGTATCAACCTTAAAAAGGAAATCGATAGTCTTGTGAATACTGCGGAGAATAATGTAAAAGGAAGCGAAGAGATGGCAGTGGAGGTTGGAAAATATCATTTTTAACGATGTCTAGTGAGTTTTCTTTCCCGAATTGCAGGTCTAAAAGTTTTAGATGACAAAATAGAAAACAGATTGTAACAGATTTTGACATGTTACAATCTGTTTTTTTCATCATTGGTATGATTTACTATTGCTTATTGTAATAATCAATTCCTCTGTCCGGCTTGAAATAGGTACGGATATACCCGTCAACAGATACAATCACAAATTCGTTTGTCGCCTCAAGGTAGTAGACATCATCATTATCTTCAGCTTCTTTTTTATGTAAAGAATTTGGATTTGAAATCACTTTGTTTGCAGCGGTTTCATATTCTATTGCATTAGAAAATCCCATTTCAATTCCATGTTTTTCATAGTGCTGGTTCAACAGGGTTTCATTCCTGAATGTATAAGCAGATTCCTTTGGATGGGAATCATCTGTTGACGAAGTCGCTATGGCAGAATCAGATTCGACTTGATGATCTTCGTTGTCAGATGGAGAAAAATGAATCAATCCACTTATGATTAAGGCAATTAGTACCTCTTGTATCAATAGCCCTTGCATAATGAGTTTCACTGCCTACATCGCATCCTAATATAAGCATATCATATTAATAAATGAGAGCTTTTCGTTTTTATCAAACTTACCTTTGGTCTCTAACTCATGCCAGGTTGAAGCTTTTAGATTGCTCATTATCGCTTCAGCTTTTGCAATGATTTCCTGACGTGGCTATGCAAATGCAACTTCTATTCTGGAGTATGCGAGGAAAAGTGTAGGTATTAAGGATGGAGCAGAATCATCTTGCGATATCTGGAATCGGTGAGAACATACTTTCCGGAATACTCGCAGAAATGGGAGATATAACAAGATTCGATGATGTAAAGGAAATACAGAAACTAAGTGGATTAGGTCTGGTAGCCTGCAGCTCTGGCAAACATAAGGGAGAAACCAAAATCAGTCACAGAGGACGCAAACGACTAAGATACTGGTTATTCCAGGCAGCAAAATCGGCAGTTGCGCATGCGAAGGAATTTAAGGAACTGCATGTGTATTACACAACCAGAAAAGTCAATCCACTAAAGAAGATGCAATCGCTTATAGTGATAGCCTGCAAAATACTGAGGGTGATTTACACAATCCTGACAAAGGGGACAACATACGATCCGAATAAGATGTTAGGAGACATTGTAAGAACAAATCAGGAGTTAACACAGGTAGCATAAAAACAACAGATTGTATTATAATCCAGAACCCTGTTGGGTTCCAGATCAATCTGAAATCGAGCAGGGTTCTGGATAAGAAACCCGTAAACCCAGATGAAGTGTGGGAAGCACTGCATCAATACAAGACCAGCAGATGAAACAAGGGAGAGCGTCCACTGAAAAACAGTTTTCTTGGAGTAAGAAGAAGGTCAGTAAAAATCAAATACAAACAAGAGCTGTAGCTGGCAGTAGTTCACTCCGTAGGGCATGACCCTGTTTGAAAGCTTAGCTGGCACTCGGTGTATGAGCAGGTGGGACGAAGGAAGTTGGTACAGGATACCATTAGACACGGAAGGTTCACCATCATAGTTGAACAGAGGAATTATAGCCTTTATAAAGCAGAAATCAAGGATGCTTTATTGGTTTTACTCATTTTCAGCTATTCAGTACTTGATACAATGACTGTTCTACACTTTTGGCTCTTGTTATGAGGTAAATATTTAAAGAAAAAGCCTGAAAATTCAATGATTTAGGGCTTGACATTATAGGAAGGTGTAAAGAAATAGTAGCACGTTTAAAAGGTGGCACAACAGTAATTGCAATGACAGCAGAGAACTTAAAAAATAAGTTTTCAAGCGAGTACCTTTCGCAACAGATCGATTTGATGGTAGAAATGCAGAATACGAATCCAACCAATGCAATCGGAATGGCAAAGGAATTGATTGAAAGTTGTTGTAAAACAATTCTTGAAGAAATGCAGATATCGTATTCGAAAGATGATGATGTACCGCAATTGGCAGATAAGACAATGAAAGCTTTAAATCTACTTCCATCCAATGTACAGCCTACAGATAGAGGGGCAGATGCAATTAAAGCAGTTCTTGGAAATCTTAGAGCTATTCCTACAAAACTAGCAGAAATTCGAAATCCATTCGGAAGTGGTCATGGTAAGAGTGCATCTTTTCAAGGACTTGAAGTTAGACATGCTAAGCTTGCTGTTGGGAGTAGTATTACTTTTGTTGATTTTATCTGGAGTACATATGAAAATCAAAATTTAGATAAATTGGAGGGATAAATGTGCAGATACACTATTTTCAAAGATATCATTCAAAGGAGAATGTAGATACATCTAATACTATGCTGATGTTATCTCGCTTATATAATTATAATGCGGATAAATTCTTTGCAATGTTGAATGTTTTAATACTGGAACAAGATGAGACACCTGAAATAACATTTGATCTTCAGGTAGTGGGAGACGAAAGCGTTCCAGATGCGATTATAAGCCAGAAAAGTTTTAAAATAGTAGTTGAGACAAAATTACATAATCAATTTCAACAGTCTCAGCTTGAAAAACATCTTACTCAGTTTGGAACAGAGGAGATAAAAGTGCTATTAACGTTAGATCCAAAACCTATGAAAGAGTCATTGATGGATAGTTTTGGCACAGTGTTGAAAAAGTATAATACAGACAGGATTAATGAAATAAAAACACCAATAAGGCATGTAAATATTACATTTGAGCAATTAGTTGCTGCAATGGAAGATATTGTAGATGAGAGAGATTCAGAGATAATGGCTGTGCTTGATGATTATAAGAAGTATTGCTTTGATGAAAAACTGATACCTGATGATGGAAAATGGATGAGGGCAATTGTTGCGGGAACAACACTTGAAGATAATTTGAAATATGATTTTTATTATGATCAAGCTTCAAGAGGCTATTCAGGTCATGGATACATTGGCTTATATAAAGGAAAGAGTATTAGAGCAATCGGAAAATTGAAAAAGACAGTTGTTGCAGAGTTAGTAAATGGAGAAGTGTCATATATTAATGAAAGCGGAGAAGCTGCTACAAAAGAGGAGATAGAAAAGATTAAAGAGGCTATTGTTCATGCAGAGTCAGAATATGGATACAATTTGAAAACAGTTAAGCATAGATATTTTATAGTTGAGCATTTTTATCCAACAGATTTTAAAAAAGCAAGTAAAAACCCGATTCAAAAAAGTAAATATTTTAATCTGGCAGAAATGTTCAAAAGTAAAACGTTGCCTAAAACAGATGAAATAGCATCAATACTGGATGGAAAAACATGGGAAGAGTTTCATTAAACAGTGGATTTTCATAAATATGAAGAAAATAATAATACTGTAATGGTGTTCATATAGAGGTGACGTGTGTATTATGGGAAACGAATCAGGTGAATGGATTATGCATGGCATGAAGAGGGACAACCCGGATTGCATCCATTCTGTAGATGAAGCAATCAAGTATATAAATGAATTTGGCTTTTTACCATTATTTAAGAATGATATAGATGGGTTTTCACTTGAAGAAAGAACTGTTCCAGAGTATTGGTGGAGTGATGATCCAGAGATTGATCCATGGATGTGGCGGGCTATTATAGCAAGGCGGCATGATATCGTCTATGGAAAGTTCTTTGATAAGAAGGCAGGATTTATATCAAAAAAGTGGCTTCCTGTATTTGCTAATTACCGCCGGGATGGATATGATTTTGATGCATTATATGATGATGGTAAAGCACCTAATAAGCATAAAAAGATAATGGTCAATTTTATGGAAAATAATGCTGATTCAGAGATTTATTCCAATGAATTGAAAAAACAAGCTGGATTTGGTAAGGATGGAGAAAAGGGATTTGATGGTGCAATAACGAATCTTATGATGCAGACCTATCTGTGCAACTGTGATTTTAAGAAGCGAGTGAATAAGAGTGGTATTGAATATGGATGGGATGTTGCAGTGTATTCATCTATTGAGCATATCTATGGATACGATTATGTAACTTCCTGCTATAAGGATAATCCACAGGATTCATGGAAACAGCTTGTAGACTATATGCGTAAGATGTATCCGGAGGCAACGGATAAGCAGATAAGGAAGATATTAAAGTAATACAGGCATGGATAAGGAGGTGCCGCAATGTCATTTAAGATTGTCCGCAACGATATAACAAAGGTAAAAGCAGATGTAATCGTAAATACTGCTAATCCAAATCCAATATGTGCAAGTGGCACGGACTTGGCAATATATGAGGCAGCAGGAAAAGAAAAGCTTCTTGCAGAAAGAGCGAACATCGGCAAAATTGCAAGAGGTGATATTGCTGTCACTGGTGCATATAACCTAAAGGCAAAATATATTATTCATACAGTAGGACCGGTATGGACGGATGGATTGCATCATGAATTTGAAATTCTGGAGGACTGCTATCGTAAATCATTGCAAAAAGCATTGGAACTTAAGTGCGAGAGCATTGCATTTCCATTAATTTCGACAGGAGTATATGGATTCCCGAAGGATAAGGCATTACAGATTGCTGTGTCAGTATTCAGCCAGTTTCTTACCGAAAATGAAATTGAAATTATATTGGTAGTGTTTGATAAAAGGTCTTTTCGGCTTTCCGGTCAGATTGTAGGTGATATTGATTCCTACATAGATGCTAATTATGTCAGGGAAAGTCATAGAAAAGAATATCCGGTGCGAAGAAGAAGCAACACCCGCATGAGAGAATTGCCAGAGGAAGCGTTCTATGAGGAGATGCTTCAAAGAGAGACAGAAGATAACTATCCACTTGAGGAAGATACAGGGTTAGCGCAGCCTTGTATGCTGTCAGCAGACATTTCTTTGGAAGATCAGCTTGCAAATATCGGAGTTTCATTTCATGACAAATTATTTGAGCTGATCGACGAATCGCATCTTGATAATAAGGATGTGTGGAAACGGGCAAACCTTGATAGAAAACATTTTTCAAAGATTCAATGTGACCGGAATTATCATCCAAAGAAGAAGACTGTGATGGCACTCTGTATTGCACTGCAGCTTGATTTGGAACAGTCAAAAGACTTGCTTGCCAGAGCGGACTGGGCATTTAGCCCAAGCAGTAAGGTGGATCTGATAGTACAGAAAGCTATTATAGATAAGCAGTATGATATCATGCAGCTGAATGTGACCTTATTTAAGTATACGAATGAAATTCTTGGAGTATAGGAGCAAGATTGATATGTGGGATGACATATATAAACCGAATTCTATTGGCAGTGAGGGAGGCATGATTATTGCAGATGAGGAATATAAAGAATCGTGCAGGATAACCTTGGAAAGATGTGAAAGATATGATGCAATTACATGTGGAGTATATGGATGTATGATGCATACAGCTTTTTGTGATAAAAGTCATAGTCAGGAAGTATTTGATAATATGAAAAAAGACTTGCAGGAATTCATAGATAAGGATACAACAGCGGATGAAGAAAGTATTTTTTATGAAGAGTTTACAAGTAAATATTGATTAATAAATGTTACGTCGGTACTCACATAGTATCGGCGGTTGTTTTTTATCTTAAAAGTGTCGCCGGGACAGCGACCATATAAAGATGCCATTCAATTATACTCATATTGTAACAGAGAAAGAGAGGTGCCGGAGTAATCCGGGGATTGGAGGCACATATGTACGGAGCGATTTTAGGAGATATTATTGGAAGCCCGTTTGAGTTTGACAGAGGAGATAAAACAAAGAACTTTGATTTGTTTAGTGAAGGCTGTGGCTTTACAGATGATTCTGTTATGACAATAGCAGTTGGAGAAGCTCTCCTGGCAGTCGGACCGGATGCAGCAGTAAAGGAAATTGAAGAGGCGATAGCATCCAACATGCAGGATTGGGGAGGAAGATATCCACATGCAGGATATGGTGGGAGGTTTAGACATTGGCTTAAAGAAAAAAATCCAAAACCATACGGTAGCTATGGAAATGGTTCAGCCATGAGAGTGTCAGCGGCAGGCTGGCTTTATGACTCGATGGAAAGAACCAGAGAGGTAGCTAGAGCTACAGCGAATGTGACACATAATCATCCGGAAGGTATAAAGGGTGCAGAGGCAACTGCAAGTGCAATATACATGGCAAGGAATGGCTCTTCAAAAGAAGAAATTAAAGAGTATATAGAGGGGGAGTTTAACTATAATCTTGATAGAACACTTGATGAGATCAGACCTGAATATCACATGGATGAGACATGTCAGAGAACAGTACCAGAGGCAATCATCGCATTTCTGGAATCCAAGGATTTTGAGGACGCAGTGCGTAATGCAGTATCACTTGGTGGAGATACGGATACACTTGGAGCCATTACAGGAAGTATTGCAGAAGCATTTTATGGAATCCCTGCTGTGCTGATTGCAGAGTGTAAAAGTCGGATTGATGTTAGAGTCGGGTAGGATTAACCATTTTTAGTCGGCTTAAATTAACCAATTTAAGCCAAGTAGAAATAACCAATGTACCAGTTATTCCTTTCTTTAG
>OMVN01000015.1 GCA_900314525.1 uncultured Eubacteriales bacterium
GCTTATTAATGATAATCTATCATGGATTTGAAAAAAATGCAAATTATGAAGGACTAAAACCATGCTATTGTTGTAATTTTGCACAAAATGTATTACAATATCCTAGTATAAAAGTACAATAAAATAAGCTATTTTATTATTAAGAAATGGAGGCATTTATGTCTATTTTGACATTTAAGGGTGGAATTCACCCATATGAGGGCAAAGAATTGTCCGAAGATAAAGAGATAACAAAATATCGACCAAAGTCAGATGTTTGTATTCCATTGTCACAGCATATTGGAGCAATGGCAACACCTGTAGTTGAGAAAGGCGATGAGGTAAAAACTGGCCAGCTAATTGCCAAGGCAAATGGATTTATTTCAGCTAATATTCACTCGTCTATATCAGGAAAGGTAAAGGGTATAGAGAAGAGATTACTTGCAAATGGTTCTAAGTGTGACTGTATAATTATTGAAAATGATTTTAAATTTGAAAAGGTCTCATTTGTAAAACCAGATAATTATAAAAATCTTTCCAGGGAAGAAATAGTACAGCTTGTTAAGGATGCTGGTGTAGTAGGTATGGGAGGAGCAGGATTTCCTACAAATGTAAAGCTTTCTCCAAAAGAACCAGATAAAATTGACTACATAATTGTAAATGGATCTGAATGTGAACCATATCTCACATCTGATTATAGAAGAATGGTAGAAAATCCCGAGAAACTTGTCGAGGGACTGAAGGTTATGCTGTCTCTCTTTGATAATGCGAAAGGAATAATTGCCATTGAGGATAATAAGCCAGAAGCCATTAAGAGGGTAAGTGAAACTGTAAAAAATGAAGACAGAATAGAAGTAAAGAAAATCAAGACAAAATATCCCCAGGGAGCAGAGAGAATGCTTATTTTTGCAATTACAGGCAGAAAAATTGATTCTTCAAAACTTCCAGCAGATGCAGGTTGTATTGTTGACAATGTAGATACTGTATTTGCTATAAGAAATGCTGTTATAGATGGAAAACCACTAACTAAAAGAGTAGTTACAGTTACTGGCGATGCGATTAAAGACCCTAGAAACTTTATTGTGCCTGTTGGAACAAATCAGAGAGAGTTAATAGAAGCTGCTGGCGGATTTGTAAGTGAACCACAGAAAGTGATTTCGGGCGGACCTATGATGGGTATGGCAATGAGTAGTATTGATGTGCCAGTTACGAAAACATCATCAGCAATTTTGGCTTTTAAGGAAGATCCATTAAATGATCTTACTAAAACGAACTGTATTAATTGCGGTAGATGTGTTAAGGTGTGTCCTGGTCAGATTCTCCCATCAAGGCTTGCAAAGTTTTCAATAAATGGAGATATGGATAGTTTTCTTGATTATAACGGGTTAGAGTGCTGTGAGTGCGGATGTTGTTCATATGTCTGCCCAGCAAAAATTAACCTTACACAGGCGATAAAATCAATGAGAAAAATGGCACTAGCCAACAAAAAGAAGAAATAAAAGAGGTGAAAAATTTGAGCGAATTATTAAATGTTTCTTCAAATCCACATGTGCGTGATAAGATTTCTACATCTAGAATAATGATTGATGTGTTAATATCCTTATTGCCTGCAAGTGCATTTGGAATTTATAATTTTGGAATAAGGGCATTTGTTGTAATATTAGTAACTATGGTTTCGTGTGTTCTGGCGGAATTTCTTTTTAATATGGTTTTAAAGAAAGATCAGACAATATATGACTGCAGTGCATTGGTAACTGGATTGCTTCTGGCATTAAACCTTCCTGTCTCCATTCCTTTATGGATTGCAGTTATAGGTTCGTTTTTTGCTATTGTTGTCGTGAAGATGGTATTTGGAGGACTTGGACAGAATTTTATGAATCCTGCTCTTGGAGCAAGATGTTTTATGCTGCTATCATTTACAGGTCAAATGACAAAGTTTACACTTGATGGAGTGACAACAGCAACTCCTCTATATATGGTAAAACACGGCGAGAAATTTAGTGTGATGAAAATGATAATAGGTACACATGCAGGAACAATTGGAGAAACTTCTGTTATTGCGTTATTGTTAGGAGCTATTTATCTTATTATCAGGAGATTAATTGATGTAAAAATTCCTCTGTTTTATATTGGAACATTCGGAGTACTGACTTGTATTTATGCAATATCACATGGAAATGATATGACCTTTGTGCTTCAGGAATTATGTGGAGGAGGATTACTCCTTGGTGCATTTTTTATGGCAACTGATTATGTGACATCTCCAATTACAAAGAACGGAAGAATTGTATTTGGAATTTGTCTTGGATTACTGACGTTTGCATTTAGACTACTTGCTACAGAAAATGCTGCACCTGAAGGTGTTTCTTATGCAATAATTATATCGAATTTATTTGTTCCTATAATTGAGAGATTTACCCTTCCAAAAGGATTTGGAAAGGAGGCAAAGACAAGATGAAAGAAATTATCTTAAATACACTTAAACTTTGTTTGATTACACTGATTGCCGGAGTACTTCTTGGAGGAGTATATGAGATTACAAAAAAACCTCGTGCAATACAGGAAGAAAAATCAAAAAATGAGGCTTACTCAAAGGTTTTTAATAAGGCTGATTCTTTTAAAAATTATAAATATGATAAGGAAAAACTTAAATCATACTTAAAAGAAAATGGATATAATGAAAAAACAGTTTATGTAAATGATGCAGTATTAGCTGTTGATAAAAATGGTGAAACATTAGGTTACGTCATCACAATTACTGACAAGGAAGGATATGGCGGTGATGTAAGTTTTACAATTGGCATTAATAATGATGGAACTATTAACGGAATATCTTTCCTTACACTTCAGGAGACAGCTGGAGTTGGAATGAAAGCTGACCTTAAATTCAAAGATCAGTTCAAGGGAATGAAGGCAGAAAAAATTGAATACATAAAATCAGGAAAGAAAAATGAAAATCAGATTGATGCAATTTCAGGAGCAACAATTACAACTAATGCTGTAACAAATGGTGTGAATTGCGGAGTATGTTCATTTAAATATTTTAAAGAAGGAGGAAATCAGAATGAATAGATGTACTGAAAGATTATATAATGGTATCGTCAAAGAAAATCCTACCTTTGTAATGATGCTTGGAATGTGTCCAACACTTGCGGTTACTTCGTCATTAATGAATGGATTCGGAATGGGACTTACAACAACGGTAGTGCTTGCTGCATCTAATTTAATGATTTCAATGCTAAGAAAGCTTATACCAGATAAGGTTAGAATGCCTGCTTTTATTGTAATTGTAGCCAGCTTTGTTACAATTGTTCAGTTTCTATTACAGGCTTACCTTACTTCTCTTAACAGTTCGCTTGGTATTTATATTCCACTTATTGTTGTAAATTGTATTATTCTTGGAAGGGCAGAAGCGTATGCATCTAAAAATCCTGTGATACCATCATTATTTGATGGTATTGGAATGGGTCTTGGATTTACAATTGGACTTTCATTTCTTGGATTTTTTAGAGAGTTAATTGGAAATGGAACAGTTTTGTCAGTAAGAATAATTCCAGAAGATTACTGTATTAGTATTATTTCTCTTGCACCGGGTGCGTTTTTTGTACTGGCTGTACTGGTTGCGGTAATTAACAAAATCAGAATCGAAAATGGAAAGAAACCAAAAGAAATTGGATGTTCTGCAGATTGCGCAAATTGTGATAAGTCATGTACAGACAGAACCAGTGAAATAGCAGGAGGTGAAAATTAGTATGAAAGCTTTATTATTAATTGCGCTTTCAGCAGCGCTTGTAAATAATGTTGTTCTCAGTCAGTTTTTGGGATTATGTCCATTTTTAGGAGTTTCCAAAAAAATTAAAACTGCTGCAGGAATGGGGGCAGCAGTAATATTTGTAATTACAATATCATCACTCT
Source organism: uncultured Eubacteriales bacterium (assembly GCA_900314525.1). Lineage (GTDB taxonomy): Bacteria > Bacillota > Clostridia > Lachnospirales > Lachnospiraceae > Bovifimicola. Next base: position 3,895 of record OMVN01000015.1, read on the forward strand.
TTACAAGTCTGATATATAAATTTATTTTAGTTCCTCTTGATATGACATACTTAAATACTATTGTTTTTATACTTGTAATAGCAGCACTTGTTCAGTTTGTTGAAATGGTATTAAAGAAATACAGTCAGCCATTATACCAGTCACTGGGTGTATATCTTCCACTGATTACTACTAACTGTGCGGTTCTTGGTGTTGCACTTTTAAATGTGCAGAATGATTATAATATCATAGAGAGCATAGTAAATGGCTTTGGAACTGCTCTTGGTTTTACAATATCAATAATAATACTGGCAGGAATAAGAGAAAAAACTGAATATAATGACATTACACCTGCACTTAAGGGAACACCGATAGTTCTGATAACAGCAGGCTTGATGGCTATTGCTTTTTCAGGGTTTTCGGGACTTTTATAGACCAGGACGATTGGAGGATAATTATGAGTATTACAGGAATTATAATTGCAACCTGCCTGGTTGGCGGAACTGGATTGATAATCGGTCTGCTTCTTGGCTTTGCAGGACTTGCATTTGATGTGAAAGTAGACGAAAAGGAAATTGAGGTCAGAGAGGCACTTCCTGGAAATAACTGCGGTGGATGTGGTTATGCTGGTTGTGATGCCCTGGCAAAGGCAATTGCAAATGGAGAGGCACCTGCAAATGCATGTCCTGTGGGTGGGGCAGCAGTTGCAGCTAAAGTTGCTGAAATTATGGGAAGTGAAGTTGAGGTTGTAAAAAAGGTTGCTTTCGTAAAATGCAGCGGGGACTGTAATAAAGCGGGAAACAGATTTAATTATAATGGAAATATGGATTGCAACCATGCAGCACTTTCAACTGGTGGCGGTCCAAAGGCATGTGAATACGGATGTATGGGATTTGGATCTTGTGTAAAGGCATGCGAGTTTGATGCGATTCATATTGTGGATGGTATTGCACTTGTTGATAGAGAAAAATGTGTATCCTGTGGTAAATGTGTTAAGGCATGTCCTAAGAAATTAATTGAAATTGTACCATATGCTAATAAACATTTTGTAGCTTGCAGTTCAAAAGATTTTGGAAAAGATGTGAAGGCGGTCTGCAGTGCTGGATGTATTGGATGCAAGATGTGTACAAGAGTATGTGAATTTGATGCAATTACTGTAGAGAATAATATTGCACATATTAATTATGAAAAATGTACCAACTGTGGCAAATGTAAAGATAAATGCCCAGCTAAAGTAATTCTCTAGTTTGAAAATGGCTTAAAAGAAAATGATGAGTTTTCTTCTAAGCCATTTTTTATTTTAATGTATAGGTATCACCGGTTTTTATTATCCCTGATGATGTGATTAATTTGTTTTCTTTATTGATGAATATTGCCTCAGTGTTTTCTGCTTTCTCGATATATTGTAGACCTTTATCCAGCCCCATTGTAAAAATAGTAGTACTTAATGCGTCACCATCAGTTGAATTATCAGAAATAATTGTGACTGCAAGTAAATCATTGTCTGAAGGATAACCAGTAGAAGTATCTAAAATATGATGAAATAATTTTTCGTTGCTATAGTAGTATCTCTCATATACTCCACTAGTGACTATGGATTTGTCAGAAACAGAAATGATAGCACTGGTGTTTCCTTCTTTGTCAAATGGTTTTTGAATTCCAATATTATAGTTCGAATTCTTAGTATTGGAACCTATAAGGAGCACATTACCGCCAAGATTAATAATTCCTTTTTTTACTCCATGTTTTATAAGATATTCTTTTAATTTATCTGCAATATATCCTTTTGCAATTCCGCCTAAATCAATTTTTGTATTGGCATTACTTAAATTTACCGTATTTCCTTTAACTGAAATTTGATTATATCCAATGTTAGACAGGGTCTCTTTTATTATTGCATCATCTGGTGGATTATCTTTTCCTCCATTTTGGGAAAGTTTGCTAAATCCCCACAAGTCCGCTAAATTTCCAATTGTTATGTCAAATTTTCCATCTGAAATACGGGAATAGTAAAGGCTTTTATTTATAAGTTCTAGAGTTTCTCTACTTACAGAAACATAACTGTCGCTGCCTGCACATTTATTAATATTGTAAATATCGCTGTTTTCTTTATGTGCATCAAATAAATTTTCATATTTTTCGCACATCTTAAAACATTGGTTTAAGTACTTTTCGTCAGAATCGTATAATGTAATTGTTACTACCGTATCAAAATACATGCCAGTTTTTGAAATTGTCTGTTTATTGAAATTGATGATAGCATATATCATAATTCCAATACAAAGTGTTATTGTTGTTATTAATATAATCCTTCGTCTCATTTTCATTTTCCTCTTCCTCGTTGACTATAATTTTATTTAAACATTAGATAATTGTCAAGATTTATAAGTACTTTGAAGGTGTCACTTGTTTTTTTTATACAAAGATGTTAGTATAAAACAAGAAAATATGTTCGGAGGTTATTGTTTTGATTTCATTTATTAAGGGAAATATTACAGAAATATACGAGGACAGGGTTGTGATAGAATGTAATAATATTGGCTATGAAATTTTTCTTCCTTCCTCTGCAATTTCTGGATTTTCATGTGATGAAGAATATAAAATTTATACATATATGAATGTTAAGGAAGATGGAATAACTCTCTATGGTTTTAGAAATATTGAAGAGAGAAATATTTTTAAAATGCTGATTAAAGTAAGTGGTATTGGTCCGAAGGGTGCAATGTCTATTTTGTCAACGCTTACAGTAAATGAAATAAAACTTGCCATTATTTCTGATGACTATAAAACAATTGCAAAAGCCCCATCTATTGGAGCAAAAACAGCGGCAAAAGTTACACTTGAATTGAAAGATAAATTTAACTTAGATGAAATTGGTATAGGTGGAGAAGAATTATCAGATATGTCAGACATCTCAAATGATGTTTTGAATGACTCAATTATGGCACTTGCTGCACTTGGATATTCTAAATCAAAATCGGCAAATGCAGTTAGAAAAGCTTATAAAGATAATAAGGATGCAGATGCAAATACTTTAATAAAACTTGCGTTGAAAAAGATGATTTAGGAGAAAGAAAGAAATGTCAAATTCAGCAAAAAGAATAATTAATACAGAACTGAAAAATGAAGATGTTGTTTTTGAAAATAATTTAAGACCAAAACTTTTAAAAGATTATGTTGGACAGTCTAAGGCGAAAGAAAATTTAAAGATTTTCATAGATGCTGCAAAACAGAGACAGGAGCCATTAGACCATATACTCTTTTATGGCCCTCCGGGACTTGGAAAGACAACGCTTGCAGGAATTATTGCTAATGAGATGAAAGTTAATCTTAAAATTACCTCCGGTCCTGCAATCGAAAAACCTGGAGATATTGCTGCTATACTTAATAATCTTAATGAAGGTGATGTCTTATTTATTGATGAGATTCACAGACTTAATAGACAGGTTGAAGAGGTCTTGTATCCTGCAATGGAAGACTTTGCAATTGATATAATGATTGGAAAAGGGGCAACAGCTAGGTCGATAAGACTTGATCTTCCAAAATTTACTCTTGTTGGAGCTACAACAAGGGCTGGTATGCTCTCGGCACCATTGAGAGACAGATTTGGACTTATAAGCAAACTTGAATTTTATAATCCTGAAGAACTTAAAACAATAGTTGAGAGGTCTGCGGGAATACTTGATGTAAGAATAGATGAAGAGGGGGCTCTTGAACTTGCAAGGAGATCGAGAGGAACTCCTAGACTTGCTAACAGATTGCTAAAAAGAGTGAGAGATTTTGCCCAGGTAAAATATGACGGCGATATTACACTTGAAGTAGCAAATTATGCCCTTGATTTGCTTGATATTGACAAGTTGGGACTGGATAACCAGGACAGACTGATTTTGAATACAATTATTGAAAAATTCGCAGGGGGACCAGTTGGACTCGATACACTGGCTGCTGCTCTGTCTGAGGATTCATCTACTCTTGAGGATGTATATGAACCTTATCTCATTAAGAACGGACTGATAAATAGAACTCCACGAGGAAGAGTGGTCACACCTATAGCGTATGCACATCTTGGATTATAGAAAAATTGCTTGTAATTTATCATATTTTAGATATAATAAATGTAGTATGATATTAAATATGGAGGGAGAAGTTATATGTCTTCGAAGAATAATGCACAGGTTATTATAGATGGAAAGATATTTACTCTTAGCGGATATGAAAGTGAAGAATACCTACAGAAAGTAGCGACATATATTAACAACAAGATAGCAGAGTTTAAAAAGGACGAAGGTTACAGAAGACAGACTATAGATGTACAGAAAGCACTTTTGGATTTAAATATAGCAGATGATTATTTCAAGGCTAAAAAACAGGCGGATGCTTTGGAGACAGAGTTAGAATCAAAGGATAAGCAGTTATATGATATAAAACATGAACTTATCACAGCTCAGATAAATAATGAGACTCTGGAGAAAGAGAGAGATGATTTAAAGGCGCAGTTAGGTGATGCTCAGAAGGACATGATTCGTTATGAGACACGAATTATGGAAATGAAAGAAAATCAGAATAAAGAAGCGTCTAAACCTGCAAAGAGAACTTCGAAAGCTACATCGAAAAAGGCTGAGGACAGTGCTTTGGATATAAATTTATCTGATAATATTCAGATACATAATGGACAGACAGAAATAAGTGAAGCAGACAGAATATTAAACTCACTTGGTGACAATTTATAGAATACAATAATAAAGCCGGACGTTTATGTTCGGCTTTTATAATATTACAGGATAGGATTGAATAATGAGAAAAATTAAGAATGAGATACTGGCTCCGGCTGGTTCTATAGAATCACTTTATGCTGCAGTAAATGCAGGGGCAGATGCGGTATATACAGGAGGGTCTAAATTTGGAGCAAGAGCATATGCTGATAATTTTGATAACATCGAATTATTAAAGGCCATTGATTATATACATTTACATGACAGAAAGATTTATTTAACAGTAAATACCCTTTTAAAAAATGATGAAATAAAGAATGATTTATATAACTATTTTCTTCCGATTTATGAGAACGGATTAGATGCTGTCCTTGTTCAGGATATGGGAGTACTAAAATTTATAAGGGAAAATTTTCCTGATGTTGAAATACATGCAAGCACACAGATGGCTGTTACAAGCAGATATGCAGCACAGTATCTGAAAAGTCTTGGGGCAACAAGAGTAGTTCCTGCCAGGGAACTGACACTTATTGACTTAAAAGATATTCATGATAACGTTGATATAGAAATTGAAAGTTTTATTCATGGTGCTATGTGTTACTGTTATTCGGGAATGTGTCTTTTTAGCAGCATGATTGGAGGAAGAAGCGGAAACAGAGGAAGATGTGCTGGCCCATGCAGACAACCTTATGAGGTATATAAGAATAATACCAGGTTAAATAATAAAAGTAACATGTATGCGCTGAGTCTTAGAGATATGAATACACTGGATATTTTGCCTGAAATCATTGAAAGTGGTATATATTCTCTGAAAATAGAGGGAAGAATGAAAAGTCCTGAATATGTTGCTGGTACTGTTTCTATATACAGAAAATATCTTGATTTGTATAACGAATTTGGAAAGGATAATTATTCAATTGAAGAATCGGACAGAAAAAATCTGGCAGGACTTTATAGCAGAAGTGGATCAACATCAGGATACTATAAAAACTATAATAGCAAAACGATGGTTTCGTATAATAAACCTGCATATAATTCGACTGATAATGGCTTTGTAGAAAAAATAAACAGGGAATATACTGATTCTATAAAAAAAATAAACCTTGATGCATATGTCAGTGCAAAAAAAGAAGAAAAACTGACAATTACTCTGATTGATAAGACTTCAGGAATCTCGGTAACAAATAAAGGGGAAGAAGTTTCGAAAGCGTTAAAAAGAGCGGTTACCAGAGAAGATATAATTAAACATATTAATAAAACCGGGGATAGCTTTTTTGAATTTGAAAATATTTTTGTAGAAAATGAAGATGATATTTTTGTTCCTGTGTCAAAGATTAATGAGCTTAGAAGAGATGCTTTGATTAATATGAAAGAGGCAATTCTTGAAAATACCAGAAGAATTGCAAATGAGAAACAAAAAAATGAAATAAAAAAAGATAAATTTAACGACATATGTGTTAAAATATCTTGCCAGATATATACAAGAGAGCAGTTTGAAAAGGTGGAAAAGTCAGAGGAAATAGAAAGAATATATATTTCAGCAGATTTATTATCAAATGATGATATCAGAGATTTGTATAATAGGGTAACTAAAAAGGGTAAAGAATGTTATATTATGCTTCCACAGATTTTTCGTATTAGAGATAAAGATGTGTTAGAACTGGTAAAAGATGATAATTATAAGTTTTCTGTAAGAAATATTGATGAATTGTCAATGATTGTACTTAATAATAAAAAGAATTTTGTGGTAGATTCTTCAATGTATGCTTTCAATGACTATGCAAAGGAATTTTATTATAGTCATGGAGCAGAAAATGTTTGTCTTCCTTTTGAACTGAATTACAGGGAATTGGTAGATATTGCAGACGGAAGAGATGAAATAGTAGTTTATGGAAATATACCTCTTATGGTCACTGCAAATTGTATAAACAAGGATTATGATAACTGTAATAAAGGAAAAAATGACATTGTTGAATTGAAAGACAGAAAGAATACCAAATTCAAGGCAGCATGTTATTGTAAACACTGTACAAATGTAATTTACAATAGTGTACCACTGTCACTTATAGGTTTACATAATAAACTAGAAAATATTAATACAAGAAATTACAGAATTAATCTTACAACTGAGACAGGTAAGGATATAGATGAAATACTTGAAAAAACAATAAAAGTATTCTATTATAAGAATAATTCAGTTGAGGATTTAAAAAATTATACTAGAGGACATTTTAACAGAGGAGTAGAATAATGCAGAATCTGCTTGTTGGACTATCGAAATATATATTTGTCATATTGATGTCGTTTTTTGTGTTTTTCAGTTACATAACCATGAACGAAGGAAACAGAAAACAGCATAAGAGTATTCTGAAATTACAGGGTATTAATATGTACCTGTTGCAATTTATAGCTTTTTTTATAATTTATGTAAACGAAAAAGATAATAAGATTATTCTTTTCTATGGCGGAATGGTTATTATGTTTATTCTGCTTAGAGGAATATACGATGCAGCATACGGAAATTCTTACAACAAAGGACTTATGAATAATATGTGTATGATGCTTAGCATTGGATTTGTTATGTTAACCAGACTACATTATGAGCGTTCAGTAAAACAGTTGATTATTGTCAGTGCATCATCACTTATTGCATTTATTATTCCAATTATAATATGCAAATTTAAAAAATTACCTGATCTGACATATTTATATGGTATTTCGGGAATTGTATTTTTAGGTGTGGTTCTCGTTATGGGACAGCTTACATATGGTGCAAATCTGTCAATTACAATTGCAGGATTTACATTCCAGCCCTCAGAGTTTGTAAAAATTCTTTTTGTTTTTTTTCTTGCGGCATTCTTAAATAAGAGTACAGATTTCAGACATATTGTCATATCAGCAGTCTTTGCTGGGGTTCATGTTATTATTCTTGTGTTGTCAAGAGACTTAGGAAGTGCATTGATATTCTTTGTTGTCTACGTGATTATGGTATATGTAGCTACAGGAAAACCTGTATATATTCTTATTGGAATGGCAGGATTTGTTTTTGCTTCAATAGCAGGGTATTTTATATTTTCGCATGTCAGAGTAAGGGTAGAGGCATTTACTGATCCATGGTCTGTAATTAATGGCACCGGTTATCAGGTTGCACAGTCACTATTTGCTATTGGCACAGGTGGGTTTATGGGGTTAGGATTATATAAGGGACTTCCAAAATCCATACCTGTTGTTGACCAGGATTTTATGTTTTCGGCAATTTGCGAGGAACTTGGCGGATTTTTTGGAATATGTCTTATTTTGCTTTTTGTATCCTGTTTTATGTATTTCATCAGGAGCTCGTTAAAACAGAAAGGTACATTTTATAAACTTTTAGGACTTGGATTTTCTGTAACTTATGCTGTCCAGATTATACTTACAATTGGAGGTGCAATAAAATTCATTCCTTCAACTGGTGTAACTCTTCCTCTTGTAAGTTATGGAGGAAGTTCAGTTCTGTGTACCATGATAATTTTTGCTATATTACAGGGTTTATTTGTATTGAGCAACCGTGAGGAAGAAAAAATAATAAGGGAGCGACAAAAAGAAAAAGATGCACTGGCAGCAGCGATAACTGCAGGAATTAGTATTAGTGAAGAACTTAGCTCTGAAAGCGGAAGATTATCTTCGAAAGGACGCAGAAGATGAATAAAGATAAAACAGATTTAGATGATAATAAAATTAAAACTAAAAAAAAGAAAATAAACTCTAATGCTCAGACACTGAAGATTACATATTTTTTTCTAGCTGTTTTCGTTATTATGATAGTATATTTTGTTAAATTTCTGATTGTTGATGGAGACGAGGTAATCAATAATCCATACAATAAACGTGGCCAGATTCTAGCAAACTCGGTTGTAAGGGGAAATATTTTAAGCTCAGATGGCAAGATCCTCGCAAAAACAATTGTAAATGAAGATGGTTCTGAGACACGTTCCTATCCTTATGGATCAATGTTTGCTCATGTGGTAGGATATTCAACATATGGCCAGACAGGGCTTGAACTTCAGGCTAATTATAAGCTGCTCACATCAAATGCTCCTGTAATAGAGCAGGGATTAAATGATATAAATGGCAAAAAAAATATTGGAAATAATGTGGTTTCTACACTTGATGCAGATTTGACTAAGGCAGCATATGAGGCGATTGGAAATAATAATGCAGCTGTAATAGCAATAGATCCTTCTACAGGAAAAATACTGACAATGCTTTCGCAACCAGATTTTGATCCTAATGAGATTGCAGAAAAGTATGAGACTTATGCAAATGATGATGAAAGCTCAATATTGCTAAACAGAGCGACAAACGGCTTATATACTCCTGGATCTACATTTAAGTTATTTACACTTGAAGAATATATAAAAGAAAATAAAAAATATAAAAACTATACATATGAGTGTAATGGAGAGATAGACATTGAGGATTATAGTATGAAATGTGCAGGTCGAAAAGCCCATGGAAGTGAAAATTTATATGATTCCTTCGCATATTCATGTAACTGCTCTTTTGTTAATATTGGTCTTGGATTGGATAAAAATAAATTAAGCAAGTTGTGCAACAGTCTTATGTTTAATAGTGAATTGCCAGTTGATTTCCCGTACAAAAAAAGTAAATTTGTTTTAAATAATAAATCGGGTACATTTGAAACTATGCAGACGGTAATTGGTCAGGGTAAAACATTGGTATCACCTCTTCACCTAGCAATGATTGCTTCAACAATTGCGAATTCAGGTACACTGATGAAACCATATCTGATAGATGAGGTACAGAATTATACAGGTAAAACTGTGAAGAAATACTCTCCGGTAAAGGTAAAACAGCTGTTCTCAAAGGGTGAGACAGAAACTTTGAAAGAATTTATGGAGGGTGTAGTAACTTATGGTACTGCCAAAACGCTGAATAACGATAATTATAAAGCCTATGGCAAGACTGGAACTGCTCAGATTAAAGATGGTTCTAGAGATAATTCACTGTTTATGGGATTTGCTGTTAAAGGTGATAAAAAGATAGCAGTATGTGTGGTTCTGGAAAATATGCCAGAGGGATCTACATCTGCTGTTCCAGTTGCAAAGGCAATATTTGATGAGTATTTCTCTGAATAAAATCTTGCACATCTCTGGACTGTGAGTTATACTAGAAATAGTCTATAAAGACACACCATTTATACAGGAGGATTGCATATGGTTGAAGCAACTAGCTGTGGCGGTGTGGTAATATTCAGAGGCAAAATTCTGCTACTTTATAAGAATTATAAGAACAAGTATGAAGGATGGGTTTTGCCTAAGGGAACAGTTGAGGAAGGCGAGGATCATACTGAGACAGCCTTAAGAGAGGTTAGAGAAGAAACTGGAGTCGATGCATCAATTATTAAATACATAGGTAAAAGTCAATATTCATTTACGACACAGAATGATTTGGTTAACAAGAAAGTTTACTGGTATTTAATGATGGCAGATAACTATTACAGTAAGCCACAACGGGAAGAGTATTTTCTTGATTCAGGTTATTACAAGTATCATGAAGCGAGTCATTTGCTTAAATTTCTCAATGAAAAGCAGATATTAGACAGAGCATATGATGAGTACCTCGATTTAAAGAAAAGCAATCTTTGGGGAAATAAAAAATATTTTTAAGGTATCACGGACAAAAGGGCTGTAACATTTTTGGAAATGTTTCGGTCCTTGATTTTTTATAGTTTGAAAGGATAATATTTAATGAATAAAATAAATTATCAAAAAATTCTTGATAAGGAAATTGAAAAAATTCAGAAAGAGAAAGAGAAAAAAACTCTGCTGCTGCATAGCTGCTGTGCACCGTGCAGCAGTTATGTATTAGAGTATCTTTCTAAGTATTTTGAGATTACAGATTTATATTATAATCCGAATATTTTTCCAGAAGAGGAATACATATACAGATCAAATGAACTGAGAAGACTTATTGATGAAATGCCGGCAAAAATTCCGGTGAAATATATCTCATGTGAATATACTCCAGAAGATTTCAACGAAATAGCAAAAGGCAGGGAAAAGGAAAAAGAAGGGGGAGAAAGATGCTTTTTGTGTTACAGATTAAGGCTGGAAAAAACCGCTCAAATAGCGATGGAGAATAATTTTGATTATTTTACAACAACCCTTTCTATAAGCCCGTTAAAAAACGCTGAAAAACTTAACGAAATAGGAAGAGAAATGTCGGAAAAATATGGAGTAAAATATTTGTATTCTGATTTTAAAAAAAGAAATGGATATAAAAGATCTGTTGAATTATCAAAGGAATATGAATTGTACAGGCAGAATTTCTGTGGATGTGTATATTCAAAGGCGGAGGCTATTCGCAGAGAAAATGGGGAAGATTAAAGTGTTGAATACATTGATAAAATGTGGTAATATAAAGGTTGATTTTGTTGAAAAATATAACCATTAAACCTTAATAGGAGGTAAATTAGATGAATTTATTTACTGCGGTTATTTATTACGGATGCATGTTTATATGTGCAGCGGGAGTTATTGTGACTGCATGCTTTGCGGGATCAGCTCTTAGAAAGAATAAAAACAAAAAAATATTAAAAAACTCTGATAATGACTAGATTAGAGATAATGGAGGACACTATGGAAAAATATGGAGTAAATGAACTGAGAAAAATGTTTCTTGACTTTTTCGAGAGCAAGGATCATCTTAAGATGAAAAGTTTCTCATTAGTTCCACACAATGATAAAAGTTTATTACTTATCAACTCTGGTATGGCACCTTTAAAACCTTACTTTACAGGACAGGAAATACCACCTAGAAGGAGAGTTACAACATGTCAGAAATGTATTAGAACAGGTGATATAGAAAATATAGGAAAAACAGCAAGACATGGTACATTTTTTGAAATGCTTGGTAATTTTTCTTTTGGAGATTATTTTAAGACAGAGGCAATACACTGGTCATGGGAGTTCCTTACAGAGGTAGTAGGACTTGACGCAGATAGATTATATCCATCAATTTATTTAGATGATGATGAAGCATTTGATATCTGGAATAAGGAGATTGGTATTGCTCCTGAAAGAATTTTTAGATTTGGAAAAGAAGATAATTTCTGGGAACATGGTTCTGGTCCTTGCGGTCCTTGTTCTGAAATTTATTATGACAGAGGAGAAAAATACGGATGTGGCAAACCAACATGTAAAGTTGGATGTGACTGTGACAGATATATGGAAATCTGGAACAATGTATTTTCTCAGTTTGATAATGATGGAAAAGGAAATTATAGTGAATTAAAGCAGAAAAATATTGATACTGGAATGGGACTTGAAAGACTTGCAAGTGTAGTTCAGGATGTAGATTCAATCTTTGATGTGGATACCATTTTTGACCTTAGAAGCAGAGTTTGTGAATTAGCTTCAGTAGAATATGAGAAAGACTATAAGACAGATGTATCTATCAGAATTATTACTGATCATATCAGATCAGCAACATTTATGATTTCAGATGGTATCATGCCTTCAAATGAAGGAAGAGGTTATGTACTTAGAAGACTTATAAGAAGAGCGGCAAGACATGGAAGACTTCTTGGTATTGAGGGAACATTCCTTGCAAAACTTAGCCAGACTGTTATTGATGGTTCAAAGGATGGTTATCCAGAACTTGAAGAAAAGAAAGATATGATTCTTACAGTATTGACTGAAGAGGAAAATAAATTTAACAAGACAATTGATCAGGGAATTAATATTCTCAATGATATGCAGGCTGAAATGGAGAAATCTGGAGAGAAGATTTTATCTGGAGATAAGGCATTTAAATTATATGACACATATGGATTCCCAATTGACCTTACAAAAGAAATCCTTGAAGAAAAAGGATATTCTATAGATGAAGACGGTTTCAATCAGGCCATGAAGGTTCAGAAAGATAATGCCAGAAACAGAAGAGCAAAGACAAATTACATGGGTGCAGATGCTACTGTATATGAGCAGATAGATACAAGCCTCACAACAGAATTTGTGGGTTATGATTCTCTTACAGCTAAATCTTCTATAACAGCTCTTACAACCGAAACAGAACTCACTCAGGCAATTGCTGAAGGTGATAAGGGAACAATAATAGTTTCAGAAACTCCTTTCTACGGAACAATGGGTGGACAGGAAGGTGACAAGGGTGTCATTACTGCAGGAGATTCTGTATTTGAAGTAAAAGACACAATTCATCTTCTTGGAGGAAAAGTTGGTCATATTGGTCTTGTTACAAAGGGAATGTTTAAACTTGGTGATGAAGTTATGCTTAGCGTTGATAAGAGCAACAGACTGGCAACTTGTAAGAACCACAGCGCAACTCATCTTCTTCAGAAGGCGCTCAGACAGGTTGTTGGTACTCATGTAGAGCAGGCTGGTTCATTTGTTGACAAAGATCACTTGAGATTTGACTTTACTCACTTTAAAGCTTTAACTCAGGAAGAGATTGAAAAAATTGAATCAATAGTAAATGAAAAGATTGCAGAGAATTTAATAGTTGATACACAGATAATGACAATTGATGAGGCTCGTAAGACAGGTGCGATGGCACTGTTTAATGAGAAATATGGTGAGAAAGTCCGTGTTGTAAGTATGGGTGACTTCTCTAAAGAATTCTGTGGTGGTACTCATGTTTCAAATACAGGGGATATCAGATTGTTTAAGATTATTTCTGAGAGTGGTGTAGCTGCAGGAGTAAGACGTATAGACGCACTTACAGGCGATGGCGTAATCAGATATTACAATAATCTTGAGAATACATTGAAAGAAGCTGCAAAGGCCGTTAAATCTGATAGCAGCAACCTTTTAGACAGAATTAATGGAATACTTGATGAAGTGAAATCACTTAAGAGTGAAAATGAGAGTTTGAAGAGTAAACTTGCAAATAATTCACTTGGAGATGTTGCTTCAGAATTTAAAGAGGTAAGTGGATTTAATTTCCTTGCAAAGGAAATAGAATCAGTTGATATGAATGGACTTAGAAATCTATCTGATGATTTGAAGACTAAAAAGGAATGTTGTGTAATAGTTCTTGCTTCAACAGATGGAGGAAAAGTTAATTTAATAGTTGTAGCTGATGATACTGCTGTTAAGAACGGAGCTCATGCAGGAAATATTATAAAAGCTATCGCACCATTAGTTGGCGGCGGCGGTGGCGGACGTCCTAATATGGCCCAGGCTGGTGGAAAAAATCCTGCTGGAATAAAGGATGCTCTTGAAAAAGCAGCCACATTATTATAGTTTTTGGCTTATTCATATAAAAAAGTGTAATTAATATAATTTTATTGTTGACGAATGACAATTTTATGTTATAATATGTCTAGTGCAAAAAAATACCCAAACAGTTGTATTATGCACAATTACACAACTGGAGGGAGGTTAGGTGTGAGCTATGTCAAATGTAATCGTTAAAGAAAACGAGTCTTTAGATAGTGCTTTACGCAGATTCAAAAGAAACTGTGCTAAGGCAGGTATACAGCAGGAAATTCGTAAGAGAGAACATTACGAAAAACCAAGCGTAAAGCGTAAAAAGAAATCTGAAGCAGCAAGAAAACGTAAATATAATTAATTTAGAGATAAGCCTATATAATATAGGCTTATCTTTTTCTCTTTTAAAATGAAAGGAGTTTTTATGACAGAACAAAGAAAAGTAAATTTATATTTTTTATATATGCTCTGTTTTTATCTGATAATATCATTTTTTATTCTGCCATTACTTCCTGATAAAATTATACAGAATGAAAATATACTGATTATTATTTCCCAGTGTATGATAATTGTTCCATCAGTTATCTACATAATATTTACAAAGGGAAAATCAATTAAAAATATAAATACAAAATTATTTAATCCACTTGTAATTCTGCTGCTGTTTGCATTTACAATAAGTATTACTCCTGTCATATCCTACATCAGTTCTATTACTATGTTATTTTCTGAAAATTATGTGGCTGCCCAGTTAACAGATACTGTTAAAAATCCTCTATGGTATAGCCTGCTTTTAATGGCACTGCTGCCTGCGATGGTTGAAGAAGTAGCGTTCAGAGGTTTGATTTATAATGGATATAAAAAAAGTGGTGATATAAAAGGCGCGATTATATACGGTTCACTTTTATTTGGATTATTTCATATGAACATAAATCAGTGCTGCTATGCATTTTTTATGGCTATAATGTTTACGTTTTTGTATGAAGCTACAGACAGTCTGTATGCAACAATAATTGTTCATTTTATGTTTAATGGGATGTCTACGGTTATTCAATATATATCATTTTCATCTGATAAATTAAAAAATACAGAGACAACGTATGTTAATTATTCTCTAGCACAGAAAATGCAGGTAATTGTATCAGGATTCAGGTTTGCTGTTTATGGTTTTGCCATGTCTATATTGATAATAATAGTTATTGCAAAACTATGTGGAAATTCCGAAAAAATAAACTCATTAATGAAATTATTATTTAACAGAAATAAAAACAAGAAAAAAATAAATGACTATGTTCTGAAAATTGCAATTGTTTTGTCGGTTCTTGTTATGTTTATAAAGTAAGAATGAATAAAAGAAAGAATGTCTGCATAGTATAAAATAAAATATTTTCATAAATTATGGATCTTTATAATATATCTGATAATTTGTCTGTTCCAAAAGATATTTTATGTGGCGCTACACTTTTTAAAATTACTGGTCAATATGAGGCCTACATAGAAAATTTTAAAAAGATAATAAGATTCAACCAGGATGAAATAGTAATTCGAGGTAATAAGTGTGTGATTATGATAAAGGGAACAAATATCAAAATAGCATATTTTAGTAATGGGGGAATGAAAATTAAAGGTCGTTTTAAAAGTATAGAATTTTCACAATGAGAGGTGAATTATATATTTGATTTCGGAGTATGTTAACGGATATGTTTATATTTGTTATACCGGAACGGATGAGACTAGATTTATCAATTTATGTAATAATAATGGGATTGATATATGGAATGTTAACAAAGGTGATACGGGAATATATTTATATGCAACGATTAATTCATTATACCAAATGAAGAAAATATGCAGAAAATGTGGTGGAAGGCTTAAAATACAGAAAAAAACAGGCCTTCCATTTCTTTTAAGAAAATATTCTGGAAAAGCAGGATATCTTGTAGGATTCTTTGTTTATCTGGGGCTGCTGTATGTAATGAGTCTTTATGTATGGAATATTTCTTTTGATGGAAATTTCTCCCATACTGACTATGAAATTACAGGTTTTTTGAAAACAGAGAATATTAAAAGTGGAGACAGGGTGAAAACTCTTGACTGCGATAAAATTGAATTCCTTTTAAGACAGAAATACAGTGATGTGACCTGGGTTTCTGCAGAGATAAAAGGTACAAAACTTATTATACATATGATGGAAAATTATGATAAAAATATAGCTGTTGCAGAAGATAAACCATATAATCTTGTGAGTGATGTAGATGGCAGAATTGCCAGTGTGGTAACGAGAGCAGGAGTATGCATGATCAGCCCGGGAGAAGATGTGAAAAAGGGACAGATGTTAATTTCTGGAACTGTTAATTATACAGATGATTCCAAGAATATTATCTCGTCTGAATATGTAAATTCAGATGGAGATATTTATGCATATGTTATTATTCCTGTAAGTGATAGCTTTTCCCTTGATTATGATAGGAAAATATTTACTGGACGGGAAAATAAAATGATTCAGATTTGCGTGCTTGGAAAAAAAATAACAATGACTGGTTTTTATAAAAAGCTAGAGAGATTTGAAACACTAAAGGATTATACAACACCTGAGATTACAAAAAATTACACTCTTCCCGTGAATATAATAAAGGCAAAGTATAGAGAATATAAAATAAAAAAAGAAAAGTATACTCCTACAGAAGCAAAGAAAATTGCAGAAAATAAAATTGACGCATTAATTAATAAATTGCAAGAAAAAGGTATTCAAATAATAGAAAATAATGTTACAATAGATGTCAGAGAAAATGAATGTGTTATTGGTGGAGATATGCTTGTAATCCAGAAAATAGGACAAATTGAATATATAGAAGAGAAGGAAAATAACAATGAGTGTAATTGAAAACGTAATGGATATTCCAGCAGAACATACTAGTGAAATATTTGGACAGTTTGATGCGAATATAAAAAAAATAGAGAAGATACTTCATGTCACAATAATAGCCAGAAATTCGGAACTAAAAATTATTGGAGGAGAAATAAGTGTATTAAGAGCTAAAGCAGTATTAGAGACACTTGTTGAAAAGGCAAAAAAGGGTGAAGAAATAAATGAGCAGCTTGTAAATTATTCTCTCGCTCTTGCATTTGATGATAAAACAGAAACAATTAATGAACTTGATGAAAGTATTATATGCAGAACAATAAGTGGAAAGCCAGTAAAACCAAAAACTCATGGTCAGAAGAAGTATGTAGACATGATAAGGGATAAAATGGTAACTTTTGGAATTGGGCCTGCAGGAACAGGAAAAACGTATCTGGCCATGGCTATGGCTATTACAGCATTTAAGAATAATGATGTTTCAAGAATAATACTTACAAGACCGGCAATTGAAGCTGGAGAAAATCTTGGATTTCTGCCAGGTGATTTACAGAGTAAAGTAGATCCGTATCTAAGACCTTTATATGATGCTTTATATCAGATTATGGGAGCAGAATCATTTATTCATAATTCAGAAAAGGGACTTATTGAAGTGGCACCACTTGCTTATATGAGAGGTAGAACTCTTGACAATGCCTTTATTATTCTTGATGAGGCACAGAATACTACTCCTGCACAGATGAAGATGTTTTTGACTAGAATAGGTTTTGGTTCTAAGGTAGTTGTGACAGGTGATCTTACACAGAAAGATTTAAAAGATAATATGACCAGCGGTCTTGATGTTGCGTTAAAAGTATTGTCTAAAATAGATGATATTGCTTTTATCAAGCTTACGAATGAAGATGTTGTCAGACATCCTCTTGTTCAGAAAATTGTAAAGGCATATGAGGTGTATGAGAATAATAAAACCAGCAGAAAAATCAGAAAATAACGATTTTGATAAAAGGAAGGATAAATATGACCATAAATATAGAGAATGAAGTAGAAAATGGATTGGATTTCGATTATGAAGAATTGATAAATAAGGTTATAAATCGGGCCATAGATTATACTGAATTTCCATTTGAGGCAGAAATCAATGTTGTACTTACAGATAATGATGCAATATGGGAGATTAATAAAGAGTACAGAAATATAGACAGACCAACAGATGTCTTATCTTTTCCTATGTTAGAGTATGAGATGGCAGGTGATTTCTCTGGTATTGATATTGAAGACGAAACATTATTCGATCCTGAAAATGGAGAAATTGTTTTGGGTGATATTATGATTTCCATTGATAAGATTAAATCTCAGGCAGAAGAATATGGACATTCTCAGAAAAGGGAACTTGCATTTCTTGTAGCTCATAGTATGCTTCATCTTTTTGGATACGATCATATGACTGATGAAGAGAGAGTTGTGATGGAAGATAAACAGAGACAGATTCTGGATATCCTAGGTATTACAAGATAAAAATGGGAGGTTAAGTTATGGATAATGATATTTTAATTTCTTATGCAAAAAAAGCCATGGGAAATGCCTATGCACCATATTCGGGTTTTAGCGTGGGAGCTGCACTTCTCTCGGCAGACGGAGAGGTATTCACTGGATGTAATGTTGAAAATTCTTCTTTTGGTGCCACAATTTGTGCTGAGAGATGTGCAGTATTAAAGGCAGTATCAGAAGGATGTACTTCTTTTACTAAGATTGCGATTGTATCTTCATCTGATGATCTTACATATCCATGTGGAATCTGCAGACAGTTTTTATCCGAATTTATGGAGGATGGCGAGGTTATTCTGTGTGATTCTGAAGGAAATATAAAAGAATACAGTCTGGATACACTTATTCCATTTTCATTTACACTGACAAAAGATATGTAATTCTGTATAAAAAATTATTATATGTTAACAATATATGTAGAATTTTTTGAGAGGTGGATCTGTATGAATATCACTATAAAAAAAGCTGCATATATTGTTTCGTTTTTTATAATTATATCTGTCTGTGCACTGCTTTATTATGCGGGGTATTACTATACTACTTCAAGAGGAATGTTTTCTGATAATCTTATCAGAAAAAAAGATGTAGAGAGTCAAAACCCTTTAGTCTATTCTGAAACAAAGAATGTTACGAATACAAAAAGTCAGATAGTTACAAAAAATACAAAATATATTGTTGAAACCTATAATATTGATGAGGATGAAATGATTACTGAATCTTTAGATGTGCCTGTTGAAATTCTTGGATATGACAGGGAGAGGGTATCGGATTACCTTGATGGGATTAAATCAAAGAGCAGTGAGAAGAATCTGATAAATATTCAGCTGAAATCTTTTTCTGGTGAACAGATTGTGGTTAGAAAAACCATAGTAAATAATGAAACTATCTACAAGTATTTTGTAATAAGTGAAAATGATGTTATAAAAATTTATAATTCAGATAAAAAAACATTATTCGCAGATACGGGAATAAGCATTACTGGATTAGACGAGGAATATAAAAATAAATTAACCGAGGGGTTTTATATCGAGACAATACATGAGCTATATAATTATCTGGAGAGTGTGACCAGTTAATACTGAATGGAGATAAGATGAATAAAAATGTTATTATAATTGGCGGTGGTGCATCTGGACTGTTTTTTGCATATGTTGCCAGAAAATACAACAAGAATTTGAATATTACTATTTTAGAGGCAAATAAAGAGGCTGGAAAAAAGATTCTGATGACAGGAAATGGCAGATGTAATCTTGCAAATACCAATCTAAGTACTGATAATTTTTATTGCAGTGATAAAAAATTTATAGATAATATATTAAAAAAATGCAGCGTTGATTGTATTGTTGACATTTTTAATGAGATAGGTGTTATGGTGACAGACAAGTCTGGATATCTTTATCCTAAATCTATGCAGGCTCATACTGTGCGAAATGCTCTTGTGTCTGCTTGTATTTTAAATGGAGTGAAAATTATTTATGAAGAAAAGGTAACTGATGTAAAATATAACGGTAAATTTCAAGTTACTTCGAGTAAAAATAAATATACATCAGACTACGTTGTTTTATCATACGGAACAAATGCGGGACTAAAAGGAGACGATACATCGTTACTTAATAAATGCTTTCAAAATTCAGGTCAAAAGATTACAGATATTTTACCGGCTCTTTGCAGTATTTATGTTAAAACAAACAAGAAGATGTCTGAATTTTTTAAAAAGGCTTCAGGTGTAAGATGCAATATTGATGCAAATATTATAAAATCTGACATGAAATCATCAGGTGAATTACAGATTACTGATTATGGATTATCTGGAATAGTAATTTTCCAGCTGGCACATGAGATTAATTATAAGCTGTCCAGAAATATGAAACCAGAAATAGTAATTGATTTTCTTCCAGACTCCCAGGAAAAAGATATAATTTCTTTTCTGACATGTCAGTTTGAATACAGGAAAAAAACTCTTCTTGATTTGCTGGGGGGGATTATAAATAATAAACTTGCCCTGGCATTGATTAACCTTTACAATTCAGATAACAGAGAGATTACACCGGGGAGCAAAAATCTGCCAGATTTGGAACTTGAAAAAATTATCAGATTTATAAAGAATGTAAAATTTGAAATAAATAAAACAAATGATATTTCTCATTCCCAGGTTTGCAGCGGGGGATTTGATATATCGATGATTGATGAAAATATGCATTCTGTCATTAATGACAGATTAATTTTTACTGGAGAGTGTATGGATGTTGACGGAATTTGCGGAGGATACAATCTCTATTATGCGTGGGCAAGTGCATATATTGCTGGAAGGAGTCTGGAAAATGATTAAAATATCTCAGATAAAAGTTAATATAAAACATTCAAGAGAAGATTTAGAAAGAGAAATTCGAAGGTATCTAAAAGGAAAGAATACCAATTTTACATATAAAATTTTAAAGAAATCAATTGATGCTAGAAAAGGGGATTTGAAATTTGTTTACTCCGTAGCAGTAAAAATGGATCAGTCCATTGAAAATAAAATACTAAAATCAAGAATTTCAAATATCACCAGATACAATGATAAGAAATATGAGCCTGAAGTTATGGGGCAAAATAAAATGGAAAACAGACCTGTTGTGATTGGATATGGACCAGCGGGAATGTTTTGTACATATCTGCTTTCTATGTATGGATATAAACCAATTGTAATTGAAAGAGGGGAAAATGTTGAAAACAGACAGTTGTCAATCGATGATTTTTTTGAAAACGATAAACTGGATGAAAATTCAAATGTATTATTTGGAGAAGGCGGGGCAGGAACTTTTTCTGACGGAAAACTTAATACTCTTGTAAAAGATAAGCTGGGCAGAAATGACTTTGTCCTGGAAACATTCGTAAAATTTGGTGCTGATGAAAGCATAACATATGAAAATAAACCACATATTGGAACAGATGTACTGTCTGTTATTGTAAGAAATATGCGTGAATGGGCAAAGAAAAATGGAGCAGATTTCTTTTTTAATACCAAAATGGAAGATTTTACAACTAGAAATGGAAAAATTAACAAAATAATAACAGTTAATACCAAAAATGGTGATAAAATGGAGGTTGAATGTGATAATGTTATTTTGGCCACAGGTCACAGTTCAAGAGATACATTTGAAATGATCTATAACAAAAAGGCAATTATGGAACCTAAATCATTTGCTATGGGAATAAGAATTGAACATCCCAGAGAAATGATAGATAAATCACAATATGGAAAATACTATAAAGATCTGCCTGCTGCAAACTACAAACTCACACATAAGGCATCAAATGGAAGAGGAGTATATAGCTTTTGTATGTGTCCTGGAGGATATGTAGTAAATTCATCATCTGAGAAAGGAAGGCTTTGCGTTAATGGAATGAGCTATAGTGGCAGAAATTCTGATAATTCTAACAGTGCAATTATTGTTACTGTGACAAAAGATGATTTTCCTGATAATACTCCACTGGGTGGGATTAGATTACAGCGTGAACTGGAGGAAAAAGCATATAATGAAGGTCAGTCACATGTTCCTGTCCAGATGTATGGTGATTTTAAAAATAACATTGCCAGTAAGGGGATGGGAGAAGTTCAGCCTCTTATTAAAGGAAAATATACTTATGGAAATCTTAGAAATGTTTTGCCAGAGTTTATGAGTAATACAATAATTGAAGGTGTTGAGGAGTTTGCAAAAAGAATAAATGGTTTTAATAGATTAGATGCGGTAGTATCAGGTATTGAGGCAAGAACATCATCTCCACTTAGAATAGTCAGGGACGAAGATTTTCAGAGCAACATATTGGGTCTTTATCCATGTGGTGAAGGTGCTGGATACGCTGGAGGAATAACTAGTGCAGCAATGGATGGAATGAAGGTGGCAGAGGAAATTATGAGGACCTATGCTCCGTTGACAGAATAATGGAAATTATGATACACTAGAGATTACGAGTTTAGAGATAGACAGAAAAACGGGATTACAAGAAGGAAAATGTATATGTGTGATATAAATGATTTGAGAAAAAAATTAAAAAATAAAAAACGTATTGTCATAAAGATTGGTTCATCATCATTAACTCATCCGGAGACAAATAATATAGATTTATATAAGCTTGAGAAACTTGTGAGAATTCTTACGGATATCAGAAATCAGGGTAAAGAAGTAATTCTTGTATCATCAGGAGCAATTGCTGTTGGTAGAAATGCTTCGGGACTTGGTTCTGGAGAATTAACAATTGCTCAGAAACAGGCATGTGCATCCATAGGACAGGCGCAGCTTATGATGATTTACCAGAAATTATTTTCTGAGTACAACCAGAAAGCATCACAGATTCTGATGACAAAATATACAATGACAGATGATCTCAGCAGATATAATGCAAGAAACACATTTAAAGAATTATTGAAGATGGGAATCATACCTGTAGTAAATGAGAATGATACTATTTCTACATATGAAATCGTGTTTGGAGATAATGACAGACTCTCTGCACTTGTTACTGCTATCACAAATGCAGACCTATTGATTCTTCTGTCTGATATAGATGGACTTTATACAGATGATCCAAATACCAACAGTAATGCTCAATTTGTTCCACTGGTTACTTCAATAGATGAGAAGATGTTCAGCATGGGAAAGAGTACATCAGGCAGCAGTGTTGGTACAGGGGGAATGAGCTCTAAGCTGATTGCAGCAAAAATAGCAACAGATTCAGGGGCTGATATGGTAATTGCCAATGGCAGCCATATTTCAGTAATTGAAAAGATATTAAATGGCGAAGAATACGGAACTTTATTTACATCACACCATAAAGAGAATTTTAATATAACTGACTATCTGACAGACTGATTTTAGATTACCCGAAAGGTTTTGATTAAATGGATATTAAAATATTAAAAAATGCTGATGGTTTAAAAGGCAGAATTTTTAATGGTAAAATTATAGAACAAAGTGAGACGGAGAGTGAATACGAGGGCATAAATCTGATACATTATTATATTTACGATATATTAGATGGTTCGTCCAAGGAAATACTTCCTTCAATTGAAAAATATAATATTGGTATAGTAAAGGACTGTTCTGAAAATACTAAATATCTGTATTTTGCAAATCTTTTTTGCAATAAGGACGGCAATAAAACTATTTCAATTATCAGATATGACATAAATGAAAACGTTACACAGAGTATATATTCTTATGAGGATGATTTTATGGAATATCCTCATAACAAAAGGCTGCGAATATTTATTATAAATGATTTGTACATTTTTTTGCAGAAAGAGTACTTGACATATAATGAAAAGAAGACATATGCTGGCTTTTTTAAATTTGAAATTAAATTTTTAAATCTAAAGGATGACAGAGAATATACAATTAATGACAGCAGTATGGTTAAAAATGGTATTTCTGATCTTATAATGGTTTCAGAAAATCAGTGTGCGATAAAAACAGGTTTTTCGCTCCTTGTTGATAACAGATATAACGAACTTGAAAAGGATGAGGCAAGCCTTGAGACTGTTAGCCTTATTAACTTAGGACAGATGATTTCTGACCTTCTTATCTCCCAGGATAAGATTGTTTATTCTGTTATCGAGCAGGCCTTTTATACAAAGACCATACCATATATAAAAAAGAGTGGAGATTATTTGATTTATACAATTGTAGATAATGAGAATAAGCAGGAAGAAGTAAAATTTTATAATATACATAATGGTGAGACAAAGAATTGTATTAATCAGGATGTTATCAGATTAATTGATCTGGCTAAACCGTATGTGTTAAATAACGAACCATATATCTGCATAACTAAGGATAACAAAATATCTTTTTTGAATATAAACTCAGGAAAGGTAGATTCAGTATTTGAGAGAGATAATTCTGATATGACACAGGAATTAGTAAGAGTTTTTGATAATAGTCTTCTTTTCTGTGGAAGTACAAAGAAAAAATTGCTAAAAAAGAGCAGACCATTTATTGATATATATAGTTTCCCTGATGAGGAGTTAATCCTTCATGAAAATGGAGAGTATGCTGACTGTATTGAAAAAGATGGAGAATTATATATCATTGAAAAATAGAAATCAGGAGAAATAATATGGAACAGAATAAATTAGACAGAATAAATGAGCTTGCAAGACTTTCAAAAACAAGACAGCTCACAGAAGATGAAAAAAAAGAACAGAAGAAACTAAGAGATGAGTATATCAAATTAGTCCATAACAATTTAAGAGGACAATTAAATAACATCAGAATTGTAGAACCTGATGGAAGAGTACACAAAATAATTCCTAAAAAAGGTAAATAAAAAATGTCGAAAAAAGAATTACGAAGAGATATGGCAAAGTTAAGAAATTCACTTTCTGATAAAGAAATTGAAACACTTAGCAGCCGTATTCTTGACAATCTACTGAAATTAGATGAATTTAACAGCAAATCAGAACTTTTATGTTTTGCAAACATCAGGAGTGAAGTGAGTACGAGAGCAATAATGTGCTCTTATTTTGATGTGGGGAAAAAGATCGCTGCACCTAAGGTGATTGGAGATGAGATGGAATTCTTCTATCTGGATAATATAGATGATTTGTATATAGATAACCAGTCAAAATTTAAGATTCCCGAACCATCTGAAAAACATAAATGCTTGCCAGGGATAAATTCTGTAATTATGATGCCAGGACTAGTATTTGATAAGTCTGGGCACAGGATAGGATATGGAGGGGGTTATTATGATAAATACCTTACACTCCATGACAGTGTGGTTAAGATTGCCATAGCTTATGATTTTCAGGTAATAGAAAAAATTGATGAAGAGATAATTGAAGATACTGATATCAGTCCAGATTACATAGTCACAGATAAACAGATAATTAAATTATAATAAAAAATACAATAGTATCAAACGGAGGAAGAAATGAACGAAATTAATCTAGATTTAATTGATACGACCGGAGAACCACCGGTTACTGAGCCAGAGAGACAGTACTACTATATTGCAAAATGCAGAGAGTTAATCAGCAGAAAATCAAAAGAACTTGGAAGACCTTTGTACTCCTGCACTACAACATTTGGATGTCAGATGAATGCAAGGGATTCTGAAAAACTAATTGGTATATTAGAACAGATAGGATATATAGAAAAAGAAACCAAAAATCCTGATTTTGTATTATATAACACATGTACTGTAAGGGAAAATGCAAATTTAAAAGTTTATGGTCATTTAGGTTTTCTGAAAAAGCAGAAAGAGAAAAATGAACATATGATGATTGCACTGTGTGGATGTATGATGCAGGAAGAAACAGTAGTAGAGAAGATAAGGTCAAGCTATAAATTTGTTGACCTTGTTTTTGGTACTCATAATATATATAAACTTGCAGAACTAATATATGACAGACTTACACTGGATAAACCAGTAATTGAGATACTAAAAGATACAGATAATATAGTTGAGGAATTGCCTAGTGAAAGAAAATATTCATTTAAATCTGGTGTTAATATTATGTTTGGATGTAATAATTTCTGCAGTTACTGTATAGTACCTTATGTCAGAGGAAGAGAGAGAAGCAGAAAACCAGAGGATATAGTAAATGAAATACAAAAGCTTGTAAACGATGGAGTATCTGAGATAATGCTTCTTGGACAGAACGTCAATTCATATGGCAAGAACCTTGAGGAAGAAATAACATTTGCGGAACTTTTAAGAAGAGTTGAAAAGATTGAGGGGTTAAAGAGAATTAGATTTATGACTTCTCATCCTAAGGATTTATCTGATGATCTGATTGAAGTTATGAAGAATTCAAAGAAGATTTGCAGACAGCTTCATCTCCCTCTGCAGTCAGGTAGCAGCAGAATTTTAAAGATAATGAATCGTCATTACGACAAGGAAAAATATATAAATCTTGCAGAAAAAATCAGAAGAGAAATACCTGATATTTCACTTTCAACTGACATTATTGTTGGATTCCCTGGGGAGACAGAGGAAGATTTTAAGGATACATTAGATGTGGTTAATAGAATCAGGTTTGACAGTGCATACACATTTATATATTCAAAAAGAACAGGAACACCTGCTGCAAAGATGGATGATCAGATTCCAAAAGATGTTATTAAGGACAGATTTGACAGACTTTTAGCCACTGTTCATGAAATCTCAAATGAACAGACACTAAAGCACGTGGGCAATACATATGAAGTTCTTGTTGAAGAAATAAATGAACATAATAATGAACTTGTAACTGGTAGGATGAGCAATGGAAGTCTTGTTCATTTTAAGGGATGTAAAGATTTGATTGGTAAAATAGTAAATGTCAAGCTGGATGAAGCTAAAGGATTTTACTATCTGGGCACAATGGAGGAAATATAATGGGACAGCTTTCACCAATGATGCAGAAATATCTTGAAACTAAGGAACAGTATAAAGATTGTATATTATTCTACAGGCTTGGAGATTTTTATGAAATGTTTTTTGACGATGCAAAGACTGCATCAAGAGAATTAGAACTCACTCTTACAGGAAAAGACTGTGGATTAGAAGAACGAGCTCCTATGTGTGGTATACCATATCATGCAGTAGATACATATCTAACAAAATTAGTTCAAAAAGGATATAAAGTTGCTATAGGTGAACAGGTTGAAGACCCAAAATTAGCAAAAGGTCTTGTTAAAAGAGAAGTTATTAGAGTAGTAACTCCTGGTACAAATATTGCCACAGACACTATGGATGAGACAAGAAACAATTATCTTATGTGCATCACCTTTATGGATGATACATATGGTGTTGCTATTACAGATATCACAACTGGAGATTTTATGCTCACGGAAGTGAATTCGGACAGAAGTCTTTTAGATGAGATAAATAAATATATGCCATCAGAAATTGTTGTAAATTCGCCATTTCTGATGACAGGAATAGATGTAAATGATCTGAAAAACAGATTAAATATTTGTATTTTTACACTGGATAACTGGTATTTTGATGAGGATATGTGTGTTAACACAATTAAAGATCATTTCAAGGTAATGGATATAAAAGGACTTGGAATAAGTGACTATAAAGTAGGTACAATATGCGCTGGTGCATTGCTGAGATACCTCTTGGAAACGCAGAAAAATTCACTTGCCAATATTATTTCAATTACACAATATTCTACAAACAGGTATATGATTATAGATACCTCTACAAGAAGAAACTTAGAACTTACAGAAACACTCAGGGAAAAACAGAAAAAGGGTTCACTCCTTGGCATTCTTGATAAAACAAAAACCGCAATGGGTGCAAGATTACTCAGAAATTTTATAGTACAGCCATTGATAGATAAAGTGGACATAGTAAAACGTCAGGATGCAATTGAGGAAATAAATAATGATTTAATAACAAGGGAAGAAATCAGGGAATATCTGACACCAGTTTATGATCTTGAGAGACTTATAGGACGAGTTACATATCAGTCAGCAAATCCAAGAGACCTGATATCTTTTAAAAATTCTCTGTCAATGCTTCCATATGTTAAAGAACTCTTAAAAAACTGTAAGTCAGAAGAGTTAATGGATATATATGAAAAATTTGACACATTGTCAGATATATGCGAACTAATAGATAAATCAATAAATGATGATCCTCCTCTTGCTCAGAAAGAAGGAGGAATAATAAAAGACGGTTATGATGAAAATGTAGACAAATACAGAAAAGCTAAAACTGAGGGAAAAACCTGGTTGGCAAAATTAGAACAGGAAGAAAAGGAAAAGACAGGTATAAAAAACTTAAGAATTAAATATAATAAAGTTTTTGGATACTGTTTTGAGGTTACTAATTCAGCAAAAGATCAGGTTCCTGATTATTTTATCAGAAAACAGACTCTTACTAACGCTGAGAGATATATAACAGATGAACTGAAAAAACTTGAAGATATTATCCTTGGGGCAGAAGATAAACTGACAAATATTGAATATGATATTTTCTGCAAAATTAGAAATAAAATTGCAGATGAAGTTGTCAGAATTAAGAAGACAGCAAAAATTGTAGCATATATTGATGTGTACTGTTCCCTTGCATATGTGGCAGAACATAATAATTTTGTTAGACCGAATATAAATGATAAAGGTGTAATTGATATAAAAAATGGTCGTCATCCTGTAGTTGAAAAAATGATGAATGGCTCTATGTTTGTAGAAAATGACACATATCTTGATAAAAATAAGAACAGGGTTTCTATTATTACAGGACCAAATATGGCTGGAAAATCAACGTATATGAGACAGACAGCACTTATTGTTCTTATGGCCCAGATTGGTTCATTTGTACCGGCAAGTTCAGCAAATATTGGAATTTGTGACAGAATATTCACAAGAGTGGGTGCGTCAGATGATTTATCATCTGGACAGAGTACATTTATGGTAGAGATGACTGAGGTTGCAAATATACTCAGAAATGCAACAAAAGATTCCCTTCTTATACTTGATGAGATTGGAAGAGGAACTAGTACATTTGATGGACTAAGTATTGCATGGGCAGTTGTTGAACATATAAGTAATACTAAATTATTGGGCGCAAAGACACTTTTTGCTACACATTATCATGAATTAACAGAACTTGAAGGAACACTTCAGGGCGTAAATAACTACTGTATTGCTGTAAAGGAACAGGGGGACGATATTATTTTCCTCAGAAAAATTGTCAAAGGCGGAGCAGACAAGAGCTATGGAATACAGGTTGCGAAACTTGCGGGAATCCCAGATTCAGTAATTGAAAGAGCAAAGGAAATTGTTTCTAGTCTTGTTGATGCTGATATATCTGCCAAGGCCAGGGAAATTGCAGAAGATTTAAAACCTGCTAAGAAAAATGAGAGATTTCGTACAGATAATGTGGAGATGACACAGATGTCTTTATTTGATACAGTAAAGGATGATGATATATTAGAAGAAATAAAGAATCTTGATGTATCCAATATGACTCCTATTGATGCGTTAAATACTATATATAAATTACAGAATAAATTAAAGAACAGATGGTTGGCATAAGGAAGGGTTAAAATGTCTAAGATAAATGTACTGGATAAAAGCACAATTGATAAAATAGCAGCTGGTGAGGTTGTAGACAGACCATCATCTATTGTTAAGGAACTTATGGAAAATGCAATAGATGCCAAAGCAAGTGCTGTTACAGTGGAAATAAAAGAAGGTGGCATATCTTATATTAGGATTACTGATAACGGAGAGGGAATCAGAAAATCAGATATAAAGACTGCCTTTTTAAGACATGCAACAAGTAAGATAAAAACTTCTGCAGACCTTCTCAGTATTCATTCACTGGGATTTAGAGGAGAGGCTCTCTCAAGTATTGCCGCAGTCTCACAGGTGGAATGCATTTCGAAAACTCCAGATGATCTCACAGGTCTTAGATATTCAATAGAAGGCGGAGAAGAAAAAGGTATTGAGGAGGTAGGAGCTCCATTTGGAACCACGTTCATTATTAGAAATTTGTTTTACAATACTCCGGCCAGAAGAAAATTTTTGAAATCAAAAACAACAGAAGCCTCCTATATAGCTGCAATTGTTGAAAAAATTGCCCTGTCAAATCCGGGGATATCTATAAGATTTATAGTGAATTCCAATTCCAAATTACATACATCTGGGAATGGAAGATTAAAAGATATAATATATACTATTTTTGGAAAAGATGTGGCCTCAAATATAATAGAGACAGATTCACAATTTGAAAATATGAAGATAAAAGGATATATTGGAAAGCCTGTTGTTACAAGGGGAAATAGAAATAATATGGTTTATTTTATAAATGGAAGATATATAAAAAGCAAGATAATTAATTCTGCCATTGAAGACGCATACAAACCATATATTATGCAGCACAATTATCCGTTCTGCGTTCTGGATTTTTTAATAGATCCGGAACTTATTGACGTAAATGTACATCCGTCGAAGATGGAAATAAGATTTGAAAATCAGAATGATGTGTATAATTTCTTTTACAATACAGTTAGTGATCTGCTTAAGACGAAGGAATTTATAAATGAAGTAAAATATGATGAAGATGAGAAAAAGGATGAGAAGATTGTATCGGAACCTTCATTATATGACAATCAGGTAATAAAACCAGCTTTGAATGTCAGAAAAACAGAAAAGCCGCCTGAACCATTTGAAACAAGACGTATTGAAAAAATAAAGGAAGAACTAAGTGATAAATCTTTAAATATATTAAACGATGAAAGTAATTTGAATTCTTTACCTGATTTAGATGTTGTAAAAAAAATTGAGACAGGATCACAGCAGGAACTCTTTGATGGACGTTTTCTTTCTAAAAAGGAAAAAATGAAACATAAAATGATTGGACAGCTGTTTGATACATATTGGCTTATAGAATATAATACCAGCTTATATATTGTTGATCAGCATGCTGCCCATGAAAAAGTCCTATATGAGAGGACTATGACAAAACTGAAAAATAAGGAATTTACATCACAACAATTAAATCCTCCAATAATCTTAACACTTTCAATGGAAGAAGAAATGCTGATAAAAAAATTTGAAGCTAATTTCAAGGAATTGGGATTTGAGATAGAACATTTTGGAGGAAAAGAATATGCAGTATATGCAGTTCCTGACAATATGTATTCCATCGGAAGTGAAGAACTTTTAAGAGATATAATTGACAATTTGGATGAAAATTCCACTTCTCTTAAGTCAGAACTTATTACAGAGAAGATTGCATCAATGTCATGTAAAGCTGCAGTTAAGGGGAATAATAAATTATCATTCAGGGAAGCAGATGAATTAATCAGCGAACTTCTCACTCTTGATAATCCGTATAACTGTCCTCATGGAAGGCCTACAATAATATCAATGAGCAGATATGAACTTGAAAAGAAATTTAAAAGAATAATTTAGGGATGAATAGAGATGTCAGAAAATAATAAAAAGCCTCTTGTGATTTTAACAGGTCCTACAGGAGTCGGAAAAACTGAACTTTCAATAAAACTTGCAAAAAAAATAAACGGAGCTGTTATCAGTGCAGATTCAATCCAGGTATACAGACATATGGATATTGGTTCTGCCAAAATAATGCCTCAGGAGATGGATGGTGTCAAACACTATCTGATAGATATAATAAATCCAGATGAGGAGTTTAATGTATTTGTTTTTCAGAAACTTGCAAAAAATGCAATGGATGAAATATATAATCAGGGTAAGATTCCAATTATTACAGGGGGAACAGGATTTTACATACAGAGTGTATTGTATGATATTGATTTTAACGAAGAAGACAGTGATAAAAGTGTCAGAAAAAAATATACAGATATACTGGCAGACAAGGGGATTGATTACTTATATGAATTGTTAAAGAAAACTGATCCAAAATCAGCAGAAGCAATTCATAAAAATAACTCAAAAAAGATTATAAGAGCACTTGAGTACTATGAAAATACAGGAGAGTTAATGTCTGTGCACAATAAAAAGGAGAGGGAGAAAACTTCTCCTTACAATTATGCATATTTTGTGCTGAACAGAGAAAGAAAAACTCTTTATGACAGAATTGAATACCGAGTTGATAAGATGATAGAAAAAGGTCTTGTTGATGAGGTAAAACATCTTAGGGATTTAGGCTATGATAGAAGTCTTGTCTCTATGCAGGGACTTGGGTATAAGGAAATTGTATCATATCTTGATGGAGAGTATGATTTAGATACTGCCATAGACATAATAAAGAGAGATACAAGACATTTTGCAAAGAGACAGCTTACATGGTTTAGAAGAGAAAAAGATGTAATGTTTTTAAATTATGAAGATTATTCAAATAGTGTAAACATGATGTGTGACAAAATATATGATGTTTGTCAGAATAAAAACATGAAAGGAACTAAGAATGAACAATAATATAAATGAGATGTATCTGAAATTAGGTATTAATGAGAATGTACTTGATTTTTGTAATGACATAGAAGATAGCTTAAAAGAAAGATTTAATGAGTTTGATTTAATTGCAGAATATAATCAGCTGAAGGTAATAAAAGCAATGCAGCAGGAGAATGTCAGCGAGGCATGTCTCTCATCGGCATCGACAGGTTATGGTTATAACGATCTTGGAAGAGATACTTTAGAAAAAGTTTATGCAAGAATATTTAAGACAGAGGATGCTCTTGTAAGACCACAGATTACATGTGGTACACATGCCCTGGCACTTGCACTTTTTTCAAATCTCAGACCTGGAGATGAATTACTTTCAGTTTCAGGAAAACCTTATGACACATTAGAAGAAGTAATTGGAATAAGAGAAAGTGTTGGCTCACTTAAAGAATATGGAATTTCATATTCTCAGGTTGATCTTAAGCCTGATGGAAGATTTGACAGAGAAGGAATAAAAAATGCAATTAATTCAAAAACTAAACTTATTGCTATTCAGAGATCAAAAGGTTATCAGACTAGAAAAACATTATCTCCATATGATATTGGAGATATAATAAAATTCATTAAGGAAATAAATGAAGATCTTATTGTTATGGTTGATAACTGTTATGGAGAATTTGTCTGTTACAATGAGCCTAGTGAATTTGGAGCAGATATGGTTGTGGGTTCTCTTATAAAAAATCCGGGAGGTGG
The DNA here is from genome assembly GCA_900314525.1 of uncultured Eubacteriales bacterium. Taxonomy (GTDB): domain Bacteria; phylum Bacillota; class Clostridia; order Lachnospirales; family Lachnospiraceae; genus Bovifimicola. The sequence goes on from OMVN01000015.1 coordinate 36,836, forward strand.
ACTTGCTCCTCTTGGAGGATATATTGCAGGAACAAAAAAATGTGTGGAAAATGCTGCATACAGACTCACTTCTCCAGGTCTTGGAAAAGAAGTAGGAGCTTCACAAGGTGTTATGCCAAGATTTTATCAGGGATTATTTATGTCACCTGTTGTGGTAAATTCAGCAGTTAAGGGTGCGGTATTTGCATCGGCTATATATGAAAAATTAGGTTATAAAGTTGTGCCGGATTCTAAAGAACCTAGATATGACATTATACAGGCTGTAGAATTAGGGTCCAAGGAAGCAATGGTGGAATTCTGTAAGGGAATCCAGTTTGCAGCACCAGTTGACAGCTTCGTAACACCTGAACCTTGGGCTATGCCAGGATATGACAGTGATGTAATAATGGCAGCAGGTGCTTTTGTACAGGGCTCTTCGATTGAATTAAGTGCTGACGGACCTGTAAAACCACCATATGCAGTGTATTTTCAGGGTGGACTTACCTGGTATCATGCAAAACTCGGAATTATTAATTCATTACAGAAATTAGTAGATGCGGGTATTGTTAAATTGTAGTTATTATGTTATTATACTAGTAATTTTCTTTTTTCAAACTTCGGGAGAGTTTAGAAAGGAAGTACAATTATTAGTAAAATAAAACAAATAAAAAAAGAAAACAGACCTTATGAGAAATTTTTGCACATGGGAGCGGACAGTCTTACTGATTCTGAGCTCCTTGGTATTATTATTAGAACTGGTACAGTTGAAAACAATTCAGTTCAGCTTGCAGAAAAAATTCTTTCTTTAAAATCAGTAAAAAATATTGGTGATATTGCCAATATCAGTATTTCTGATTTGAAAAAGATCAAGGGAATAGGTGATGTTAAAGCAATACAGATAAAATGTATTGCCGAACTAAGCAGGAGAATTGCGAAATCCAGCATTTCATTAAAAGAGGATTTTTCGTCTCCGGAACTGATTGCAAATTATTATATGGAAGATTTAAGACATCTTAAAACAGAGCATTTTATTATGGCAATGCTGAATAATAAGTGCTGTTTTATAGGTGATGTAATCTTGTCAAAAGGAACAGTAAATTCCTCCATTGCTTCAACAAGAGAGACTTTTATTGAGGCATTAAAGAATGAGGCGGTAAATATTGTTCTAATACATAATCATCCTAGCGGAGACCCTACTCCAAGTAAAGATGATGTAAATACAACTATCAAAATGAAACGTGCCGGTGATATAATAGGCATTGCGGTGATTGACCACATAATAATTGGAGATAATAAATATATCAGCCTGAAACAGCAGGGATTTTTTTAGAGTTGATTTAAGATGGAGGAATATAGAATGGCACAGCATTTATATGGCATTGACTTAGGAACGAGTAATTTTAAGATATTTGGTTTAACAAATAAGAAAATAATAAATGAGAAAAATGTAATAGCAAAGAAGAATAAGGACGAAGTATTTGATTATGGCGATCCTGCATTTGATATGTTTGAAAAAGCACCTTCAAACATAAATATTATATTTCCAGTAAGATATGGAGTTATAGCAGACATCAGAAATATGGATGTTTTATTTGAATGCTTCTTCAGAAAATTAAATGGAAAAGGAATAAGCGGGAGCGGTGATTTCTGTGTTGCAGTTCCAACAGATATAACAGAAGTAGAGAAAAGAGCATTTTATGATATGATTGCCGAGTCAAGGATAAGAGCAAAACATATTAATGTAGTTGAGAAACCAATTGCAGATGCAGTTGGTGTAGGAATAGATGTAGAGAGTCCTAAGGGTAATTTGGTAGTCAATATTGGTTCTGATACAACTGAAATTTCAGTTATATCACTTGGGGGAATTGTACTCAGCAAATTAATAAAGACTGGAGGTTCTAAGTTAGATGATGCTATCTGCAGTATTGTCAGAAAAAAATATAATCTTATTATTGGTAAGAGAACTGCAGAGGCTGTGAAAATTCATCTTGCAGATGCAACTAATTCTTCAAACAACACATATGTTGCCCATGGAAGAAATATCGTTACAGGACTTCCTTCTAGCAAGGAAATTAGTTCAGAACTAGTATATGAAGCAATTACTGAAATTCTTCATTCAATAATAGATTCGATTAAAGTTATATTAGAGAGAACTCCACCTGAATTATCTGCGGATATTATTAGTACTGGAGTCTATCTTACAGGAGGCTCATCACAGATTAAAAATTTAGATTCACTTATAAGACAGGAGACAGGGCTTATGGTTAATCTTGATGACAATCCAGAAGAAACAGTAATAAGGGGAATTGCAGAAATTCTTTCCAATAATAAGTTACGTGAATTAATGTATGTACCTAGAGAAAAACAATATAATTAATATTGAGAGGTATTTGTTTTGAGAAGAAGAAACAGAAGTGAATTTCCAACTAAATATGTACTGATAATACTTTCGATACTGTGCTTTGTTACTATTATTTCATCTTTTGTATTCAGCGGCTTTGCCACTCCAGTAAGATCTGCGGTTTCTTACGCTATTATGCCAGTTACAAAGGGCATGAACAGTGTTGGAAACTGGTTCAGCGATAAAGGGCAGGAAATTAAAGAATTAAAACACATAAGAAAAGAGAATAAAGAACTTAAAAATACTATTGCAGATCTTCAAAACAAAAATGCCCTGACGGTTGAGGAGAGAAATGAACTAGAACAGTTAAGATCCTTGTATCAGCTTGATAATCAGTATGCCGATTACAGCACTGTTGGAGCAAGAATAGTAAGTAAAGATGCTGGTAACTGGTACTCAGTTTTTACTATTGATAAAGGCAGTGATGATGGAATTGAAAAAGACATGAATGTAATAGGTGGTGGAGGACTGGTAGGTATTGTTTATTCTGTTAACAAAAATTATTCGCTTGTCAGATCAATTGCTGATGATGAGAGCAATGTAAGTGCACAGTTTGCGTCTACTTCAGACAAATGTATTGTAAAAGGAAGTTTGGAATTAATAAATGACGGTGTACTTCAGGTATTCAATATAAATAAAAATGCACAGATTAATGAGGGAGATATGATTGTTACTTCAAATATCAGTTCTAAGTTTCTTCCTGGAATATTAATTGGTTATGTAAAGAATATAAAGGAAGATTCAAATAATCTAACAAAATCTGCAGACATTACACCAGTAGTAGATTTTGCCCATCTAGATACTGTTTTGGTAATTAAAGAGCAAAAAAACACAGGTAATTAATTTAGGAGGACAGAAATGTTACGAAAGGTTGTATTGACAATTTCAGTGCTATTGCTTTTTATGCTGCAATGTACATTATTTAAAGTGTTATCTCTGGCATCTGTTTCGCCTAATCTGCTACTAATAATTACATTTGCAGCTGGTTTTATGCGTGGAAAAAAAGAAGGAATGTATGTGGGACTGTTTTGCGGACTACTGCTTGATTTGTTCTTTGGCAAAGTAATTGGCTTTCAGGCATTATTATATATGTACATAGGTTTTATAAATGGAATATTCAACAGAGTATTTTATGATGAGGACGTAACCCTTCCAATCGGATTATTATGTGCAAGTGATTTTATATATAATTTTGTATTTTATGTATTTGCTTTTTTAATTAGAAACAGACTGGATTTTGGATATTATTTAATTCATATAATTTTACCTGAAATGCTTTATACTGTTATTATTATGCTGATTTTCTACAGACCAATGTTATGGGCTAATCATAAAATAGAAAAATCAGAAAAAAGGAGTGCTTCTAAATTTGATTAGAGAAGTTTTTGAATATATTTTAAACATAATTAAGTCCAGATTATTTGTACTTGTTCTGATTGTTGGTTCACTATTTTCTGTTTTACTTTTCAGAGTATTCTATCTTCAGATTGTAAAACAGCAATATTATCTAGATAACTACATACAGATTGCCGAGAAAGATGTATATACCGCAGGTACAAGAGGAAATATATATGACAGAAATGGGGTTCTTCTGGCATATAATAAACTTGCATATGCTGTGGAGATTGAGGATGATATTGACAGCTCTGATGATAAAAATAAAGAGCTTAATGATGTTATTGCAAAAACAGTCAGAATAATTTTATCCAATAATGATACTATAATTAATGATTTTAAAATTAATATAAATGCAAATGGTGAATATGAATTTCTTGTTTCATCTGATACTGATAGACTTGGTTTTCTTAGAGATATTTACGGAAAGAAATCTATTGATGAGCTTGATGATAATGAGAAGAATAGTACTGCTTCAGATGTTATGAAATTTTTATGTGGCAAGAAAAAATTTGTTATTTCAGATGAATACACTGATATAGAAAAACTATATATCGCAATGATACGATATAAACTTTCGCTTAATTCATATCAGAAATATATCTCCACTAAGATTTCATCTAACGTATCTGAGAATACAGTTGCTGCAATTTATGAGTCAGCATCTGAACTTAAAGGAGTTTCAGTAACAGATGAGACTATAAGAGTATATAACGACAGTGAGTATTATTCTCATATTCTTGGTTATACAGGTACAGTATCAGAAGATCAGCTTGCGTCACTTAATTCTGGCGGAGGAAATTATGATATATCTGATGTGGTTGGTAAATCAGGAATTGAAAGTGTTATGGAGAAAGACCTCCAGGGTAAAAAGGGAAAGCAGACAATTTTAACAAGCAGCACTGGAAAAACACTTGAAGTCGTAAAAGAAACAAAAGCCAAAGCAGGTGATGATGTTTATTTATCAATTGATGCCAGAATGCAGAAAGCAGGATATACAATTCTGAAACAGAAGTTAGCTGGTATCCTTTATTCAAAAATAGTAAATTATGATGTAAAACCAGCTGAAAATATGAAGACAATACCGATTCCGGTAAAAGATGTATATTTTCAGATGATTAACAATAATGTTCTTGATTTAAATGCATTTGGGCTTGAAAGTGCCACCGAAAACGAAAAAGCAATATATGATACATTTATTCCAAAACAAAAACAGGTAATAGAGGAAATTTCAAGACAGTTACATTCCTCTAATCCAGATAAGTATTCCTCATTGCCAGAGGAATATCAGGATTACTATGATTATATTTATACAGACCTGACGAATAAAGCTGGGGTTATAAATAAAAAATCAATAAATTACGACGACAGTACTTATATCAGCTGGACAGATGGTAATATAAGTTTCAGGGAATTTCTGATGTATGCAATTTCGAAAAACTGGATTGATACATCTAAAATTGTTGATTCAGATAAGACAAAGTATTCTGATTCAGATGAAATTTACAATGCACTTGTTCAGTATTTAAATCAAAGACTTTATAGTGATACAGGATTTAGCAAAAAAATATATTATTATCTCATATATGGCGGAAGTCTTTCAGGAAATAGAATTTGTATGGCATTGTTCGACCAGGGAGTGCTTGCTTATGACGAGGCAGCATATGGCTCACTTTCTTCTGGAGGTTCATCATATGACTTTATTAAAGAACAAATAAGACTTATGAATATTACACCAGCCCAGGTTGCACTTGATCCATGTTCTGCATCTCTTGTGGTAACTAGTTCCAACACAGGTGAAGTTCTTGCCATGATTACTTATCCTAGTTATGATAATAACAGATTATCTGGTACTATAGATTCTGTTTACTGGAATAAATTAAACAGTGATTTATCACTGCCACTTTATAACAGAGCCACTCAGACTAGGACAGCACCTGGATCTACATTTAAAATGCTCACAGCGATTACAGGAATGGAGGAGGGAATTATTTATCCTGGAAGAATCATAGTTGATCAGGGTGAATTTAAGAAAATAACTCCATCAGCAAAATGTTGGAAATTCCCAGGGAACCATGGAGGAATAAATGTATCACAGGCACTGGCGTTTTCTTGTAACTATTTCTTCTATGAAACAGGTTATGAATTAAGTATGGATTCCAGAGGAAACTTTGATAATGATCTTGGAATTTCAAAGTTAAAGAGTTATGCTTCTAAACTTGGACTGACAGAAAAATCCGGAGTAGAAATAGAAGAGAATGATCCGATATTTACAACACAGGATTCAGTACGTTCTGCAATTGGACAGGGATCTAACAGTTTTGCAAATATTCAGTTAGCAAGATATGTTACTGCAGTAGCTAACGGAGGCAATGATTATAAGCTGACTCTTTTAGACAGAGTCACAGATAATCAGGGAAATATTATAAAAAAATATTCACCTCATCTTGAAAATACCTCAGATTTTTCTCAAAGCACATGGAATGCTGTACATCAGGGAATGAGAATGGTTGTTACAGAAGGTACAGCCAAGACAACATTTAAAAATTTCCAGATTCCTGTGGCAGGTAAATCTGGAACAGCGCAGGAAAACAAGCTCCGCTCAAATCATGCGGTCTTTGTAGCGTATGCGCCTTATGACAATCCTGAGATTGCACTTAGTGTTGTAATTCCAAATGGTGAATCATCTGGATATAACGCTGAGGTAATAAGAGATATGATAAAATATTATTACGGACTTACAACTGACGAAGAGTTATATGGAGGAGTTGCTGCCGTACCAACATCAGGTGTTACAAATGATTAATATCTTGAAAGGAGTAAATAAAATAAATTAAAAAAATGAAAAATTCTGTAGTGATAAAAGGAAACAAATATGGTATTATAGTTGTGTTGAACGGAGAAATTCCTTTTGAAGAGCTTAAAGAAGACATTTCTGTGAAATTCAGGGATTCAGCAAAGTTTTTAGGAGATGCCTCTATGGGGATTAGCTTCGAGGGAAGAGAACTGTCTGACGATGAAATTAAAGAAATTCTCGATGTGATTTCTGAAAATTCTGACCTTAATATTGTATGTGTTGTAGACAATGATAAAGATAGAGAAGAAATTTTTAAGGAAGCTCTAAACAGGCATATTGAACAAGAAGAAGAACAGCCTGAAGAACAGCAGGAGATTTTGCCAGAAGAGGAAACTGACTATAACGATGGGCAGTTTTATAGAGGAACACTCAGATCTGGTCAGGTGATAGAGAGTCATTCAAGTATTATTATTCTTGGTGATGTAAATCCAGGTGCAAAAGTTGTATCAGGTGGAAATGTTATCATCCTTGGAACACTGAAAGGTACAGTGTTTGCAGGAACATCAGGTGATATTGGTTCATTTGTTGTTGCACTGGAAATGGATCCTATGCAGATAAGAATTGGAGATTTCATTGCGAGAGCATCAGATGAGGATATCGCAAAACCTAAGAAACTGAAGAAAGACAAACAAAAACGAGTTTCTGAGGCGAAAATTGCATTTGTGGAAAATGGAAATATTTATATTGAACCACTTAATAAAGAAGTTTTAAATGACATTCATTTTTAAACTATAAAAAACACTAAATAACTTGGGAGGATTATTTTACCATGAGTGAAGTAATAGTAGTAACATCAGGAAAAGGTGGTGTTGGTAAGACAACAACCACAGCTAATGTAGGAACAGGTCTTGCAATGCTTGGCAAGAAAGTAATTTTAATAGATACAGATATAGGTTTAAGAAACCTTGATGTTGTAATGGGTCTTGAGAACCGAATTGTATATAATCTTGTAGATGTAGTTAAGGGAAATTGCCGTGCTAAACAGGCTATGATTAAAGATAAGAAATTCCCAAATCTTTTCCTTTTACCATGTGCTCAGGCAGGTGATAAAAATAGTGTTTCACCTGAGGAGATGAAAAAGCTTACAGATGAACTCAGAGAGGAATTTGATTACATAATTCTTGACTGTCCAGCAGGAATTGAACAGGGATTCATGAATGCTATTGCTGGTGCTGACCGTGCAATAGTTGTAACTATGCCTGAGGTTTCAGCTATCAGAGATGCTGACAGAATAATTGGATTATTAGAAGCTAATGAGAAAAAGAGAGCAGATCTTGTTGTTAACAGAATCAGAATGGATATGGTCAAAAAGGGTGATATGATGTCTATTGAGGATGTTGTAGAAATCTTAGCTGTTGATTTAATTGGTGCAGTTCCTGATGATGAAAGTATCGTAATATCTACTAATAATGGTGAACCACTTGTTGGTTCTGACACACTTGCAGGCCAGGCATACTTAAATATTTGTAAGAGAATATTAGGAGAAGACGTTCCTCTTCTTGATTTAGATCAGAAAAAGGGATTTTTCCATAAATTATTTGGCAAGAAGAATAAGTAGGGGGTATTTCAATGAGTATTTTTGATATTTTTAAGAAAAAACCTTCTGGGGATGTTGCCAAAGATAGATTAAAACTTCTTCTTGTTTCAGACAGAGCAAATTGCAATCCTGAAACAATGGAGCTTATAAAAAATGACATAATTAATGTTATAAAAAAATATATGGAAATTGACTGTGATGGCCTTGATATTCAGATTACTCAGACTGAATCAGAAGGGTCTAACGGTGCAGTACCTGCATTGATTGCCAATATTCCAATTAAGGAAGTTAGACATAGTGCAGAGTCTGATAAATAGTACTCTAAATACTGCAAAAAAATAAATTGGAGTTTTTAATGACAAGAATAATTGATATTATAAAAAACTATAAATATCGTCATTTTAATTTTGCACTTCTAATCTGTGTGCTCGCACTTACAATTCTTGGAATTTTTGCAATTGCAAGTGCGACTGATTCAAATTTATATGAAAAAAAACAGGTATTTGGTCTGATAATTGGTATTATTGCTGCTACAATTGCAATATTTACCAACTATAAATTTGTTCTCAAATTTGCGTGGGTTATTTATGCTCTGAATCTTATTCTTCTGATATGGGTTAAAGTAGGTGGCTCACATCATATGGGCGCTACAAGATGGATTGATTTAAAGTTCTTTCAGTTACAGCCATCAGAGTTTACAAAGATTTTTATTATATTATTTCTGGGATATTATATTAATAAGAATAAAGAGAAATTAAATACCTTTAAATTTTTGGTTAAAGTAATAATTTTATTTGCAATACCATTGGCCCTAGTTTTATTACAGCCAGATTTATCAACAAGTATAGTTATTTCTCTTATATTTTGTGGTATAATGTATGTATCAGGGCTTAGCTATAAAATAATTGGAGGAATAATTGCTGCAATTATTCCATTAGGTATATTGTTTTTATATCTGATTATGCAGCCAAATCAGCATATTTTAAAGTCATATCAGTTAGAGAGAATTACAAGTTTTATGAATGACAGCAAGGCCAATGCTGATAATAGAAGACAGCAGGAAAATTCCGTAATGGCTATAGGCTCAGGAGGACTTTATGGTAAGGGTCTTAATAATAATACGACCACAAGTTTAAAAAATGGTCAGTATCTATCTGAACCCCAGACAGATTTTATATTCTGTATAGTTGGCGAAGAGTTGGGATTTATTGGTACTTCTATTGTTATAATACTTCTGTTTCTTATCGTTATATGCTGCTTTTATGTAGGTGCTCATGCACCTGATCTTGCGGGAAAAATTATTGCATGTGGCTATGGGTTTATGATAGCCATACAGTCATTTGTTAATATAGGCGTTGTTACAATGCTCATACCAAATACAGGACTTCCATTACCTTTTGTGAGCTATGGAATTAGTTCATTGTTTAGTCTTTTTATTGGTCTTGGAGTGGTATTAAATATAAGTTTGCAGCATAGTGTTGTTAATTAAACAGACAGTGGGAGGTTGATTTTATGAATATAGGTTTAGTTGCACATGATTCTAAAAAGAAGTTAATGCAGAATTTGTGTATTGCATACAGAGGAATATTAAGCAAACATGAGGTGTATGCCACATCGACTACAGGACGACTTGTTGAAGAAGTAACAAATCTTACTGTACATAAATTTCATGCAGGGCATCTTGGCGGAGTAGAGCAGATGTGTTCACAGGTTGAACAGAATCAAATAGATATGGTTATTTTTTTAAGAGATGCGCAGGAACCTAAGATGCATGAACCTGATGTTAAAAATATTTTTAGATTATGTGATATGCATAATATTCCTTTAGCTACTAATCTTGCAACAGCAGAATTACTTATCAAATCATTAGAACGTGGTGATTTGGACTGGCGTGAAATGTACAAATCATAATTATGTATTTTGTAATTAAATAAAGTTGCTGTAATGATAACGAGTTATGCCGTCTATCATATAGTGACTTTTTTTAACTGTGATATTAATTAATGTGGTCAGAGACGCCATAAGGCGCCTTTGACATAATTGAGTTAGTCGGCCATTTCTTTTACTCTGCCAAACATACTGATTAAATATAGACCACATATTCCAACAACAGAGTAAATTATTCTTGATAAGAGTGTCATGTTTCCAAATAAAAATGCGACAAGATCAAGTTTAAAGAAACCGATTAATCCCCAGTTAATTGCCCCAATAATAGCAATTGTCAAAATAGTATAATCTAAACCTCTTGAATCCATAGTAATATCATCCTTTCAAATGTTTTTGTTATAAAAGTATTATTGCCGGTAATTAATATTTTATTATGTAAAAATATGGAAATTATAAAACGGGAGAAAAATATGAGTCAGAATAATAGAAACCGTTCACGTAAAAATGGAAATAATTATAATTCAAAACAAATTTCCAGAAGGAAAAAGCGCAGAAGAAGAATTGGTTTTAATTTAAATATTGGAACCATTGTATTTTTTGTTCTGTTTTTGTATATCACGGTTAACTGTATTACATATATATTTAGAGAAAAAATTTCTATATATGAGGTAGTGAAGGGAGAGAGCGAGGAGATACCTTGCATTGAGACAACTGGTATTGCCCTTAGACCTGAAACTGTGACTAATTCAAATTCAACTGGATATGTAAATTATTATGTAAAAAATGGCAGTAAAGTTGCTGTTGGTGAAAATCTTTATACAATTGATGAGAGTGGTACTTTTTCTCAGCTTTTAAAAGATGCAACAGTTAATGATACTGTACTCTCTGATACCAATGTTTCTGAAATAAAAACAGATATAAAAAAATTTGTATCTGAATTTGACTCTGTATCATTTGGCTCATCATATGAATTCAAATATGCCCTTGATGCAAAACTTTTAGAGTGCCTTAATTTAAATGCGTTGGATACAATTAACCAGACACTTACAGAAAATGGTGGAAGTGCACTTACATTAAATAAGTCTGCACTGGCTGGTGTAATAGAATTATATACTGATGGATATGAAGCAGTTACTCCAGAGACAGTTACTAAAGATATGTTTGATGTGAGCAAGTATAGTAAAAAGACAATTTCAAGAGAAAAACCAACTGAGTCTGGAAGTCCGATTTTTAAAACTATTACAGATGAAAACTGGAAAATTGTAATACCGCTGACAGATGAACAGTTTAATGATTATTCAGAGACTTCATCCGTAACAGTATTTTTCCCAACAGAAAACCTTCAGGCATCTGCTGGATTTAGTGAAATATCTAGTGCTGATGGTAAATACGGAGTTCTTGATTTTAAACGATATATGATTCGTTTTGCTGAGAAGAGACTTATAGACATTCATATTCTTGGGGATTCAAAAGAAGGATTAAAAGTTCCTAAAACAGCAGTGACAGAAAAAGATTTTTATACAATTCCAGTCGAATATTTAACATCTGGAGGTGACTCAAAATCTGAAGGTTTCAATATTGAAAAGATAGATAAAAATGGAAATTCCCAAGTTGTATTTACACCTGTTAATATAATCAAAAAAGATGATAAAGTTTGTTATATTGACGACTCTGCTATAAAAGAAAACACTATAGTATGTCAGCCATCTGCTTCAAATAAATATCAAGTTGGAAGCATGAGCAAAGTAAAGGGTGTTTATAATGTAAATACCGGACTCACGGCATTTAGAAATGTAGAGATTCTTTCAGAGAAAAATGGCTATTATATAGTAGAATCTGGAAGTAAGTATGGATTGCTGGTGTATGACCAGATTGTTCTAAATGCAAAAATGGTCAAAGATAAACAAGTTATATTTAATTAATATTAAAGTTAAAGGAAGTGCTATTTATGATTAGTGAAAATATGAATTATGTTCAGTCTAAAATAAATGAAGCTTGTAAAAGAGCGGGAAGAAATCCAGAAGAAGTAACCTTAATTGCCGTAAGCAAGACAAAGCCAGCTTCATATATAGAAGAAGCTTATAATGCAGGTAAAAGAGATTTTGGTGAGAATAAGGTTCAAGAACTTTGTGATAAATATGATATTTTACCAGATGATATTAAATGGCATCTTATAGGACATCTTCAGACAAATAAAGTAAAATATATAGTAGAAAAGGCTTATATGATACATTCTGTTGATTCATTTAAGCTAGCTTCTCAGATTGAAAAAGAAGCAATAAAGCATAATAAAGATGTGGATATTTTAATTGAAGTAAATGTGGCTAATGAGGAATCTAAATTTGGACTTACATATGAGGAAACTATTTCTACTATAGAGCAGATAAAGGATCTGTCTCATGTACATATAAAAGGGTTAATGACAATTGCCCCATTTACTGATACTCCAGAAGATAATAGAAAATATTTTAAAAAACTAAAAGAATTATCAATTAAAATAGCAGAACTTGGCATGAATAATGTTGAAATGAGAGAGCTTTCTATGGGAATGACAAATGATTATGAAATAGCAGTGGAAGAAGGGGCTACCCTTGTTAGGGTTGGAACAGGAATATTCGGAGAGAGAAACTATAATATTTAATATTTGATTACATTTAGGTTAATAAGGTTGACAATATTAGAAAATTCATTGATAATAATATAATATGATTAAATAGCGACATGGAGGATATGCAAATGGGTATATTAACAAAAATAAGAGACAGTGTTTTATTAAATGATGAAGATTATGAAGATGATGATGAATACACAGAAGATGGATATGATGATGACGATGAATATGATGATACAGAGAAAAAAGGAATCTTTAAATCGTTAAGATTGAAAAAGGAATATGACTATGATGAACCTGATGAAGAAGAGTATAAACCAGTAGCAAAAAAAGTGAACAAGAAAGTTGTTCCAATGAGGAGTAAAAAAGGAAATAATATGGAAGTATGCATAATTAAACCATCAAGTATTGATGATGGAAAAGAAATTGCCAGCACTCTTGTTAGTGGCATTGTTGTAGTATTAAATTTAGAGGGAATACAGATTGAGACAGCACAAAGAATCATTGATTTTGCCAGCGGTGCTTGTTTTGCAATCAATGGAAAAATGCAGAAAATTTCTAATTTCTTCTTTATTGCAACACCTAATAACGTTGATATATCTGGTGATGTTCAGGAAATACTTAATAATAATGCAGATATGTCAGATTATTAATCTATGAAAAATTTTAATAAGTATTTTGGCATTGGAATACTAGTGGCATTCCTGGTTTTTATTGATCAGTATACAAAATATCTGATTGTCAACAGATTAGGCATGACAAAAGAAATCCCAGTGTTAAAGGGTATTATTAGTTTTAAATATCTAGAAAATGATGGTATTGCGTTCAGTTTTTTGTCAGGAAAGACTTTTATTATTAATGCTATGGGCATATTTTTTACGGCAGTGATAATTTATATGTTATTTGTATTACAGAGAAATATTAATAATCTGAAAAGTGATAATAGTAACTTTTATAAAAAACTGAATATTCTGCAGGTTCTTATTTCTTTTGTTATAGCGGGATCTGTAGGAAATATAATTGACAGAATAAGACTTGGATATGTGGTCGACTTTATAAAAACTGACTTCATAGATTTTCCAGTTTTTAATGTAGCTGACTGTTACGTTACTGTTTCTGTTTTTTTCATTTTTGTAATATTAATTTTTATGAAAGATGATGAATTTAAACTTATTAAATTTAGAAGGTAGTGTTTGTTATGGGGAATGATTCATATAATTATATTATCTCTGATGAAAATGCAGGAAAAAGAATAGATAAGTATATTAGTGAAATACATGATGAAGTTTCGAGAACTTACATTCAGAAACTTATTTCTGATGGTAATATTACAGTAAATGATAAACAAATAAAGTCTAATTATAAGCTGTCATGTAATGACTCAGTGAATGTTACGATTCCTGAACTTACCGAGCCAGATATACTGGCAGAGGATATTCCACTTGATATTCTATATGAGGATGACGATTTGATTGTTGTAAATAAACCAAAACAAATGGTTGTTCATCCTGCAAAGGGTCATTATAGCGGTACTCTTGTAAATGCTTTGATTTACCATTGTAGAGATAATTTATCAGGAATAAATGGAGTGCTAAGACCAGGTATTGTTCATAGGATTGATAGTGATACAACGGGGGCCCTTGTGGTATGTAAAAATGACTTTACCCACAACATGATTGCACAGCAGCTTAAGGTTCATTCAATTACTAGAAAATACGTAGCAATTGTCTATAATGTAATAAAAGAAGATGATGGTACAGTTAACGCAAAAATTGGACGAAGCCCAGTGGACAGGCTTAAAATGGCAGCAAATGTAGCCAATGGTAAAGAGGCAGTTACACATTATCATGTATTGAAAAGATTTAAAAATTTTACATATATTGAATGTACCCTGGAAACGGGGAGAACACATCAGATAAGAGTTCATATGGCAAGTATTGGTCATCCAATATTAGGTGACCAGGTATATGGTCCAGCACGTTGTCCATATAAGCTTACAGGGCAGACACTTCATGCTAAAGTGCTTGGATTTATTCATCCTCGTACAGGGGAATATATGGAGTTTGAGGCCCCGTTACCTGAATATTTTAAGCATTTACTTAATATATTAAACTAGCAAAACTATACTTGGGATAGTGTCAAGTGATGTATGAAAAAAAAAAACATAAAAACTGATACTTTAAAACGTCGAAAATCTGTAAATAGTTTATGTTGTGGCAGACTAACGCCA
>OMVN01000017.1 GCA_900314525.1 uncultured Eubacteriales bacterium
TGTCCGCTTGAAATTCTTTTGAAATTTCAGGGATGGTTTATTTCAATCTATTGTTTGAAATTCTTTAAAACTGTTTAGTTATCAATGTTCATATGTTTTGTTCGCTCAGCAGCGAACTTCTTAATGATATCACATCTTCAAGTGTTTGTCAACAACTTTTTTTATTTATTTTTGTGATTTCATGTCGCTTTTTGTTTTCCGCTTCAAGCGACCTGTATATAATAGCACTTTGATATATGATTGTCAACAACTTTTTTTAAAAAATTACAAATTAATTTGAAGTTCCACTGGACAATGATCTGATCCTAATACTTTAGTGTGTATTTTCGCATCTTCAAGCTTATTTTTTAATGATTCAGATGCGAGAAAATAGTCTATACGCCACCCTGCATTTTTTTCTCTTGCTTTAAATCTATACGACCACCACGAATATTCCCCTTCCTTATCTGGATAAAAATATCTATAGGTATCTATAAATCCTGAGTTGAG
Organism: uncultured Eubacteriales bacterium; assembly: GCA_900314525.1. GTDB lineage: Bacteria > Bacillota > Clostridia > Lachnospirales > Lachnospiraceae > Bovifimicola. Next base: position 490 of record OMVN01000017.1, read on the forward strand.
AAGTCTGGTCATCTTTTCTCTTTCTTCATCTGTAAAGCCTGCATTTTTCCTGTTAGTTTTAGGATTTTTTAAATCTATGTCCTCATGTGCAACATTCATATCTCCACAGACAATTACCGGTTTTTCCTTTTCTAGTGTCTTCAGATATTCCAAAAATGCATTTTCCCATTCCATTCTGTAATCCAGCCTCTTTAATTCATTTTGGGAGTTTGGAGTATAAACAGTCACTATATAAAAGCTATCATATTCAAGTGTTATTAATCTTCCCTCTTTGTCATGTTCTTCAATACCCATTCCATACTTCGCTGATAAAGGTTCTTTTCTTGTAAATATAGCTGTTCCTGAATATCCTTTTTTCTCTGCATAATTATAAAACTGAAAATACCCATCTAGTTCTAAATCTAGCTGGTTTGCCTGCATTTTTGTTTCCTGTACACAGAATATATCTGCATCTACATTTTTAAAATAATCTATAAATCCTTTTGTTACACATGCCCTTAATCCATTGACATTCCATGATATTAATCTCATTCTTTAGTCTCCCATTTTATCAAATACTTCTTTTACTACTTCAGGCAGTTTTGTTATATCCTCAATTTTTGGTACAATCCTATTTGTCGTTCCAAAACCATATGCTGCATGTATGAATGGAATACCTGCTTTATCTGCTGAATCTAAATCCCCTTGAATATCGCCAACATATAATGACTTATCAAGATTATTTCTATCAACTACCAATCTGATGTTGTCTCCTTTTTCAAGTCCTGTATTGCCATAGCTTTCTATATCTGTAAAATATTTCTCAAATTTATAATGCTCTATAAAAGATTCTATATAACCTACCTGACAGTTACTTACTATAAACAGCTTATAGTCATTGCTTAACTTCTTAAGTGTTTCCTCAAGATTTTCAAACAATATACCTCCACGTTTCTTTATAAACTCAATTTCCGTGTCACAGCATTCATCAAATATTTTCTTTCTGTCCTCTGGTGTCTCATCAGGTAACATCATATTTGCTATCACTTCCATAGTTCTTCCCATATAATTATGCATATCATCGAGTGTAATCTGTTTTCTTCCATATTTTTTCAATACATAATTCCAGGATTCAACTACACACTGTGAAGAATCCCATAATGTTCCATCTAAATCAAATAATATTCCATTCATATTAATTCTCCTATTTTTTATTTATTATACCTATCTGTCTTCCTCTATATGCTCACAGCCCTTTTCTATAATTGTTCGTACATGATCATCTGCCAGAGAATAAAAAACTGATTTACCTTCTCTTCTGGCCTTAACAAGTTTATTTTGTCTGAGAATCTTTAGCTGGTGAGATATGGCAGACTGAGTCATATTAAGTGTTTCTGCTAAATCGCAGACACATACTTCAGCTTCAAATAATACAAAGAGTATCCTTATTCTTGTAGAATCCCCGAATATTTTAAACAATTCAGCCAGATCATATAACTCTGTCTCATCTGGTATTTTATCATTTACTATTTTCAAAAGATCTTTATGTATTTCAACTGCATCGCAAATACAGTCTTTTTCTAATTCTATTTTCTTCAAATATTCCAGCTCCGTTTCAAATAATTTGTGCATATTATATCATATTATTTTTTTATGGTCAAAAAAAGAGAATTCAATATATACTCTTTTCGTATATCATGAATCCTCTATTTATAATTTTTTATGAAAATTAATTACCAGTCCGTATCATTTGCATGGATATAAAGAACTTTCCATTCTGATTTCCCCTTCATTTTTACAATATACATTTTCATCTGTCCATAACCATTTTCTTTTGATCCTTTAACTTTAATATCGGCAACAATTTTCTTCATTTCTTTAATATCATCTGCATTAATTACGTCATTAATTGTCTTTGAAGAATATTTACTTACTATCAAGTCAAAAATATCATCTTCTTCAGAAGAAATTATATCTTTGATTTTTGATTTTTTTACAGAATCAACAGATTTTATTTTGTAGCTAAACTTATAATCACTTCCATACTTGCTCTTTAATATACCTTTTACCATGTTTTCAAGGTATTCACCGCTCATCATTCCGCCGTAACCCTGTTTGTTGTCTGCTTCACCTATTAATCCCATCATATTATATGCATACACTCTTCCAATTTCTTTTCTGTCATATGTATATCTTGCTTTCATTGCTCTCTCAGTGACTTTATTATATTTTTTATATTTTAGTCCACTCATCAGGAAAAAATTGGCAGCTGCAAACAGCGCTACTACAATTAAAATGGCAACAATCAATCCAGAATTAGTCTTTTTGTTTTTAGAATAACTGCTTGTTTCAAAATTTGAATTCATGTTGTTATTCATACCATTCATCTGATTATAAGAAGGGTATGTCCCATTGCCACCTGTATTTCCTGCATTGTAAGAGCTGTATCCGCTATTTGTATCATTTGCAGCATTCAAACTATACGATGAATAATTTGAATTACTACTAGAATTATATGATGAATAGCTCTGGTTTGTTGTATCTCCGCCGTACGGTGTGTATCCCTGATTTGTTGAGTCTCCACCGTATGGTGTGTAGCCCTGATTTGTTGAGTCTCCGCCGTATGGTGTGTAGCCTTGATTTGTTGAGTCTCCGCCGTATGGTGTGTAGCCCTGGTTTGTTGTATTCCCGCCATATGAAGAATATACTTGACCTGATGTATCTCCTCCATATGCTGAGTATCCCTGACTATTATTATTACTTGCGCTATTTTCTCCGTTATCAATATTATTTGTTGACTTTTCCTCCATACCAAGGCCCGTCGTCAATTCATTTCCACATTTCGGACACATGAAGTCAAATTCCTCGACTTGATTTCCGCAAAATGGACAAATTTTCATTTTCATAATCCTCCGTTGTATTATTTTTTCTTATAATTTATAAGTTTCCATTCTGATTCGCTGTCAAATGTCACCATATCAATAGTATATTTGAATGTATTATCACGTTTAGAACCTTTTATTTGGACTGTAACTTCTGCCCTTGCCACTTTACTTACTTCCTCTGAATTAAAATAATCATCAAGTGAAGGTGGTGCGCCTGCAGCCGGACCTGCAATCATTTTAAACATATCCGTTTTTGAATTTTCAATTGCATCTTTCTTTGTCTGAGCTGATATTTCTTTTACACTATTAATTTTAGCTTTAATTTTGTAATCATCGCCATATGATTCTTTTAGACTGTTTAATGTAATAGTATTTATAGTTCTTGTCTGTGCATTTCCATATGCACTTATCATATCTGATATTTTATATGCACTTATACTGTCCATTTTATCATAATCATTCTCAACAATAGCTACTGCCGATTTATTAATTGTATCTTTATACTGTCTCTTACTAAAATCCTTAATAAATGGAATTGAGTAATAAATTGCTGCTCCAATAATTGCAATTATCAAAAGTGCCTTAAAGAATCCTTTAAAAGAAACGGCTCTTCTCTCACTTTTAATCTTTGCATTTGATGTTCTGACATAATCCAAATCTTGATTGTACTTTGAATATTTACCTGCTTCATTAGCAGAATACGTCTGCACTGGTTTAGGCTGGTCACCACCGATATTTCCGGAAAGTGAATTACTTGCAGCACCTCCATAGGGATGATAGCCGCTTGTATCTGATGCAGATGGTGCCTGGGAATATGGCTGGTAGCCACTTGTATTTCCGGTTGGTGCCTGAGAATATGGCTGGTAGCCACTTGTATTTCCGGTTGGTGCCTGAGAATATGGCTGATAGCCACTTGTATTTCCCGTTGGTGCCTGGGAATATGGCTGATAGCCTCCATTTGATGCTCCATAAGACGCTGCTCCATATGAGCTGGAAGGTGTATCTGAATATGCATTATAACCGCTTGATGAATTGTGGTTAGCAACTGGTATAGAAGGTGTTAACTCTTTACCACATCTTGGACACATTGAATCATAATCTTCAACTTCCATTCCACAATAAGGACAATTTGTCATATGTGTCTCCTCCATTTCATTGTTTAATTGTTATAAATATATCATAATTTCTACCTATTTTCAACAATTCTGACAACTCAGTTAAACCGGAATTGAACCTCTCAGGCAAAGAGCCCCAAACCCTTGTTTTTCTGAAGGTATTTGCTCGCCTTTTAGTCCTCTTGCTCCCTTAACAAGATAACTTTTTAATTTTTGACCATACAGATATTCATCATTTTTATTTACTATTCCCCACTCCATAAGTAAAGCTGCACTGCCCGTCACAAATGGTGTTGCCATGGACGTGCCCGATTTTACTGTAAGTCCACCATTTGGTGCGGCTGAGAGAATATTTACTGCTGGTGCAACTATATCAGGTTTTATCTGGTTAGTCAGTCTGGTAAACCCTCTTCCTGAAAATTCAGCATATGAAAATGTATTTTCATTGTATCCTCCAACTGAAATTGCCAGATTACTTGTTGATGGTATGGTTAATGTGTTTTCAGGACTTGGGACATTAAATCTAGTATTTTGATTTAGGGATATCTGGTCAGGAAGCCACATATCCACTCTCCCGCTGATTACACTTATGGCTTTTATTTCAATCGTCCAAATCCCGCTGGTTATGTAATTTACATCATTGAAATATGGTATTAGTTCAAAAAATATTTCCTGAAATCTGCTATATGGAGATGGTGTACCATAATATAACAAAAGTTTATTATTCCCTGCTCTCGTGTTTTGGACTCCAGATTTATTATTTATTCTAATCCCAGACAAATCTCCCGGGGCATATAATGTAATTTCATACTCATCTTCATAAGTTTTCCACAACTCTAAACTCAAACTCCCCTCAAATTCCCCAACACTAAACTCTATTTTTCTGCTTTGACCATCAGAAAAAAAACTAAGCGAGTGACCAGATCCACTCCCCTCATTACCTGTGCCAATGCATATACTCATTTTCCATAGATTTGCTATATTATCAATAAATGTCTCAACTAATGATGTGCCATCATGTGATCCATATGAATTACCATAGCTGATATTTATTGCAACAGGTTTACGTAAACTGGAAGCTGTTTTATAAATATAATCAATTGCCATCATAAGTTTTGCAGTTGTCCCTGACTCACCCCCTCTGTTATCAAGTTTTACAGCAATAATATCCGATTTGGTTGCAATACCCACATTGTTAATCTTATTATCCGCAAAATTTCCAGCCATTATACCTGCAACATGTGTTCCATGGCCTGACAAATCCTTTCCTGGAACTGTAGCGGAAGGGTATTCTGCAAGTATTATATTATTTAACTCTGTTTCATCATATTCTGAACCTATATAATAGCCATCTGGTGGATTTCCATTAATAGTCTGATCCCAGAGTGCCTTTATTCTTGTTGTACCATCCTGATTTCTGAATACATTATTGAATATATCAATCCCACTGTCTATCAAGGCACATATGACACCCTCTCCATATAAATTTTTCCCTGGAAATCCAGCTGACTTAACGGGATTTATACACGATGCTCTTATTGAATCAGTTACACTCAAATATACATTTTTTGGCATCTCAGCATATATTATCTCTGAAAAGAATGGTATTTCATTTATTATTTCCATGGGAACATACAAAATAGCATAATTTCCAGTTAGATTCACAATTACAATTCCCATTTCTCTTAGAAATTCAATATCTCCAGTATATCTAATAATTATCTCAGCAATATCCTTACTGTCAAATAGCAGATTTAATGTCTCACTTTTTTCCCTCTCCTCTTCATTTATATTTAGCGACAAATTTAACATTGGCTCAAATTTTTCACTCTGCATACTCATACTTTTTTATTTTTATTTAATTATATTACTATGGCAATAAATCTTATTTCATGATAGAGTTTTCTTAACAAAAATTTTCGAGGTACACTATGCAAAATACTACAGATGTTAAAAATATGTCCCTATTTAAACTTGGATGGCCAATATTTATACAATCCCTGCTTTCTATGTGTCTTGGTTATATCGATACCCTAATGATAAGCAGATATTCAGATACTGCCGTAGGTGGTATAGGAAATGCCAATCAGATTACCGGTTTTCTAACCCTGGCATTTTCCATTATTTCAACAGCCACTGCTGTAATAACAGCTCAATATCTTGGTGCAAAAATCAGAAACAAGATTAACACAATTTACTCAGTTTCAATGGCATTTAATCTTGTCCTGAGCTTACTCATAAGTTTAATAATATTAATTTTTAACAGACCAATTTTAAAAATGATGAATGTACAAAAAATAATGTTTGAAGATGCATCATCATATATGGTCATAGTTGGTGGATTTATATTTCTTGAAGCAGTATTTGATATTTACTCTCAGATTTTCAGAAGCAACGGAAAAACAAAAATAGGAATGGTAATTTCCATTGTAATGAACCTTACAAACATCACTGGTAATTACATGTTTTTATATGGACCTCTTAAGTTTCTTCATCTTGGTGTAAAAGGTGTAGCACTTTCAACTACTATAAGTCGTGTTGTAGCGGTCATAATTGCAATAATTTACTTCAAAAAAAATATTGATGGAAGTATTTCCATTAAATATCTCATTCCTTTTGATTTTGAGATATTTAAAAAATTACTTTTAGTAGGTCTTCCCTCAGCTGGAGAAAACATTTCCTACAATGTTGCACAGATTATTCTACTTATGTTTATAAACTCTTTATCAGCAGTTGCTGTTAATACGAGAATTTATGCCAATATCCTCAGCAGTTTTGCATATCTGTTTTCTATATCCTCAGCAATGGCAACATCTATTATTGTTGGGCACCTGGTTGGCGGGAAAGAATACGACAATGCTTATACAAAAGTATTAAACACACTAAAGAAAGCAATGGTTTTATCAATTATAATAGCAATTATTAATTATATAATAAGTCCTTTTACCTTTGGTCTTTTCACAGATAATAGCCAGGTTGTCTCACTTGGTCACAAAATAATGTTCATATGTATTTTTCTTGAAATAGGAAGGTGTACAAATCTCGTTGTTATTAACAGCATGAGAGCTGCTGGTGATATTAAATTCCCTACTTTTCTGGGAATGGCCTCTATGTGGGGAATTTCAGTATTCGGTGGTTATATTCTCGGAATTGTAATGGGATTTGGACTTCAGGGAATATGGATTGCAATGGCTCTAGATGAAATTGTTAGGGGAATTGTTGTCCTTGCCAGATGGATAAATGGCAACTGGAGAGGTAAAAGAATTGTTTAACAAATTGGAGGATTAATATGATGAATAATGATGTTGATTTTTTGAAAAAGAGATATAAGGAACTGGCAAATAAGTCTTATTCAAGAAATATACCAGTATTCACGAATTTCCTTGGTTTAATGGAAATGAGTGTTTTTATGGAAATCTCAAAAGATATTTCTTTCGCCGATTTTGATATTTATGGTGGTGCGCCAGATTTGGAAAGGAAGGTTGTCCGTTTTGGTCAAGATACCATTCCTTATCCAATAGACTGCATCCATATAACACCATCACTAAAAAAATTCTCTGACAAACTTACTCATCGCGACTTTTTAGGTGCGTTAATAAACCTTGGTATTGAAAGGGATTATATAGGGGATATCATTGTAAAGGATAATGAAGCCTTTGTTTTCTGCATAAATAAAATGACTAATTTTATTACAGAAAATCTTGACCGTGTAAAACACACTTCTGTCAAATGTGTTATATATACTGGAGAAATGGATAATATTTCCTCTGATATAAAAGAAATAGAATTAAATGTTGCATCTTTGAGACTGGACGTGGTAATTGGGGAGGTATACAAGCTCTCAAGAAGTCAATCACAGACAAAAATCCGCGAAGGAAAGGCATTTGTAAATGGCAGGCTCATGGAAAACAATAGTTACCAGTTAAAGCCTGCCGATGCCATTACCCTCCGCGGATATGGTAGATTTATTTTTTCTGATACAATGGGAGTATCAAAGAAAGGACGACCATATATCAAGATTTTGCTCTATATCTGATCTACTTTCTTTATTCCCCATAATACAGACACTCTTTTGTCTGACTTAATTCGTAGCCACTTTCAGCCACACACTGCTTAACAACAAATGAATCAAGTGACTTTAGTTCATCATCTTTAATTTTAAGTGTATTTTCATCTACAAATTCGGTATCAAAAATCTCATCATTAACATATACTTTACTAAATTTTGTAAAATTACTTCCGGAAATCACAACATCTCCGTCCTTTTTTTCTATCTTATCAATAGTGATATCCTTTATTCCCATTTTCATATCTGTAGGTTCGTAAGGATTTATTCCACCATAGGCAATTGAATCACCAAATAGTGTATCGTATTCAAGTTCCTGCAATTCAGAGAGATACTCATCTTTAAGATCGGCATCATCTAAATATTTCTGGTGAAGTCGATTAATAACTCCTGAATTCATATTAAGTGACTTAAGAATTGTTGATGATAATTCATACGACTGAATTTCCTTATCCTCTTTTTGCATTCCAAAATTATTCCATATAACGTAAGGTGTTTGATACATATTATTATTAGTCAAATCAGATTCCGAAAATCCTAATCCTGGTAAATGATCTCCATACATTACAAGAATAGTGTGCTCATCTAATTTGCTCAATTCATCTGTGAGCTCTTTTATAAATTCATCCATTTCATGAGTCTGGTTAGCATAATATTCAATTGCATACTTTCTGCTCTCATCATCCATTCCACCAGTTACCTTTATTTCAGGATTTCCAAGAATATTAGATGTTGGATAACTTCCATGTCCCTGTACTGAAATTGTATAAATATAATCTGGTTCATCTGTGGATTTAAGTGTATCTATAATTTCACTTGTAAGACACTTGTCCTTTGCCCATCCAGTTTTTGTATAGTCATTAACATTCATATACTCAATAGATGTAAAGGAATCATATCCAATATTTGGAAATACAGTACTTCTGTGGTAGAATGTTGCATTGTTATCATGAATAGCATGTGTTTTATAACCATATTCCTTAAGATCAAATGCCATACTCTCACATGTTCTGTCTCTTAGAACGGATTTAAATGGAATCTCCCCTGGTCCGAAATCTGCCAAATTCATTCCTGTCATAATCTGAAATTCTGTATTACATGTTCCATATCCCACATTAAATACATCCAGATAACCTGAGGAGTACTGCTGCTGTAATTGATTAAAATACGGAATAGGATTCTCATTGAGCTGAAGATTCTTAACCGTTTTCAGATCAAAAAACGACTCAAGCTGCAGGAAAATAATATTCGGTGTATCATTTGCCTTGCTAAGCTCAATTTCACTATCTTTTCCTGTATCCTTTGTTATTTTTTCAATTGTTTTCTTTGAATAATCACTAGGTTTCTTCACACCTTTATCAATAATGCCAATACCAAACGAATACACAAATCCATATTCTCTGTATGCATTTGTGAGATTAGTAAATTTTGTTGTAAATACTCCTGTAAAAATTGCAACTTTAAATATTATAAATGTAAATACAACCATCAAAAGGGAAATTGAAAGATTTTTCCATTTATTTATCTTCCCTTCAAATTTAGGTGCTTTGATAAATATATAACCGTAAATACCTATTACAAGAATAATACCTATAATAATCAATATCATTTCAATTAAATTTACATATTTATTTACAAGGGTTATTGCCGAATCAAGTACAGCAATATCTGAGGGATTGAAAGGACTCACCCTGACTGACTGCAAAATTCTATTTATCAATCCAAGTATAAGAAATATACTTCCTGATATAGTCCAGTAAAATATCCTTCTCTTAAAAATAAACCCAAAAGAAAAAACTGTAATAATTATCAGAGTTGTAAGCAAAAACTTGAGAGGACTTTTAAACATAAAAAGTATTCCCTCTACAACGGAGCATCTGTTAAACATCTCAATAATAAGGTTAATTACAAAAGTAACAGCTACAACTATAATCGCATTTAGAAATAATGAATTTTTTATTCTTTTTTCCATTTTTTCTCCTTTTATCTATTATGCGCCCAAGTTTTAGCTTGAGCGCATTAAATTTAAAAATATACTAGTTCGTCTTCTGGTTTCTCTGTCTTTGATGATTCTAAAAGATAAAGTACCGGACCCTTACCTCTGTACTCTTTCACAAATTCTCTCTTGACTTTTGCAAGTACATTGACCCATTCCTTATCCTGATAATCAGCAGAAATTCCATTTGTGCACTTACACAGAATTCCCATAAACTGTATATCATCAGCACAGCATGTCATTGCAAATCTACCTGGAACGAAGCAATTTGATGGAAATTTTGGAGGATTATAAACCTGTGCATTGAATCTTACAACTTTTCCCTCATACTTTTTAGGGTTGTCCATAGCATCCATATACCAGATTCCAAAATCATCATTATCAATTTCAATTATATCTGCATCGATATCAAACGGAAGTTCTTCTTCCTTTAATGCATCTTCAAAACCTTCAGCTGCCTCATATCCAATTTGGGCTTTTTTATTAAATAACTTTACGTTTCTTCTGAATTCATTTCTCTTTGTCTTGTCTGTACATCTATTTAAAATCACCATATCCGAAAGCGAAAGCTGCTGCATTAATAATGATCTCATATTTGTCCAGTAAGAATCAATAGTTGTTGCATCAACTGTAGAAATAACCTGTGCTAAAATCCAGTCTTCAGGCATATTGTCTTCATCAACTGGTTCTAAATCCCACATTCCATTATATTCAATCATTACTCTTTCTGGTTTGTGGAAATCTTCACATTTCTGAAAAAATTCTTTTGTAAGACTTTCTTTTTCCTCAATGTGCTCAAAATATATATTTTTCTTTACCATTTCAACTTCATCATATTCCTCAATTCCCTCTTCACAGAGAATTACAAGTGTCTTCTCTCCTCTGTGAAATCCTTTGTCACATAGGGTATCTCTGATAAAGCTTGTCTTTCCACTCTCAAGTATTCCAGTAAATAAGTAAACTGGTACTTCTCTTTTATTGCTCATATTATATACCGGCCTTTCTCGTATTACCGTTTATTTAATTATAGTAAAAACAGGTCTTTTAATTTATCTTCAGCAGGATTTGTTCCGATTACGCAGATTCTTCCTGTGTAATCCGGCTGTCCATCTCTGAGCTCATATTCACCAGGAACAAGATCAAAATAAATCCATGTCTCTTCAGTTGATGGAAGCATTCCCTTTGCTCTTAAAATTGTGCCGTACTCATCTGTATTAGCAAGTTTGTCAAGGGCATTCTTAACCTCATCTTTTGTATATTTTCTAGGTGTCTCAATACCCCAGCTTGTAAATACATCATCTGCATGATGGTGATGATGATGCTCATGATCATGGCATCCACATTCGTGGTCATGATCGTCATGATCATGGTGATGGCATTCGTGCTCATGATGATGATCATGATCATGGTGATGGCCGCATTCAGGACATATATCTTCTTCTGCTAATAATTCATCTGCAAGTGAGCCAGACTGTTCCATAGCTTTTAAAATAACTGATCCGTCTATTTCATCCCAAGGTGTTGTTATTATCTTGGCATTTCCATTATGCTCTTTTAACAGTTCAACAACTCCTTCTAATTTATCTTCTTTTAAGCTCTGTGTACGGCTGATAACTATTGTTCCTGCGCTCTCAACCTGATTGTTGAAGAACTCTCCAAAATTCTTCATATACATTCTTGTCTTGATTCCGTCAACTACTGCAGTTGTGCTATTAAGAGAAATCTGGTCTCCCGTTTCTTCTACAATATTGTTAACTGCCTTTATTACATCTGATAATTTACCAACTCCAGATGGCTCGATAATTATTCTGTCTGGTGAATACTTATCTATTACTTCCTTTAATGATGTTCTAAAGTCTCCAACCAGTGAACAGCAGATACATCCTGAGTTCATCTCTGTAACCTGAACTCCAGAATCTTTTAAAAATCCACCGTCTATTCCAATTTCTCCAAATTCATTCTCTATTAAAACTAATTTTTCTCCGTTAAAAGCATCTGCTAATAGCTTCTTAATAAGTGTTGTCTTACCTGCACCCAGAAATCCAGATACAATATCAATCTTAGTCATTTTATCTTACTTCCTTTCAAATAATATTCTTTGTTAAGTATATCTGATTAAAAATCTTTGTCAAGATTATGACAACTTAAAAAATTATGAAAATTTTGTGTTCTGTCTAATTTAACTCTTTTAAATCACCAAACTTGTAGCCCATTTCTTCCCATTTTGTTAACAGTTCATCTAGTATCTCTGCATTTGTTTTTGATGTACTGTGAAGAAGTACTATAGCCCCTGGATGGATTCTTTTTGTCAATTTATCAATAGCTTGTGATGGGTCTGGCTGTTTATCATCATACCAGTCCACATATGCAAGGCTCCAAAATATTGTCTTATATCCAAGATTCTTTGCATGTTCCAATGAATTGTGACTATACCTTCCCATAGGTGGCCTGTATAATTTGATCATTTCTTTTCCTGTAACTTCTCTGTACTTATCCTCAAGTTTATTTATTTCCCCTTTAAATTTCAAAAGATCATATGATGACATATCAGGATGTGAAAATGAATGATTTCCTATGTTATGTCCCTCATCTGACATTCTCTTTACTAATTCCTTATTATCTTCAATAAAATTGCCCACTACAAAGAAGGTTGCACATACATTATGTTTTTTTAATGCATCTAATATTTTACCCATATTTCCATTCTCGTATCCAGTGTCAAATGTAAGATAAATTTTATCTTCATCACCAATATAGTATGCATTATATTTTTTTAATTCCTCTTCTCTTTCATTTCCCACTGGCTTTTCACCATCATGATTGAATGATAGTCCCCAGTCCCTGCCTTTATCCTCTGTACCTGCACTTACAAAATTCACAACCTTCGCAGTCTGTCTTCCCGTGATAAAACAAAATAGCAGTAACAATAAAATCACTGCTATTTTACAAACTCTGTTTTTCAATTTTTTCCCCTGTAACTTTTATTATCTAATACTATGAAATACTAATAGTAAATATTACAGCTTCTGAAACTTCATATGTTTTCCTATTTCAATTAATTTAGCATCACTGCCATGTCCAATATCCATTGTTCGTGCCACAGGAATATCATTACCAGCAACTTTCTGGATTAATTCCTCCACTGAAGGAATAAATATTTCCGAATCAAGTTTTGTAAATGTTCCCAGCAATATTCCATTTATTTTTTCAAAAGCCCCTAATTGCTTAAGCTGGCATAAATATGTCATAACCTGAGCAGATGACGAATTAAGTGCCTCAAGTAAAAGAATTTTTCCCTCAAAATCTGGCATATATTTTGTTCCAGCAAGTTTTAGAAAGCATCTGATATTTCCTCCTATTATCTCCCCTTCCATATATGTCTCCTGTATGAAATAATAAGAAATATCTGCTAAATTATCTTTTTCTTCACTAAAAGTCTCTATAAAATCACGTTTTTGATTTCCTGTCTCATCATATATAAGATTTTTTATCTGATATAAATATGCATTTTCACCAGTCATTGTGTATATTGCATTTATAACTGTAGTGAGATCACTATATCCAAAAAATGGTTTTTTACTATTTTTAATAATCTCATAGTCAAGATAGTCCAAAACCTCATTGGCAATATCTCCCCCTGAAATATCAAAAATACCACTTACATTTTCATCCTTATAGGCATCCATCAGGGCCATAGCCCTCTCCACGCCTGTACCGCTAAAATATGAATCTTTTTCATATAGAAAATCAGAACATTTAACCTTGTAACTATTTTCTTCCAGATATTCTATTAAACTATTAATCTTTGTATCATTAGCTCGTGATTGGCCGTTAGAACACGCAACCAGTGCAATGGTACTTCCCTTTTCTAAAATCATATTAAGTAAATCCTCCATATCAAAGGCCATATTTTTCCTTTACTCTGTCGATTTTTTCAATCATTACCTGTGATAATAACATAGTATATGCAAAAGAGGCAATACCCTGGGTAATATCCATTGGCAGTCCAGCTGCATAATAAGAAACAAGGACAGCTCTGCTAAGTCTTACACGCGACATCAGAGCCGCAGCAGGATTCATTATTAGACCATATATTAGTATTGGTGCTAAAAGGCTGTAGAATGAAAGTAAAAACCTGCCTGAAATTGTATTATAAAATTTATTTTTTCTGAATCTAACAAACATTATTCCAGAAATAAATCCAGTTATCCCCATAGCAAACATCTGCCACGGTGTCCAGGGTCCCTGTCCGAATAACATATTTGATACTATCATGGTAATCGCTCCAACAAGAAATCCCCCCTCCGGGCCTAAGCAGACTCCACATATTATTACTATAGTAAATACTGGTTTAAATTCAGGGAGCATATAAAAAACCGCTCTGCTTGCAACACATATGGCACTTAATGCTGATATGAGCACAATCTGCCTTGTATCTTTGCCATTTTTCTCAAACATTATAAAAAATGGACACATACATTCTAGTACAATCATAAGTGAAATAAATAAATACTTTTTGTCATCAATCAAGTACATTCCTGCAAAAATTGTCAAAGGTACTATAAGTACAATAAAAACGAGTGACATAAATCCCAAAAAAGATATACTCTTACTATTGTGATTTATAATGTATTCAGGCTCTTTATTATTGATGTTTTTTTTTATGTATTTTCCTTTATCTCTAAGAAAACCTACTACGTCTTCCTTTGTAACTGCATTAATCAAAATATCTCCAGCAATTCTGTTTGAAATTGTGGTATAAAAATTATTATTGGTAAAAAATTCTCTTGTGTTATTCCTTACAATAATATCCCCATTAAACATCAGCGCACACTCCAGTGTCCACTCACCGCAAAACTCTGTATCGTGACTTACTATAACAATTGTTTTACCCGCTTCATTGAGTTTGTAAAGGAGTTTTCCAAACTCACTTTTAAATTCATTGTCCATTCCCTTTGTTGGCTCGTCAAATAGAAGTAATTGGGCATCTGTTAATAGAATTTTTGCAAGTCCTGCCCTCTGTCTCTCTCCGCCTGATACGTCATAAATATTTCTGTCAAGTATATTCTCAATATTACAAAGCTTGATTACCTCATCAGTCTTATCCGATTTCATTTCTGCAAGTTCTTCATAAATTGTATTTTTTACAAATAGCATTTCCGGTTCCTGTGGCAGCATAGCAATTTTTACATCATTTCTGTTTACTATTTTACCACTATATTGTTTTTGGAGTCCTGCAATTACAGATAGTAATGTACTTTTTCCAGTACCATTTCCTCCTAAAATTCCAAGTATGGTTCCATCTTTAATATCGAGGTTTACACCTTCTAGCACATCTCTTGATTTTCTATCATACCTGTAGTAAATATCTTTTACCTTTATCAGGATATCTTCTTTCTCATCACTGGTTTTCTCGTCATATACATAATATTTATCAGTTACATTCTCATTGCATTTTAAAAACCAGTTTCTTCCATCCCTAACTGTGAGTGGACAAAAACTATTCTCATAACCAGACTCAATGTAAATCTGTGAGGGAATTGGCATAGATTTTATTAGAGAATTATTATCACTCTTCAATTTCAGACAGACATTTTCCGGATTATCATCAATAATTATATTCCCCTTTTCCATTACAATAACTCTGCTGCTATATGGAAGTATCTCATCTAATCTGTGTTCTGCGATAATAATAGTAACCCCGAGATTTCTATTTATTTTTAATAACATATTTATAAAATCTTCTGCTGCTATTGGATCTAACTGACTTGTAGGTTCATCAAGGACTATTACCTCAGGCTTCATTGTCATAATTGAAGCAAGTACCAGAAGCTGTTTTTGTCCTCCTGACAACTCAGAAATGTTTTTATCAAACATAGACTGCATTCCAAAAAATGATGCCATTTCTGCAACTCTTAATCTTATTTCATGAGAATCAGTGCCCAGGCTTTCAAGGCCAAATGCAAGTTCATGAAACACTTTATCTGTTACTATCTGATTCTCCGGATTTTGTGATACAAATCCAATTCTGGATGTCTGTATATATTTATCAGTTTCTGACAAAGCTTTACCTTGAAACAAAATATCCCCTGTTTTTTCACCATAAGGACTTATAGCAGTCTTTAAATGTCTGAGAAGTGTGGTTTTTCCACATCCTGATTTACCACACACTGTTATAAATTCTCCCTGTTCAATATTTAGATTTATATTATTCAGTACTGGTTCATTCCCCAGATTATATCTGAAACTTAAGTTTTTTATCTCTAATATATTCATTTATTTTTATCCTCAGGTTTGTTTTTAAATTTAATTCTGAATTTCAATTCTATTATAAGCGGGATTATACATAATATAAAAAATACTACATAAGTTATACACATAAAAACACCAAATAAGTCATCGGAAAAAGAAGGATAGTATCTGTATTCTAATTTTTCATTCATTGCTCCCCATACTATTATTACAATTGATATTAACATGTAAACAAAAGGTCCCATATCTCTGCTGGTAAATTTATACAGACTAAAAGATGTTCTTCCTCTTAGTCCATATCCCCTGTCTTTCATGGAGTCTGATGTCTCTATAGAATTTTCCAAAGACCAGGAAATCATTGCTGATAATATTCCTGCAAAATTTTTTATTCTGGGAAAATATCTTCTCTTTCCACACTTTAACTGATTATCTCTGTATTTTTTTAATTCACGAAATCTCTTCGAAAATCTGTCAACATATCTGATTGTCATTGATAATACCAGACTAAAAGATGGCATTATTCTACCAAACAGATAAAGAAACTTATCACTGGTAATGACTTCATTATAACACTGAAACCACTGGATTACTGCCATAAACAATAATGCCATAAATATTCCAAATATAATAGCCTCTTTTGTCACCGGATTTCCAATCCTGTTATAAAATAAAATTGTCACACCCTGATGATTAAACAATGGATTCGTTATACCAATAAGTATGGCAATTATCATAACATATCTTATTGATTTAAGAGTTTTTCTTACTCCTTTTAAACTAATCAGATAGAAAAGCGAGCACACAAAACTAATTACTATAAATGCTGGATGATACATGAAAATACTAATAATCAGAATTGCTGTGAAATACATAAAATTGACAATGGGATGGTATTCCCTGAAATGATTCATTCTAACTAATATCCTTCCCAAGGTCACATGTATACTCCCATTTAATTACATCGCCTTTATTTACTTTAATCTCTGAACTTCCATAGTTATAAAATTTCCCATTTACGCTATACATCCAGCCAGACAGACTTCCACAGTCAAACTCATATATATTTTCTATGCCCTCTACATAATTACTTCCGTATAAAGGTGTATAAGAAAATTCCATTGGAATCTTCTGATTCATGCAAACTTTTTTCAGTACATCAAACACAGTATCTCCTTCATTGTATTCGTATTTTGTAGACTTCAAAATATAACCATCAGATGGAACAATATCCTTTTTCTCCTTCTTAAGAGCACCCATATTGTTTAGAATTGTCCTGCAGGAAATTGATATTGTACATTCATTTGCCACGGACTGACTAGTCCCTGTATTTCTGCCATCACTATTTGAAGATCCTTGATTATTTACCCCACCAGTCCCTGATGTATTTCCTGTATTTTTATTTTCTATAACTTCTGATCCGCTATTTTCCGAATTATTACCTGCATCATTTCCAGTAATCTGAGTATTTCCCTTATCTACAAAACTGCTTTGTTGTGTTATATTCCCTTCGGTATCATCTTTTGTGCTGTATATTACACTATCTTTATCACTGGTATCATTTAACTCTGTTAAATCAGAATCATCAGAAGATGACATGTTTTGAACTGTTTCCTCTGTTGAAGCATTGCCATCTTCAGGATTTTCTGTTGTCTGTTGTTCATTTACTGATGTTTCTTCCTGTGTAGTTTCTGATAATGTTATGTTCTCACTTAGAATGACATCCTTAGACTTAGCTGATGTTGTATTTTCTATATCATGTAATTTTTTCGATTTATTCTTACTTAGTGGTTCACCTGCAAAAAAGGCTATACATAAAATCACTAATACTGTTAGAACAGCTGCTATTCTCTTTTTATTTTTCAATATTAATTCCTTTATTTTATCCATTTCTTACCTCTTTTTCATGAACATAGTTAAAATTTCACCGCCAGCATTGCCAGCGGTGAATGTATTTTATCTTATTGTTTCTTTTTTCTTCAAAATCACTATAACAGCTGCTGCCACAACAAATAATAACATATATTCAATGTAATTGTCATCACCTGTTTTTGGAGTTTTACCTGTCTCAGCCTTTAACTGATTATTATCTGACTGTAAAGCCTCTCCCTGTGATGTTTCTGTTTCAGCATTATTTCCTGAGACTATCTGAGCTGTAATTGCTTTACCTGTGTCTTGTGGCATAAAATTGATAACTGGATCTGTATTAGATTGATCATCTGATGGTATCAAACCATTATTATTGTTTTCAATATCATTATCATTATTATTTTCATTTTCTGTGTTACCTGAATTGTATTCTATAACAGTATTATCTACATCTTCCATATCATATAATCTGCTCTCCTCATTACAGAATCTGTAATATGATACCATTGCTAAATATGCCTGTTCTGTAGACATCTGATTAGCCGTTGCTTTCATTCTTGCCCCACTAATTCTCTCATGATAGAATCCGCCATTACCTGCATAGAAATTAAGTAAAGCAGAATATACAGATGTTCCATTCTTTATAAATCTCTCATCTGCTGAAGGATTAATATTATTTGATGTAAGTGAAATTACTACCTGTGCAGTTGATTCTGCATTTGCAGTTCCATTCTCACCAAAGCTACCATCATCATTCTGTACATTTGATAAATATTCAACCCCTGAATTTATAACTTCTGCATATTCTTCATAAGGTGCAAGTGCCTGAATTGCCATTGCTGTTATATCAATACTTGGTGACTCACCATCAAGAGTAAATGAGCCATTTTCCATTCTTGCAGAAAGAATATTATTTATAAGAATTTCTCTTGTTGTTTTATTTTCAGTCGAATCGTTTTCTGGAACATTATAGTTTCTTGTATCTAACGCAATCAGTGCAAAAATCGAGCCATTAACTCCCTGGTTTGAAACATAATCAACATCTGCTAAAGGATTAAGAAGATTATTTCCATTTACCTTCTGAGCATCAACTCCAAGTGATGAAAGAGCAATTATCGCTCTTGAGTTTTCTGTTGATTTTCTGTTACTTAGTTTTTCAGAACCCACAGTTTGTATATATTCACATAGATTTTTATAATATCCGTTCTTGAACTCATCACTTATTTTGCCTGCTCTTGCAAGACCTGTTATAATCCATTCACCTCCTACAGATGAAACTAAAGGTGTTTCCCCATCTAAAAGTGCATTTGTAGTCTCCTCAAAAATATTCTGTGATTTTTCAGTAACTTCTGCTTTTAAATGAAGTATATATATTACAGGTGCTTTTTCTCCATTCTGCACTAATACTCTTACTGTTTTTTCACTTCCATTCAGATTAATAACCACATTGCCATCGGCAGCAATCTTTTGATTATTTACATATATATTATCTTCAGAATCTGCACCTCTTAGACTGATAGTGAACTCTTTTGAGTCATTTAACGAAACATCGTAAGTACTCTTGTCATTTTCTATGGCAACTTCATTTTCATTACCAGAATTATCTGAGATTATAACACTTTCTATATCATTTGTAATTGATACATCATTTCCTGATTTTGTAGTTCTTACAACGTATCCAACCTCTGTTGATTTTTCTCCAAATGCTCCAGCCCATATATTTGAAGCTGTAGAAACCTTTATGTAATGGATTCCATTAGGTAATTCCGCTGGATTTCCATTTTCATCTACTGCAAGACTTAAATCAAATCCATTAGAAGCTTTTCTTCCATCATAAGGATTTACATCTGCTCCGATTTTTCCGTTACTACATACATCACTGTATCCAAAGGATGGATATGTTGCAAATGCTGATGTTGTGTCATTTCCATAAAGTGATCCATCCTTCGCTTTAAGAAGAGATGCATTAATTGTTATTTCGTCGTTTCCTGCAAGTTTATTCATGTAATAAACTGATGCCTGTGGCCATAAACCTGATTTAGTTTTTCCATCATTTGAACCACCCTGATTATCTGTCCATGCAGTTTTACCATCTGCTGTTTTAGTATAAGTAATCTGATAATTATTTATAGAAGCATCTTCATAGTACTCCGATCCTGCAATCTGATACCATGTATTTCCATCTTCAGAAACATATACAGTACCTGGTTCTGCAAAGCTTTCGCTTCCCATTGAATTTCCATATACATAGAAATCAACACCATACATATTTTCAGGATCGTTTATGATTGGATTATCATAATAATATGTAATGTATCCTCCAAAGTTACCAAGTGATGTTATATTTCCAGCCAATGTACCAAGTGGATTATTTCCGTATGGTGCTCTATCAGTATACTGACTATTTAAGCACAGATAATCAACAACTTTATCTGGTACATCATAGGCACTTTTTCTTATTATTTTAAATGAATAGTTATTTTCTACACCGTTATTTTTTATGTTTACTACATTCTTACCAGTTTTTAAATCTATGCTATACTGGTTATTGTTGTTGTCAAGAGCATTATTATCAAATGTAACCGATGCTCCTTCAGATGTTTTAAACCCTAAAGTTGGGAGTTCATCTTCATGACCTACTACAATTTCGTAATCATATTTGTTTTTATCAAATTCAGGATAAATATCACCTGTGTTTAAATTCGCACTTTCAATCTGTGCAGAAGCAATATCTGATGTAGACTTTATTACGTTTAATGTATAAAAAGTTCCATTTTCTGAAGCATTGTCAAATCCATTTTTTGTATACTCATCATCTGAAACTGTGCAAATATTAATCTTGACACTGTCTTTGCCATTAAAGCTTATCTCTTCAGTCTGCTGTCCGCTGGCTACTTCTTTAGCTTCTTCTGACTCTGCGTTATATCTTATATGAACATAATTTGTCTTTCCCTTAAGAGTGAGAGTAAACTTATCTGCATCTTCAAAAAGATATGTCTCAAAATTATTTTCATCAATTTTGTTTACTGTTCCCTCTTTAATTCCATTGACAGCTGTAGGATACAACTCTCTGCCTGACGGACTGATTGCAACACCATTATTTGTATTTAATTGATTACTTGTATCATATGGTCTGTTAATATTTAAAGTATATACTTTTTCATTATTTCTATTGTTTAAATCATATATTTTTATTTCTACTTTATTCTGTCCAAATGCCAGTGATTTGATATTTGTATTCTTTCCGCTTAAAACAGGGATAGTATTATCATTTCCATCGCTGTCCTTATAACATAATTCAGCACCATATTTTGTATCATCAAATTTTGTCTGGGAATTTATCATTACTGCTGATGTAGAATATGCTTTTATATCTATATTATATTCTGTTTTTGACTTATCAAAGCCATCCCATCCGTTTACTGCAAATGAGGAGATGTTAAAATTATCAAAATCAGGATTTGAAACTTCATCTTTTGCAATAGTTACAGTATAAACTGATTCATTCTGTCCATAGTTCATTGTTGGCCAACTTGAATTACCAACTCCAACGTAAATCTTATCACCAGGCTGAATATCAACATACTGAGATCTCTTTATTCCAGGATTTTCTGGCTTGTATTCATTTTTATAAATTCTAGCCTGAAAATTTCTATTTACTGCAGATGGAGTAACTTTTATCTTATCAACATCACTTCCTACAGTTAATGTATAGTTCTTTACACCTGAGCTAAATGTTTCACTAAGTACCCCATCAGAAAATGTGAGATTACTTAATGATGTATCATTTTTGTCCCACATACTTCCAATATCTGCACCCCATGCACATGAGTATTCAATACATATTTCATCACCATCACTAAGTGAACCATCTGCGGTTTTAAACTGAGTTCCTGCTGCATTAAGCATCCAGTCATTCAGACTTATATTAAATCCGCTCATGCTTCCTCCGTCCATTTCATTCAAGCCATTTATCTCTGTCACATAGCCAGTATCCGCTCCTGTAATAGAATACCCGCTTGACTTAACGGCATCCGAAATAGATGAAAGAACGTTAGACTCACTGTTTAAACTTACTTCTTTATCTAAAAGTAATCCATCCCATTTCGCACCATCTTCTGTCTTAAAAGTATTATTTCTAACAATTACTCTTACTGTACCATAAGTAATTTCAGTCTCTGCAAATGTTATTCCCTGGAAATTTAAAAATACCAATGTAAACATCAGCAGAAACGATATCACTTTTTTAAATTTTGTCTTCACTTTTTTTGTCCTCCTTGTATTTTTTTCTTAGTCTCTCCCTTTTTAGCCTGTTCCTTTCCCTCTTGTCAGTCTCAGGTCCCGATTTTAATAAAGCCGCTTCTAAAGCTCTTGGCCATGGTCCAAGTTTCTGCTTTATAAAGCACACGTCATCAGAATTAAAATCCTCTTTCTTAGGGAGTCTTGAATAATTAAGCTCTCTGCTTTTATTCTGCAACAATTCAATTGCCCTCTGTCTCTTCAAATCTTTCTCCATGATATATCCTTCTCCAAAACTATCATTAGTACACATAAATACAAAAATGCACTTGGCTCATCGTTTGCTGTATGCAAGCATTCGTTCTCACTTGGCTCATCGTTTGCACTTACAAACTCACTTCATCAGCTCGAATAAATTCTCGCTGATGTACGTTCGCCAAATGAGAACCTGTATGCAAGCATCCGTTCTCACTTGGCTCATCGTTTGCACAAAAAAACAGTTGTGCAAAATGCACAACTGAATTAAAACCCTGCGTATAAATGCAGCGTCACTATATTATGACTTATGAATCCCAAAGTCTGATATTTTTATAATTCGGTTGTGCTCTCTTCTCGTCCAAAAAAGCCAAATCTTTTATATATGGGAGTATTCTGGCTCATGGCATAATGCCAAATACAGTAATGACGGTTGCTCCGGACTCTCACCGGATTCCCAATTACCTACTAAATTCGAACCATATATAAATCATTTTTGTTTTTAACACAAGTCATTATAATTATAAATGTTTATATTGTCAATGCAAACAGTCCATCCAGAGTCTAATTTCCCATTATTTTCTGGGCAATCTGTTCAAAATCTGCTCCTTTTTCAATTGAATAAGAACCTATCTTTAATTTTGATTCATAATTATTTTCTTTCATAAAGTCATCAAATGCCTTTTCATCATCAATAAGTCCTGCTTCTTTTAAAACCTTGGCAGCATCGTCAGATGAAGTACCTTTACTTATCTCAATAGTAACTTTATCGCCACTCTCTGTTGTCTCCTGGATAGTTGTTTCCTGCTCTGTTGTCTCTTCTTTTGTTGTCTCTTCTTTCTTTGTCACTTCCTTATTATCTTTCGCAGTAGTCTCTTCTTTCTTTTCTGTATCTTTATTTATTTCTTCTTTAGTTTCTTTGATAACATCATTACTGCTGCAAGTAATATTTTCTGTTTTTACTTTCTTACCATCTGAATTCTTTTTTGAGTCGTTTTTAAAATATCCATCCTTATATAATGTCAAAAGTATAACTAAAGATGCAATTATTATTCCGCAACCCATTCCTCTAATAAAACTCTTGATTTTCATCTTTCTCTCCTATTTATCAGAATTTCTGTTCAAGTCAATGACAAGTCTGACCTCACCGATACTAGTTTTAAGTTCTTTCGCTATTTCTGCTGGTTCCATTCCTTTTTTGCTTAATTCTATTATTTTTTCTCTTCTGTCTGATTTGCTTAAAACATCATTTGCAGCCATAACAACGCCACTATTCTTTACATTATTTTTGTTTTTAGTATTGTTCTTTTTTGAAGATTTGTTCTTCTTTTTATTATTCTGATTTCCAGAATTATGTTCTAATTTTATTGTATCTATTTTATTTTCATTTTTACTTTCTTCAGACTGAGGTTTGTTTTCAGACTTGACTTCAGACTTTTTCTTTTCAATAGAAGACTTATTTTCTCTATTTTCAAGTATTTTATTTACAATGTCATAGACATCTTCTCTGCTTAATTTATCTTCATCTTTTCTCTCTGCTTTATCAAAATATTTGGCAAAAATAAAGCTAAGAAGTAAAAGCCATACTCCAATGTCCAAAAAAATTCTTATCACTTGTAATAACATATTTAAATTTCCTTTCAATGTTAAATTATTTTTTCAGTTTTACCCACAGCCCTTATTGTCATATTACCATTTGACGGATCAAATATGATTGTTCTTCCATAATTTTTGCCGATATCTTTTGAAATAATCTGGATATTTTTGCATTTGAGTATTTCAATCACAGCATTTATATTCTCATCTCCAATTGAAATAATTCCTCTGGATTTTTTATCTGCACCATACTCAAACATTCTGGCTCCCCCTGCTATTTTCGCAATAATATCTTCTATATTAGATCCATTTTTTTTCATTATTTCAAGCATATCAGAAATGGCGGTATCAGCAAATTTTGCTCTGTTTGAATTGTTTTTTATTTTAGTACTGTCAGGAAGCATAATGTGCATCAATCCGCATAATTTGGTTCGTACATCATACAGGACTAGTCCCACACAGGATCCAAGTCCCAGTGTTGTAATAATATCCGGCGGGCTGCAAATATTCATATCTGCCATACCTACTTTTATTATTTTACCCATAATCTTCTCCCAACTATTTACCTAATACCAAGTGAGTCAAAAATTTTATTGTATGAATCCATTTCAGGAGCAAAAATATAGTAACCTTTTACCATATCATCTCTCTTATTTAAAGAAAACTCGGTCTGAATCATGAGGACCTTATCTCCAATTTTTCCAAACTGAATTGCTGGTACAGAAATCAGTGCACTAGCCATATCTACCTGGAACATAGGAACTGAAGGTGCAATTGTCAGTCCTGTCATTTTCGAAATTGATTTTATATAGGAACCTATGATGATATTTCCCAGTTCCATAACTACAGACTTCTCTAAGTCATTAAAATCAATCTGGGTGCCACTTTTTCTTGAAAGCAGTATATTTATTATCTTCTCTGAAACTTCTTCATCTAGTAAAAACATCATTATCCCACTTACGTCACCAGAGAGTTCTACTAAAATTCCAGTCATCACTCTCTCTGCTTCCCCAATAAAATCCTGAAGTTCATTTAATTTAACAAGTTCAATATCAGGAATCCCTATTTCGATTCTCTTTCCAACTAATTTTGCAAGTGCAGTTGTTGCATTACCTGCACCAATATTTGCAAGTTCTTTTAATACATCTGCCTGCATTTCCGATAAATTATTGAAGTCCTCCATAATATCCCACCTTTTCCACTTAATTTATAAGTAAATTATTTATATTTATAATTGAAATCAGTTTATCATTGTACTTACCAATTCCATATATATATTTGTCAAACTCACCAGTTTTGGCAATCTTTCTCCTATTAATGTCTAAAATATCCACAACCTTTTTTATTTCATCAACAATTATACCCAATTCATCCTGTTTATTTGTTCTAATGACTATTAATTTCCAAAGGGGATCTATTTTCTCAGACTGAAATCCCAATTTTTTTCTGAGATTCATAACGGGAACTACGTTTCCTCTGAGATTAATAACTCCCTCCATATAATCAGGTGTTCCTGGAACTCTTGTTATTTTTTTCATTTCAACAACACTTGTCACATCATTAATATCAAATCCAAATAATTCAAAACCAATTTTTCCGATTACAAATTTATTACCTATATCACTCATAAATTTTCCTCTTATCCATCTCTAATACAACGTACATATGGCATTTGTATCTATAATCAGAACAACCTCACCATTGCCCATAATAGTTGCACCTAAAATTTCTTTATTAGACGATTCAAGCTGACTTCCCAAAGACTTTATTACAATATCCTGCTGGTTAATAATTCCATCAACCACAAGTCCAAGATATTTGTCTCCTCTTTTTAAGACAACCACAAGTTTCTCATCTGTCTTTTCGCTCTGAATATCGAAAATCCTTGATAATTCCACAATTGGAACTATATTTCCCGACACCTGGATAACTTCTCTGTCCTGTATCATAAATATATCGTTTTCACTCAGGTCTTCAATCATCTGTATATTTTCAATTGGTACTGCGTAAGTCTCATCTCCCGCTTTGACCATCAGAGCCTGCATTATTGCAAGTGTCATAGGTAATCTGATTGTAAAACTACTTCCCTTATGAGGTTCTGATTCTAAATAAATACTTCCACTTAATGACTCAATTTTAGTCTTTACTACATCTAATCCCACACCTCTTCCAGAAACATCTGAAATCTTTTCCGAGGTAGAAAACCCTGGTAAAAACAAAAGTTCCATAGATTCTTTTTCAGTCATCTTAGTTGCCTGTTCACTGCTAATCATATTTTTTTCTATGGCTTTTTTCTTTATTTTCTGAGTATCTATACCATTACCATCATCTGTTACTCGTAAAATTACACTCTGACCTTCCTGTGTTGCACATAATGTTATTTTTCCTTTTCTTGGTTTTCCTTCCTGCTCTCTAATTTCAGGAGATTCAATACCGTGATCAGCTGAATTTCTAAGCAGGTGCATAAGTGGGTCACCTATTTCGTCTAATACAGTTCTATCTAATCTGGTATCTTCGCCTACAATTTCAAAGTCAAATTCCTTTGACAGTTTCTTCTGAAGGTCTCTCATCATTCTAGGGAACTTGGCTAATATAATCTCAATAGGCATCATTCTAATATCCATAACTTTTTCATGAAGATTAGATGTAATACTCTCTAAATATTCCACCTGATCTGCAAAGATATTATCTTCTACTGTAAATTTTTTACCTCTCTGGGTAATCCCATTTTTTGTAATAATAAGTTCACTAACTAGATTCATTAACTGATCAAGCTTTTCAATATCTACCTTTACTGACTTACCTGATTTTGACTTTCCACTTGTATTATCATGTAAATCAGGATTTTTTTCTATATTCTTGACTTTATCTGTCTGATTTGTATCATTTTCTGTTTTTATATCAGTCTGTATTTTTTCACTCTGATTAGTTTGAGCATCACTCCATGGTTCCATTTTTTCTGCAACTGCATCTCTTATCTCAGAGATTCTCTTTACTTTAGATGTTATCTTATCTATATCATTGTCAGTTGCAACTATAATCTGAATTATGAAATCAAACTCATCACTGTCAAAGATTTCTTTATTTGGAAATGATTTTAATATCGTTCCAAAGGCTTCAATATTCTTAAATATTAAAAAAGCCCTGGCAGATCTAAGTGCGCAGGTCTCAGACAATGTAACAGTAATTTTGTAAACTGAATGATTTTCTTCTATTAATTTATTAATTTGTTGTTTTTCATCATTGCTGAAGTTTATCTTTTTATTGTCTGAATTGCCTTCGTCTTTTGCATCATTATTACCACCAATAAGTGCTTTTAGTCTATCTGCCAGCTCTTTATTATCCTCAGCACCCTCATTACCGGTACTAGAAATAACATCTAGATACTTCTGCAATGCATCAAGACATGCAAACAAAATATCAATTATATTCTCATTTACTTTTATGCTATTATTTCTAACCTCAGAAAAAACATTTTCCATTTCATGGGTCAGATTCTGCATATTCTTAAATCCCATGGTTCCAGCCATTCCTTTTAATGAATGGGCTGCTCTGAATATCTCGTTTATAGTATCCTGATTATCTGGATTTTTCTCTATCACAAGAATTTCATCATTTAGGTTTTGAATATGTTCCGAGGCCTCATCTATAAAAATCCCCAAATACTTGTCTGTATCCATATATCGGTCACCTCTTCATAATTGCATCCGG
The DNA here is from genome assembly GCA_900314525.1 of uncultured Eubacteriales bacterium. Taxonomy (GTDB): domain Bacteria; phylum Bacillota; class Clostridia; order Lachnospirales; family Lachnospiraceae; genus Bovifimicola. The sequence continues at coordinate 28,450 of OMVN01000017.1, forward strand.
GATTTCATCAGGCGTCAGAACCATATCTGCCAGTCCCGCATCTATTATGGACTTTGGCATTCCCCCTACAACACATGTTGAACAATCCTGTGCAATTACATAAGTTTTTTTATATCTGGACAGTTTTTCCAAGCCTTCTGTTGTGTCTTTTCCCATTCCTGTGAGTACAGTTACCGTTATTTTTTCAAAATCTGTCATCACAAGTGATTCCAGAAAAAAATCAGCACATGGCTTTAAAATACTGCTTTCATCACTAACTAATTTAAAATAAGCTCTGCCTGAAATATCGTTAATAATTCTTATCTGCCTTCCACCAGGTGCCACGTAAATGCAGGAGGGCTTAACAATTTCTCCATCTTCTGCTTCCTTTACCGTAATACTGCTAATCATATCAAGACTTGCGGCCATAGATTTTGTAAATCCCTCGGTCATATGCTGAATAATAACAACAGGAACATCTAAATTTCTGTCTAATTTAGGAATTATCTTCTTTAGTATATCTGGTCCGCCAGTTGAACTTGCTATAACTACAATTTCATTTTTATCAGATTCTTGCATATAAGCTAATCACCTAATACATTCTTAACTGCCTCAATAACTCTGTCATCATCAAAAGGTTTTACAATAAAATCTTTTGCTCCTAAGCTAATAGATTCCATAACCATTGATTCCTGACCCATTGCCGAGCACATAACTACTGTGGCATCCTTGTCTATCTCCATTATTCTCTTCAATGTTTCAATTCCATTAATCTCTGGCATAGTTATATCCATCAGGACCAACTCAGGTTTTGAACGCTTATATTCCTCAATTGCCCTGTATCCATTCTCTGCCTCTAGGACATTGTATCCGCATTTTGAGAGTATATCTTTAATTATCATACGCATAAAAACTGCGTCGTCACATACTAAAATGTTTTTTGTCATACTTATCACTCTCCATTCTTTAAATTTATAAATACCCAATAATATTCTATCACATAAAGCGCAAGTTTTAAAGCTATATATTTGATTATATTACCATATTCATCAGAAAAGACGGGAAATTAATCCCGCCTTTTTTATAGTAAATTCATCATGCTAAGCAATGTTTCATTCTTAATCTTTATATGTGTACCCTTCATTCCATTTGAGTGAGTCTCAATTAATCCTGCACTTTCAAATTTCTTTAGAGCATTTACTATTACTGATCGAGTTATATCAGCAGTTTTTGCAATTTTGCTTGCAACAACAATTCCCTCTGTTCCATTAAGTTCTGTAAACATTACCTTAATTGCTTTTCTTTCCGAAATAGACAATGATTTGATTGCACCGTCAAGCACATTTCTATTTCTTGTATTTCTATCATTCTCATCACTTATTGATCTTATCATTTCAAGTCCAACAACTGTACTTCCATATTCAGCAAGAATGATATCCTCGATATTGTACTGACTGTCTGTCCTATATACAAACAGTGTTCCAAGTCTTTCTCCTGCAATATCTATTGGTGTTATGAGACCATAGTAATTATTTGTTTTTTCTTTATCAAATCCAAGTGTTTCCAGATTAACATTTTCTTTTGTTGACAGTACTTCAAGCAGCCTTTCATTTAAATCCCCGTCAATATACTTCTTAATAGGTACATTCAAGTACTCTTCAATTTGATTGATATTAGGATTACTTCCAATACCCAAAACTTTACCTGTTGAACTTATAAACAGTACATTTGATTTCAAAATATCTGCAAGCACATTACAAATATCACTGAAAATAAATACTGTAGAATTATTATTATGAAGTAATTTGTTTATTTTTCTGGTTTTATCTAATAGTAAAATACTCATTCCTAATTTTCTCCACTTGCTTTTTTGTCAATATTTTCTACATGCCCACATGTTTCATTCGAACAAACCGCCTTGTTTCCTTTTTGGACCATATATGAGCCACATAAAGGACACTTTATATCCAACGGTTTCTGCCATGACATAAAGTCACATTCTGGATTATTAAGACATCCATAGTATTTTCTGCCTTTTCTTGTTTTTTTGATTACAATATCTCCTCCACATTTTGGACATATTATACCAGTCTTTTCAAAATAAGGTTTTGTATTTCTGCATTCTGGGAAGCCTGGACATCCAAGGAATTTTCCATGTGGTCCATATTTTATAACCATATTTCTTCCACATTCCTCACAAACCACATCAGTTACTTCATCTTCTATTTTAATTTTATCTAATGTCTCATTGGCTTTAGAAACTGCTTCATTAAGATCTGGATAAAAGTTTCTGACAACTGTCTTCCACTGTACCTCTCCTGAGCCAATACCATCTAATAGTGATTCAAGATTTGCTGTAAAATTTGAATCTACAATTACAGGAAAGGCTGTTTTCATTATCTCATTTACAATCTCTCCAAGTTCAGTTACATAAAGATTTTTCTGTTCTTTTGTAATATATCTTCTGGCTATAATTGTTGAGATAATTGGTGCATATGTACTTGGTCGTCCAATTCCTAATTCCTCTAATGCCTTTACTAATGATGCCTCGGTATAATGAGGTGACGGCTGAGTAAAATGTTGCTTAGTTTCTAACTCCTCAAACTTAAGTTCCGTATCCATGTCAAAGTTCTTAGAAATTACGTTATTACCTTTTTCTTCCTTTTCATCATCGTTATCATTATATACTGATAAGAATCCATCAAATTCTAATTTAGATGTAGCACATGAAAATGTATATTCCCCTGCCTGAATTTTAACAGAGGTTGTCTCGTACACAGCACTGTCCATTCTGCTAGCAGCAAAACATTTCCATATCAGCTGATATAAACGAAACTGATCTCTTGTCAAATTGTCCTTTATCTTTGTAGGTGTAAGCGAAATATCAGTAGGTCTGATTGCCTCATGAGCATCTTGAATTTTTGCCTGTGATTTCTTTTTATTTTCTGATACAGATAAATACTTCTCACCATAATTCTCTGCAATAAACTCTCTAGCCATTGCATCTGCTTCCTCAGATATTCTGGTAGAATCAGTACGCAAGTATGAGATAATACCAATTGTTCCACTGCCCTTTATATCAACACCTTCATAGAGCTGCTGAGCAATTCTCATTGTCTTCTGGGTAGAAAAATTAAGTCTTTTTGATGCTTCCTGCTGTAAAGTACTTGTAGTAAAAGGAAGAGGTGCTTTCTTAATTCTCTCACCCTTTTTTATAGATTTTACTTTGTATTCAGCATTATTTAAGTCTTTTACTATTTTATCTACATCTGCTTTGTTTTTTATCTCTATCTTTTTATCTTTATAAGAAGTAAGTTTTGCAATTATTGGTTTCTTATTTCCTTTTGGAATTAAAGCAGCATCAACACTCCAGTATTCTTCTGGTATAAATGAATTTATTTCATCTTCCCTGTCACATATAATTCTAAGAGCAACTGACTGTACTCTTCCCGCACTTAATCCTCTTTTTACTTTTTGCCATAAAACAGGACTTATTGAATATCCAACCATTCTGTCTAATACTCTCCTTGCCTGCTGAGCATCAACAAGATTCATATCTATTTCTCTAGGTGACTTTAACGCTGTTTTTACTGCACCCTTTGTAATCTCGTTAAATGTAATTCTTGACATTTTCTTGTCATCTAATTTAAGTGCAGTTGCAAGATGCCATGAAATTGCCTCTCCCTCTCTATCCGGGTCAGTTGCGAGATAAACTTTGTCTGCTTTCTTGGCAGCTTTTTTAAGTTCCGCCAGCTTTTCCCCCTTACCTCTTATTGTAATATATTTCGGCTCATAATCATTTTCAACATCCACTCCCATAGTACTTTTAGGTAAATCTCTAATATGACCATTCGATGCCATTACCGAATAGTTTGTACCTAAAAACTTTTTTATTGTCTTTACCTTTGCAGGTGATTCGACTATAACTAAATACTTTGGCATGATATTTCCCCTTTTCTTATTTCCACATCATTTATTATGTTATCTCCTAACATAAACATTCTTGGTTGGTTCATCAATCAGATTCATCATCTGAAGTGTGATTATATTCTTAAAAAACTGAACCGAGCCCATTTTACTTTCGCACATAAGCTGTTCAATGTTCTTTGGAAAATAATCTACACAACTATATAACAATTCTAAATCTTTTTCAAGGGTAATATTTTTATTTTTTTCAAAACCATCTGTAACTCCCATCACAATATCTAAATCATCCATAATCTGTTCAGGCGAAATAACTATTCCCGCTCCCTCTTTTATCAGATTATTACATCCCCTGCTAAGTTTATCATTTATCCTGCCCGGTACTGCATATATATCCTTCCCCTGCTCTAATGCTCTCTCTGCAGTTATAAGCGATCCGCTTTTTTCTCTTGCTTCAACTACTATGATTGCATCACACAGTCCAGAAATAATCCTGTTCCTCATAGGAAAATGCCATGCCAATGGATTTTCATCTAATCCATACTCAGAAATCACAATTCCTTTTTCCATTATTCTTCTATAAATGTCTCTATTCTCTGAGGGATAACATACATTTATGCCACTTCCAAGAATAGCGGTTGTGATTCCTCCTGCATCTAATGCCCCCAAATGTGCAGCCTTATCTATTCCTCTTGCCATACCACTTATTATATTTATGTTATTTCTGGCAAGATTATAAGCAAGTTCATATGCTGTTTTTCTTCCATATTCTGTACAGTTTCTTGCACCTACAATTGCTATATTTTTTAAATCCTTTTTTTTATATTTGTCAAATAAGCTTCTATTCCCCTTATAATATAACAATACAGGACTGTCAGTTATATTTTTTAATTTTTCAGGATACAAGTCTTCATTTCTGGTAATTAGACCCGTATTATCCATTTCTAATCTGCTTATCATTTCTTTTATGGAATTTAATTCCCTGGTATTATCTATCTCATCTATTATGTTTATATCATTTATTCCTGTCACAAAACACGCCTTGCATAATTCTTCTCTTCCTGAAAAATACAGATTCTTTGCATTACCATAATACTCTAATAATTTATTTAAATTTCTTATTCCCAAACCCTTTATACTGCAAAGCCATAATAAATATATATTTTCTATAATCCCCTCACATCCATTCTATATGCTATTGCTTCAGACAAATCTTCTACAGTTATCCTCTCTCTTTTTCCTATATCCGCTATTGTTCTTGCTATCTTTATCGCCTTATTATAGCCTCTCATACTCATTCCAAGTTTTCTATATGCTGAATGCATAAATTTCTCACTATCACTGTCTAAATAACAGTATTCTCTCAAGCTCTTCCCCTCTAATTCACTATTATAAAGTCCTCCCTGTCTCTTTCTCTGCATTTCCATAGCATTATTTACCCAAACTACCATATCAGCAGACGTAATATTATCATATTTATTATTGCCATTATTTTCATCTTCTAAACATACCCTTGGAACTTCCACACTAATATCCATTCTGTCAAGGAATGGGCCGCTTAACTTAGATAAATATTTCTTTACTTCATTTTCAGAACAATTACATCTGTTCCTGTCAGGATAATACCCACATTTACAGGGATTCATTGCCCCTATTACAAGACAGTCAGCTGGGAAACTAAAACTGCAGTTTATTCTGTTTATAATAACTTTCTTGTCCTCAAGTGGTTGCCTTAATGAATCAATTACATTTTCTTTAAATTCAGGCAGTTCATCTAAAAAAAGCACACCTCTGTGAGCAAGAGTTATCTGCCCTGCTCTTGGATAACTTCCCCCACCAACTAATCCAGCTATTGTAATAGTATGGTGTGGTGACCTAAATGGCCTGTTCACAATTATATTCTTTCCATCAAGCATTCCACAAATGCTGTAAATTCCTGTAACCTCAAGGCTTTCCTCTTTTGTCATTTTAGGCATAATAGATGTAATTCTAGATGCTAACATGGATTTACCCACACCTGGACTTCCAACCATCAATAAGTTATGTCTTCCTGCTACAGCAATTGATATTGCTCTCTTTACTGTGTTCTGTCCTCTTATCTCGGCGAAATCACCTATACTGTCTTTTAATTCTTCCGACGCATTTGAATTAAATTCATCCTCCATATGTTTAATTTTATCTGTAAATGATTTAGCAAAAGATGAATCCGAATAAAACCTAAATATCTCTCTTAGACTTTTAAATGGTAATACCTGTATATCACCACAAACAAAACCTTCATTTCTGTTATCATATGGCATAATAATGTTATTTATTCCTTGAAAAATAGCCAATTCACATATCGGAAGAATACCTCTTACACTTTTAATAACCCCATCTAGTCCAAGTTCTCCTACAATGAGTGTATTATTAAATAGTTCAACATCAAGTATTCCCATAGAACAAAGTAAGGCTATAGCAATCGGTAGATCAAACCCGCTTCCTTCTTTCCTCTTATCCGCTGGTGATAAATTAACAGTAATTCTTCCCAATGGTAATGGGTATCCACAATTTTTTAATGAACTCCTCACCCTCTCTCTTGATTCCCTTACTTCAGATGATAACATCCCCACCATGCTGAAATTAGGTAATCCACTCTGAATATCAGATTCAATATTTACAATATATGGCTCAACTCCCCAGATAGAACCACTTTTTACTGAATAAAACATACAATCACCCCTTTGTATTTATGTATCTTATTGTTTATGTTATATTACACCTTAATTTTATGAATGTCAATACAATAAAAAATACACCGAAAATGTATTAAACATTTTCGGTGTAAATCTTTATAAATCATGTGATTAATTCAAATTGAAGTAATCATACTTAATTGGTTCTTTCTTATTTAATCTAAATAAATCATATCCCTTTCCAGGAATTGGATTCTTAGATTTTAAGTAACCTTTATCACTTACTTCTATTACAATATTATAATTGTAAATATCTCCAGAACCACCTCTCTGTGAAATAACTGTATTAATCTTATTAATGTTATCTAATGTGAGGTAGAAATCTGTATCCTGTCTGTTTATTAATTGTGAACCTATAACGTTCTTAACCGCACCACTTTCATCTGTGAGATAAGAATTATTTGGATCATTAAGAAGAATATCTTTGCCTTCTGTATATCCTTCATCTCCGTCGATATCTACAAATACTTTAGCATCTGTAAATGCTAATTCGCCATCCTTTAAGTCATAATCACTAGGATTATAAATTACCTGAACTGCATTCTTGTCAGTGAAGAAATCAACATATTTGTATGTATTTCCTGTCTTAGAATCTTTAGCTTCGTATGAATTCTGAATATTTACTACAGGATCATAGTTACCAGATTTTAAAGATGCAATAACGGTATTAATAAATAACTTTATCTCTGATTCTGTTGCTCCAGATGCATGACCAGCACCAGTATATGTAATATTTCCTTTTGAGTAAATGTAGTAGTTATTAGCACCATCACCCTTTGTAAACTTATACTGCTGTGCATTATTTCCTGATTCAGAATTTGTTGCTTTTGTATTATTTCTAGAGTCATCATCAAGATAATACCATACTGTAAGGTCAGGATCTTCCATAGATAGTGTACTATACTGAGCATGTGTGGTTGAAACGTTAATTGTATCATCAAGAATAAATGGATATTCTGTTATCTGACCTTTATTAATCTTTGAAACCTTATTGGTACGTGACCAGTCTATTCTGTTATTTGTATTTGTTCCATATAAATCATTTGAGTAAAGTTTATCACCAGAATTACTTTTGAATACTGTTGTCTCAGTTATACCTCTCAAGTTTTCTGGTTTTACTAAATCAGGTCTTAAATATGATTTTGCATTAGCATAAATCTGCTCTTCTGTAGCAATATTCTGTTTCTGTATTTCTGATGTAGCAGTGCCAAGCTTAGATCCACCATATGATATTCCATACTGATCCATACCTAACATCCTTCTAAAGAATGAAGTAGAGTTTCTACCCCAGTACCAATTAGAACCCGAAACAACATTACCTCTTACATCTCTATACCAGTTCATTGAATACCAGTATGAAGAGTTATCATGTGAATAAAGAAGTGAATGTCCAGAATCTAAGAAGTACTGAATATTCTTCTGTGCTGCTATGTTACTGATATCCATTTCTGTATGTGAATCTGAGAATCCAACTACAATCATATCGATACTCTGATTCTTTTCAATTGCTTTTTTAACAACATCTCCATCAAGATTAGTTGAATGATCAGCTACTCTTCTGTTGTAGAATGTACCAACCTTTAAAAGTGATGTATTTGCATCATACTGTTTATTGACATCATCTATATAAGATGTCTCACCTGCCCATGTCTGATTAAAAATCTTATATGTTACAGATATCAAATGGATATTGTAACCACCCTGATTAATCTGTGTCCGATACTTATTAATTTCCTGATCAAATCTCAAGTTATTTCCAGATTCTGGGTAAATCCATAATACATAAACATCTCTTACTGGAGTCGATTTATCCTCAAATGCTGAATAACCTATGTAACTAAACTTCATTCCAGGATTTTCTTTACTTGTAACTTCTATTTTCCATGGAATAAATCCTGACATAGATCCTGGCCATTTATTGCTAAGTTTTATCTTCTCTACTTTACCTGCATCGTTTGTAACATACTCGTAATTACAATCAATAGTTGCTGTAGAACCTTCTTCAAATTTACCAACACCAGATTTATCAATAATCATCTGATATGTGTACTTGCCGTCTAATTGAGTCTGGTCAACTCCACCTATATTATTAATATCTAATACAACATTAAAATTCTTATAATCAGCTTCTGTTGGTTTAATTATTGTACCTACACTATTATATGCAACCTTATTACCATTTCTGTTATTATGATATTCCTGTGGTCCAGATTCAAATGTAAATCCTACCTTTGCTACTCTTCTATATGCAAAACTTAAACCACCATCAAATTTCTCTGCTGAGCTTAAATAATCTGGGTTAGTTCCTTCTTTCGCATACTTCTCATTTATAATACTTGCATAAGTCTTATTATCATAGAACACTGATGAATCAGTATAATTTCCACTAGCATCTCTTCCTAATGCTTTTGCCTGTAATATAAAGTTATATAACTTAGAATATCTATCGAGATATCTCCATCTAGCTGCATCATTTGCATTATTATTAAAGTCAATGTAATTGTCACTATTAATAAGTTCATCTGCCATCATTATAGGATATCCAGCTTTTACATAATTAAGAAGACTGTTCATTCTCTTAACAGTAATATCATTACCTGACAATCTTGATGTTCCATAATGATTAATATCTAATACGTAGAATTTATTTACTCCAGTACTTGACAAATCCTTTAAATTCCAAGCTGGATCTGCGTTAGTTGTTAATCCTGTAGAGAAATATGTCATCCAGTATTGATAGTTCTTTAAAGGTGTAGATGGGAATCCACTGGCCTTTCCATATCCATCATCATTATTAGACATCCTTCCATTAACAAGTACATAATCCGAAGGTGCATCACCTTTTAAGTGCTGAAGTACTGTATACTGATCACCAATTCCTGTATAAACCAATCCATTCATTGATGAATCCAGATATTTTGTTCTGTGAATCTGTCCTTCATTTGTATTATAGTAATTTACAACCTGATAACCTGAATCAATTCCAAAGTAAATCAAATCATACATTGACTCAAGGTCTTCATTTCGAGTATTAAATTCTTTAACACTCATGTATTTTACATTAATATAATTCTTGTAATTTTCATTATTCATTCCATCTGCTTCAGCATCAACATTAAGCATCTTTGCTAACTGCTTTGCTCCATCAAATGATGCATACTTGTTAACAGCTGCAGCTGGCTCAATTTCAAGAACATTAATAGGATAAATTGCATTTGTAAGTGTTACATTTAGAATATATCTAATGATTCCACCCTTAGTTGCATTAACTATTTCAGAATTCTGATCTGACGTAAGTGTATTATCATATGGAATTCCTTTATCATTATTGAAAGTAAATTTAGATAAATAGTTGTTCTCTAATACTGGTTTTGACTGCTTATAACCACATACAATCTCTTTATAATCATTTTGTGTTGTATAATAACGAACTACTAAATTAGCTGTAGCTCCGTCAGAGATATTCTGTCCAACATTAATTGTATCACCAGACTTAACATCCTTGAATCCTTCATTATTGAAATTGTACATTACTCTGTTAAGTTTATCATAATTAAATGTTATATCAGCATATCCACAATACTCTAAAACTTTTCCATTATCAAAGTTATTAACTGTGATTGTATATGAATCTGCCGCTTTCTTATATGAGTAATTTCTAGTAACAGTACCAAATTCCTTCATTTCATATTGGAATGTGATTGTAAGTGTAGAACCGGCAGTAAATTTAATTTTGTTTCCACTTGCATCTACATAATCAATTGTGTCATCACCGATTGTAAGTGAATTTTCATCACCAATCTTCATCTCATCATTAAATGCAAATTGTTTCTGTCCCTGATTATTGTAAAGTAATCCACCATTGTTAGGTGCATAAACCTGTGTCTGTTTTCCACTTGCATCTGTAATCGTAAGTTTAATATTAGCATTTATCTTAGATAAGTCTGAACCGTTCATCCAGATTTTAGCATCCATTTCGCCGGCGAAATCAACAGATCCATTATTAATTGAATTTGTTATTCCACCTAAGGCATATGAAGAAAAATTTGATTTTTTATCATTGTTACTATCTTCAAGATCATAGCCCTGTGAATAAGAAATCAAATCATACATTCTACCAGCATAATTATTTCCTAATTCAAAATCATTTGATTTATCTGTCCAGTCACCACCACCATTTGGTTTTACCAAAATATTGTTATAGCCCTTTGGTATTCTGACTCTGTAGTAGTATGCCAAATTATCATCATAAAATTCTGGCTCACCTGTTATCAAACTATTTCTATTGGCATCTTTCCATGTATATGCATATAAATTGATGTTATTATTTCTGAAATAATTTGGATAATTTCTTGATCCGTCATAGTTATACTTATTATATCCACTCTTAAGTGTCTTTAAATTTATAAGTACATAATTATCATCCTGAAGTAAATTCTTATCAGTAAGAATATTTGAAGAAAAAGCGTCTCTATATATACCTGGATTAATTACATAATGTACCTCATCTTTACCTTCGGCAAAAATCTTTCCTCCAAAGAACTGATTTCCTGAGTAAGTATAGATTCTCTTGTAAACATAACTTGTGTTTCCACCTGCTATTCCGTTTACATCATAAGTCTGACCTACCACATCAGGTTCATGGTATTTTGCATAATTTGTATAATCTGTACCAAATGTTTCTTTATTCCAGCTTAAATATGATCCGCCATTTCCAATTCCTTCTGGCCAATACGCACCTAAATCATCAATCTTATCCTTAAGTGTCTGATTATAATACTCTGGCTGAATTTGTCTTAAAAGTAATAAGACTTTATATACATTATTTGTATTATCAACCTGATATTCATCTAAATCAAGATTTCTATACTGCTCTGCAGCTAATGCCTGTAAATCTTCATTATATTTACCGATTCCTCCATCTGAGAGTAAATCTGAGTTGTACATAAGTGCAACTTTACCATTTATTGCTCTGTCATACAATTCCATTGCAGGCTTGAAACTCATATCACCTTTATAACTTGTAATCTCTGAGATAGAATCTGCATTAATGCTATCAAAAAATGTATTTATCTTCTCTTCATCAGGAGTACCATCTTCCTTTAAGAAGGCTTTTGCTTCTAACTTTTTGAGTTCACTAACATATTTATCACGATAATATTTGTTATATGAATTAATTCCCACAAATTCAAGTATATCTGCTAAATTACCGCTAAATTCATCAATTGTATCTTCTCCACTTCCTGGAAGATTTGCAATTTCTTTCATATACTCCTCTCTCATTTTGTTATTAATGTTTTCAATGAGAGTTGTAATATTTGCATTGTCTATAGCCCCTGTATAGTCTATATCAACAAAGCCACTTATATTATTATCAGGATTATTTTCATCTGTGTAGCCTTTAATATACTCATCACTGAGGAATCCATATGTCTTGCCAACATTTAATTTCTCAATTGAATCGTAAATTATCTTATAATCATCAGGAGTTAATCCGTAATTAGATTTCTTAGGAGCTTCTGTCTCTTCCTCTGGATTTTGAGTTTCCTGCTCTTTAGCTTTTTCTTCATCAATTTTAACTTTATAGTCTGAAAGTGTTGTTGCAGCTATATTACTGTTCTCAATATTTCTTTCAGTAATTACCTGATGCATTGAAGGTACGGAGAAAATATCTTTTAAATCACTGATATATCCATTGTCTCCTTCAATGTTGAATTCTAAGAGCTGATCATCTCCCAATGCAAAGAAATAATTAATTGTCTTCTCAAGATTTTCATCAGTTAAATTGTTTTTATCTTTTAAGAATGCCTCTGCATAAGACTTCTGCTCTTCATTAACTGTACCTAATTCTGTATTTAATCTAGAAATAATATTTCTATCATCTCCACTAAATGTTGTTTCTGGAAGTGTCTTTAATTTTTCTACATAAGCATCAAAATTATATTCTTTGTAATTGTTTAAATCAATTCCATCTGTTGCATTTTTGTAGTTCTCATAAATAATACCAAAGTCATCTTTTGTAATTACATTAGCTTTATCTGGGAATCCAGCTGCATTTTTAATCTTATTTATAGATGCTCCGAACTTATCAGAATCTTCACTATAACGACCATTAAATGAAATTCCAAGATTCCCTGGCTCAATTCCATATGAACCTTTATTTACAAACTGATCATAATAGTAAAGTAAATTATCATTGTAATCATTTGAGTTGATGTAAATTAAATCTGCCTTGTCGATATCTCCTACTCTAACGTTACTTGCCTGAACAACATTTACTTTGATCTCACCAACACCCATCTGCTTGCCTAATACATTATCATTAAATGTATTATTCAATACATTTCCATCTACCTTATATGAAAATGTACCGTCACCATTCTGTGTCTTTGTAACTTTGTAACCTGTTGCCTGTCTGAAATCATCTACATCAAGATCCATAGTTCCCTTGTAGCTTTCAATCTGACTCTTTTTAATTGGTTCCTGGCCTTCTATTGTATAACCTAAGACCTGCTGTCCATTTTGTGCAACTATCTCTAAAATGTTAATATTATTTTTAAGAGATATATTGCCATTATCGTCTTTTACGAAAACACCGGCATTAGTTCTGTTTACATACTTTATAACAAACACTGAAGTTATGAAAAGTACTAAAGCAAGCATAATGCAGATATTTCTTTTTTTATTCTTGACGATAAACTCTTTAATTGCCATATTGCTTTCCTCCTCTTTATATTACCTTGCCTATTAGCTTCTTATCTCATAAATAACTTCTGTTTTGTCTGCTTTGTCTTTTAATTTAATACCAACCTTTACCCTAACAAGGTTTGATCTCCTATCAGTTGCAATAATTTCAGATTCATATTCTGAAGTTATTGGTTCCCCTGATCCATCCGAACTTGCCCATGTTACATCAAAAGAATCAACATATTTTGATACAACATGATCTGATTTATCACTATTAGGTGTATACACATCTAGATTTGATAAACTCGTAATTGAGCTAGTTCTACTTTCATAAACATATAATACCTTATCTGCTTTAGAATAATAAAATACCTTCTTGTTCTGCCCAGTAGTTGTTTTATCCCCTAGGTATAATATCTGATCTCCGCTTGATAATTTTCTTATTATTGCAGTATCATTATCTCCAGATTTAATTGCTTCTCCAAGCATATTGTTAACAAAGGACATTTCATGCTGAACATTAGTTGTCTTATTAGCATTATTATAATTTTTTGTACCAATCATTACAAAAACAAATGCTGCACCCATTATAACTACTGAGATTGCTATTGAGATAATTAATTCAATTAAAGAAAAACCTTTATTGTCTAATTTCAATTTCTCTTCCATACTGTTTCCTTTCACCCACCCTTGCTATCAGTCTTTTTCAATATAATGCTTGCCTGTAAGTTTCACAAGTTTAATTTTCTTTGATAATCCTGATGTGCTTAAATAAATATATCCATCACTCACCGAACCAATTGAAGAACCAGATGAAGTACAGATATCCATCTTATTAAAGCTTCCGTCTACTCTGTTAAATGATATATGTATCTCATTACCATCTTCTACGGTATACTTTGTTGAAGACACTGTGCCATACAGACTTGAACTATATTTAGCTGAACCAAGCGTAGTTGTTTCACTTTTGGTTCCATTGCTAACTTCTGCTACGAAGTTATCTCCTGACTTTTTAATTACTAATTCATATGCACCGTCCTTAGATAACGTATCCGATCTAAGGGAGCCAATCACGTCATTTGTATTTTCAGCGAAGGACTGCATTCTGTGGGATTTTATCCATGAATATATCGACACAGAAGCTCCTACTACAACTGCCATGATTGCAATAGTAATCACTAATTCAATTAAAGAAAAACCTTTGTTGTTATGCTCTTTCACAATAAAATCCCTCTCCTTTTGCTGTGTTTTCTAATTATATTATTCTCTTCTCCAATTTTCTTTTGAAACTATGTCTGTGTATGCAACACTTCCTGAATCAACTACATCACCTGTGTCTGCAGTATTAACTATGACTATCTTATCAGATAAGAGATTTCTTAAATCTTTTACGTTTTTAAACATAAACTCTGTAAGTTCTGGGTTTGCACTTATTGTCACATTACCATTAATTTCCATAGAATCATTATTAAGTATTAATCCTGAGAAATTTTTGTTAACCAGGTAAGACTTTTCTCCTACCACAACTCCTGCATCAAGTTCAAGTGGAGATCTCGAAATACCCTGCTCGTTGGAGATTGTAACACCAATCTTTAATCCTCCTGCATTTGATAAGTCGGATTTTAAAACTCCCGAATTAATAAGTATTGTCTTCAATTCCTGATTAAGTTTTTTTGCTTCCTCTGAACTAACATCGTAAATAGTATTATTTGCATCAGTTCCAAGATTCTGGATATCAAACTGTATTGTCTTCCTTCCGCTTCCTGTTGCATCTAATAATTTTTCTCGGTCAATATAATAATCATAAGGTGAAGTACCTGTTGATTCTGGAGGATCTTCTCTATATGTAGAGTAATTTGTTCCTGACTGAAGTAAAACGTTTTTCTCACTTAAATCTTTTAGAGTACTCTGTAAATTACTTGTTCTATTGTTAATTATATTAACAAAATTATTAAGATTACCATTAAGACCTGAGAGATTAGCACTATTTCCAGATACTGGATTTGAAATATATACACTCTCACCACTTCTCTGAACTGTCATTACATTACCAAGAAGATAATATCCTAAACCTCTGTAAGGAAGAATAAATCCTCTAACATTTAATCCCGCTGAACCAAGCTGAGTTGTCATATCCGTAATCTTCTGTTTATCTGTTGCATCAGCGTTTGCAGCAAACATGCTCTTTACATAATTTGTCTGCGCAACTGGATTTGAATTTTTAACATAGAAGTAAATTTTCTGATCACCAAGTGGAGAATTTTTGGCAACTACATTGTTACTATCAAGGCCTAATGCCTCATATGTAACATCATTAATTGATGAAACTCCTAAATTTTTAACAAGTTCTGTCTGAGAAATAGGATTTGTAAGTACATATTTATTACCTGCAAGTTCACCAACTTTATTACTGCTTGCAAGGTAAATATTCTGGTTACCCTTAAATGAAGCAGACTCACCTGTCATATAAGAAGTGTTTGTATTTGTTCCGTCAAGATCGATATATGCTCTGCCAAGTAATACAAGATTCTTGAGTGCAGATGTTGTACTTCCTGCAACAGATACACCACCATTCATGTTTACTAAAGCATTCTTACCATTGACAATAATAGCACTACTCTTCTCGTGTTCTTTATTAGTATCAACAAGACCTGATGTAAATGCATTTACAGCTGCTGTGTCATCTTCCACTCCATCTCTATTATTATCTCTAAAACCATATCCAATGTAGTTACCACTGATGTTAACTTCACTGTTATCTCCGTTTATTTCTAAGTCATCCTTTACAATACAGTTTCCACCTAAGAAATAGAACTTTGCATCAGAAGTATTCTGAAGTGTCTTAATATTATTTGCATAGAACTGTAATGAATTAGTTGTATCTGATTCATTAGTTCCTGACTCATTACTCATAACCGCATTTGACTTATTATTAAGTACAAAATCATTCTTACAATAGAATACTTTTGAATTAACATTAAGTGTTGCATTATTTCCAATTGTAACTGAAGGATTCTTTGCTAATACAGAAGCTTCATTCTTAACATAATACTGTACATTATTAACCGGAGTATGTTTCTCAACCGCTGTATAAATAGTACCATCAGCATACATATTTCCTTTAATATTTACAGTAGATCCATCTGCAATCATAATTGGAGAAATCTGTCTGTCATTTAGTCTTATTGCTTCTGGACTTAAATTGTAACCCTCACATACAAATGAATATTTACCTAAATCAAGTAATGTTGTTGAAATTGGTGAATCATGGAAATCAAGATTCATATCAGGTACTTTAATTTCAAAGTCTGATGCAATACTTGCTGAGTATTTTCTCTTCTTTATTTCACACTTCACGCCAACGTTTTTAATAATAATTTTATCTACATTCTCGATTTTGTCCGAATGTGTTAAATCAACATAAGCACCAGATGTAGGATCTAATTTCTGATAAGAAATAGATATATTTCCACCTGATGGGTAAATTGTATATTTATATTTTGTTGATTTATTAAGTTCAGATACATAACCCCTTAACTTGCCAAGAATTTCATCCTTAATTGTTGTATAGCTTGCAGGATCACTTACTACATTTACAAGTGTTCCATCCTGAAATGCAGCTGTCAGTTCCTTTCTTACTTCCTTCTTGTACGTAACATTTGCTGAATCCTGAACTGTAGGTATAGCAAGTAATGATTTATTTTCAGAATATCTTTCAAGAGAGTATGTATAAGAGTCATCTACTTTATCCATTACCTCTTTGCCAATACCCGCATATATAGCATCTATTGCTTTCTCTGCATTGTAGAATACTGTCTGAGAGTTCTTCTCGTTCAGTTTCATATTAAAGTTAGTCGCTGTTACTCCAAGAATTAGAGTACCAAGAATTGACAAAATAAATATGCCAATTAATACAACGCCTAAAGTGTTACCTTTATTGTCAGTTCTAAAAAACTTGCGAATCTTTACTAACATTTATTTTGTCACCTCCTATTTTCCTGACGATTTTGTTGAATTAAATGTAGAAACTTTACCACCATTGTACTTAACAGTAACGTCAATATTGTAAATTGTTTCTAATTTTATTAATTTTACTGTTTCATTAACTGTATCCTGTTTATCTGTTCTTGTATCCGAATTTACAATTGAAACTGTATTCTTGTACAAGTTCGAATAAATCACTGTGTGTTTTAATATCTGTGAATCATTATTGTTTGTAATCTGCTTGTAAAGAGTTGTTAAAGTTCTTGATGCTCCTCCGTTTTCTGTAAAGCTAACTTGGTCAGCCGAAAGTTTTGGAACAGAACCTGAATTATTCTTCTGACAGATTAAGTATACACTTGCCTTATCTTTTATCTTATCTAATTTCTTTGTGTCATCTGTCTGTGCAGCATTAAATTCATCATAATTTGTATCTGTAATATTTACAGCAATATTGAATTTATCAGCTTCGCTCTTAGGATTGTAAATCATGTACACCGAAGGAACAGTGTCATAGTTCCAAGACATCTTTTTTAATCCTAGCATAGCACCGGCATTATTTTTCGAAGAAACAGTAACATCAACTACGAACTTCTTTGCAGATGAATCATAACTTATTACTGCATTAATTTCTCTTGATGCAGCACCAACCTGATCAAACTTTGTAAGATTATCTACAAGTACTGCACATTTTGATCTGTCTAATTTATCAATCTGTGGAATAGCATCATCACTGTTTACTGCTATCTGTTCTGGATACATATCAATATCCACTGTGTACTTATCAGAAAAACCAGTTGTAAATGCGGTAGACCTAAGATCCTTTACAGAATATTTATCAGACCCTTTTGTATACTGTTTCTTACTAGCATTTATTGCTTTATTAGTAACATTCAGCTTATATTTTGTTTTCATATAATCTATTGATGAAGCCTTAAATTCCTCAATTACATGTTCACCAATCTCGTTGGCTTTCTCAATTTTTTTGGATTTTACATTTGTCTTAGATGCTGTAATAAAGCTGCTTAAAAAAGGAGCAACAACGAGTGCTAAAATAACAACAGTTATTATTAACTCAACTAATGTAAAACCCTTATTATTGTCTTTAATTTTCCCATTAAACTGCATTCATCTTGTCTCCTTTCATTAAGAACAATGACATGCTATTATTTCTACATTCCATTACTGCCGGTATATAATACCGGCAGATAAATCCATTTCTTACTGTTCCTGAATGGCTACGTTATAGAAAATATTTGTTGTTGAATTCTGATATGCAGGTACATTAACAGGACTCTGTTCTCTGTCCTCACCTGTAATTGCATATTCATTTACATTTGCTGTTGTTGTAACTATCTGATTTGTGGCATCATATGCAAAGTTTACTGTTGTAAGTACTTTCTTCTTACTGTAATTATTTACAATCTGGCTTAAAAACTGTTTTGCCTGATCATATGTACCTACTGTAGTAACAGTATATGTCATCATTTTTCCAGCATAACTTGGATCAAGACCTGCAGTACCACCATTTGGATTTGAGGAAGCAATTCCTCCAAATGTATAAACTACATCTGGTTCACCTAATGAAAGTGATGGTATCTGTACCTTTAATGACTGTGTTGCATTATATGAATCCATAATCTCACTCTGATATGTAACATCTCCATCATAACGAGAGATTAATTTGTTATACTCATCCTCAGCCTCTTTAGTATCCTTCTTGGCTTTCTTTTCACCTGCTTTAAGATCCTCTAAATCATCTTTTCTTGATTCCAAATCGCTTATTTCATTGTTAATATCCTCAATCTTTGTATCATATTTCTTCCAAATCATAAAATATGCTGCTGCAACTAATACAATACCAAGTATTACTAATACATAGCCTGTATTTTTCAGATTGTCGGCTGACTGTTTCTTGTTTTCTTCGTTCATATTACTTAGCCTCCTGTCCAATTAATGCTGCAGCTACATCTGCATTTTCACCAAGTGTATCTATAAATTCATCTGTTACGATATAGAATGATGCATCAAACTTAACAAAATTAGTTTCATAGTCTTTTGTATATCCTGTTGTTGTAACTCTAAATATATGATCATTTTTCTCTAAATCATTAATAAAGCCTGCAACTTCATATTCAGCCATACAAATACCATTAATAGTTACTACACCTTCCGCTACACTCATTGTTGAAATTTTTGCATCTGCTGGTAATATTTCCTCAAGATAACTTATAAGGTCTGGTGTTGCCTGTGTATTATTTATAGTAGTAGTATTAAATGCCTTGATATCTGTAACTTTATCTTTAGCTGCGTACATCTTATCATACACTTTTTCTACTGGTTCAAGTTTCTCTATATCATTCTTTAAATCTGTTCTCTCACTCTTTTTCACACCATATCTTATCATTGGTATGATTGCTACTGCTGCTGCAACGACTGCAAGTCCAGCAAATCCTGCAACAAAAGGAAGAATATTGACTGCTGATGACTCTCCTTTTTTGCCTGTCTTATCCATTGACTTAGGTTGCAAATGGATAGGTTCAAGAGCGGCACCAATATTAGCCATGAACTGTTTTAATGTAGATGTAGATAACTTGATTCTGTTGTAAGACTCTACATTCTTAAGTTCTGTAAGTCGTTCTGTTGGAAGTGATGTCTCATTAGCAAATAACAAATCCATTCCAAGAACATCTGCTCCATCACCAATAATAACTATTTTCTGAATTGGAGCATTCATATTTCTGCCTGAGTAGTATTCAATTACTCGGTTAACATTACTAATTAAATATTTAAGAGAATTAGTTGTCTCATCCTTATCAAGACTGTCTTTTACAATCTGTGCAGATGAAAGAAGTTCAAGTGCAACTCTAGTAGTTACGTTTCTGCTGTCCATAACTGCGTTTAAAAGAAGTGACTCGCCATAAGGAATTGTTCTCTGTAACTGTAATACATTATTAGTCATTACTGATGCAATTGTTGTATCCATTCCAAGCTGAATTACTAATGTAGGTTTCTGATCAATCTGAATTTTAATCAGCTGTAATGTAGAGTTTCCGGCATAATCAACAGCCTTAACCTTCATTCCCAGAACACCAGCCAAATCGTAATAGCTCTGAACCATCATCTCAGGTGCTGCAAACACAAGGATTCTTAATTTCTGATCTTCCTTTGTCTTGATTTCTTCAAGTACAGTGTATGAAAGCACATAATCATCAATATTAACTGGGAAATAATCTGAAGCATTGATATTTACAAGCTCCTGAATCTTATCCTTTTTAACTAATGGAAGTGGAACTTCCTTTGTTGCAACCCTTGAAGAATTAAGTACAAAAGTAACCTCATTTGCGCTTATTTGTTCTTCTGCCATTGCGTTTCTAATTTTCTCTGCTACCTGGCTTACATTTCTTACAAAACCATCTTCTACTGAGTCAGGTGGTGTCTGTACTGAGATTGCATGATGAACCATTACCTTGCCTTTAGCCTTCTGAAGCTCGACAATCTTGATAAATTCATTACCAACCTCAATAGTTAGTGTTCTAGATGCCATTCTCTTAGCCTCCCTCAAAAAAGTTTTTAATAATTAACAAACGATGTTAAATACCAATTTACGAGTTCATTCCCACATACCATTGAAATATATATTCCCATTGAAAGATATGGACCCATTGCAAGCATCCTCTCCTTATTCTGGATTTTCATCAAAGCCACATGAATTATGGAACCCAATACGCATCCAAGCACAAGTGCTAAAATAATATTCTTGTATCCAAGCAATAGTCCAGCAGCTGCCATTAATTTGACATCTCCACCACCCATTGCTCTTCCTTTGGATGCTTTTAAAATAATAAACAAAAAACCACTTACAGATACAGCCCCAATCAGGTATACATACCAGTGACTAAGATCTGTAAATAGTCTTATAATACCTAAAATGCCGATGAAAGCATTAAAGGCAACAGGAATCTCAAATGTCCTAATATCAATAATACTAAGTGATAAAAGTGCTGACATGCACAGACAATATAAAATTGTTTCCAAGCTAAATCCTCTTATAATTACTAATATCGCATACCCGAGTCCATTAGTAAATTCAATTAATGGATATTGCCATGATAATTTTGTCTTGCAATATCTGCACTTTCCACCTAGTATAAGAAAACTAAATATAGGTATTAAATCATACCACTTAATCTGTTTTCCGCAAGACATACAGTGGGATCTGTTAACAACTATACTTTCCTTCTTAGGAATTCTATATATACATACATTAAGGAAGCTTCCTATTAATATTCCATATATTATAACTACCACGTCAAGAAAAATATTCATTGTCTATATATCCACCTTTATGTCTAATTTGTAAATCTTGTAGTAGCATCATACCCGCCACTAATTGTACCTGTTATAGTAATACTAATCTTTGTTCCATTTCCAATTTTGCTCTTTGTACTGATATCATCACCTAACACTCCTTTTAGAATATTAGCAAATTGTGATGTGCCATTACCGCTGAAATCAACATTAAGTCCCGAGTTTGTAGACTCAATGACATATGTACATGTTCCAGTTGATGCATTATTAAAAATTGGAACTTCATCAATAGACGCATTAGATGCTGCAAGCTTAGCTTGTTTTTTCACTTCAGCTAAATTTGCCTTGTCTGTTGATGTTTTGGATTTTCCCAGATACTTAGTAAGATTAGGTGCAATAATGGCAACTAAAACTGCCATTATTGCAATCACTATAATAAGTTCAATCAGTGAAAATCC
>OMVN01000043.1 GCA_900314525.1 uncultured Eubacteriales bacterium
GTAAAACGAAAGGAAAAGGTACATTGGCTATTTTTATATGTCCTAAAATTGGTTAATTCTACCGGTCTAAAAATGGCTAATCTCGCCTGACTCCAACAGGTCGCTCACGGATAACTCGCTTTGCTCGTGATACACTCCACTTCGTTTCGTGGATATCGTAAACCGAGGAATGTTCTTGCACCACTAACCAGGCTATTCGCCAGTGGTGCATATGGGAAATTTGTTAGACACTCTGTCTTACAGAAATCATTCATATTACTTTTCCATCCGAAATCTTCCCATAGCTATTGCATCCTTTTTCATAAGAGCTCATTCATTCTCTGATGCAAGCCGACTAGAGTCGGCAGATGCTCCATTCAAGTCGCAATTAGTAGAGCAAGTTCCGCCCTGTGTGTACACAGGGCAGAACTTGTTGGGGATTGCATCCCCAAGCCCCAGCCGCCCACGCCTGTGAGTTGAAAAAAATGTCTACTTTGTAGCATTATTTTTCACTCTTCGGCTTAACGATACCGTAAGACATTTCATCCTATCCCAACTGTTCCAATAAAAAACTGCCCTACATTTTGGCTAACAATAAGCCTTTTCGTAAGACAGTCCGACTAACGCCCTTTTAAATTTTATGCTCCATTCGCTTGCCTAATCCTCATCATCAAACAGACTTCCAAGAGCACTTCTTGTGTCCATATCCATAGAATTATGATTATCCGCTTCAAGCTCCCTAACCTCTGTATTGAGATTTTCTTCTGCTCTACAGCATCTGGCTTCCGATACGGATAAGGGCGACAATGATTGTTGTGGTTGCTCCACCTGTAATGGCTTTTGCACCTGCCCCATCATCGCAAGAGATCCGGCGAATAACTGATTTACCATAGCTTGCATCACTTCTTTCACTGTACCAGCAAATACTTCATTTTCCTTTGATATCGCCACCTGAACTTCCTTTATCATTTTCTGATAATAGTCTGATTCATTATTTTCCTGAATAACAGATAGCAGTGCAGCTTTGACGAGGGCCGTTTGCCCACCCTCTGTACCTGCATTTGCATCTAACCATTCTATGATTGCTCTATCTTCAGCATGTTTCGGATTCAAACGAAAAGTAACGGAATTTCCCATAGTACCTCCTATCCGATGTTATCAGCAAGATAACGATACCCAATTGCATTTGCTTTCACATCTGTAACATACTGAATATTCCTTCCCTTAGTTCTTCCATACTTCTTCATCACACTGGCACCACCGCCCACATAGACGATATTTTCATGCTTCAAATCCACCTTGATTTCCCTAAGCTTTGCTTCTACGCTGTCAGCATATTCCTGCAATCCCTTTTCAATGATTGGGATAAACTCTGCATTTACACCGGTAACATTCCCCTTAATATAGTCTGTAATATCTTCCTCTGGAATCTCACAGTGCACTTTAGGAAGTCCATCCTTTTTAATTCGTTCAATTGCTGTGATAAGTCCTACTTCATACGTGTAGGCATCCTTATCCATCGGAACCTTGTCCTTTACACTCAAGACATCCATTGTCCACGAACCAAGATCCACGCATCGAAGTCTGTTCATATCTCCCATACGATTTGCAATTGCTGCATAGCACTGTGCATAGATTTTCACCTTATCCAGATAAAAGCAATAATGCACGCCCTCAAAGGTAAAGGAAAGCTGTTCCTTGTGCCATAGATATTCACGGAATTCTTTTCTCTCCACTCCAAACATAGTAAGTGGTACTCCAGCATAAAGTTCAACATGCGTTGTCTTCTCAAGTCCCTGATAACGCAGCTCCTTTGCAATTCCTGCCAGTGTCAGAAGAAAATAATTATCGTTTTCTGTCTTGGTTGCCTGCTTTCCAAGTCTTCCCTGACCAATAATGTATTTCTTGCCTCGATACTCCAGAAGTCCGCTATTTGTAAGCGGTGTGTAATCAACAGGGGATACCAAGGTTTCCATAAAAATATGCTCTCCTTTGATAGAGCTCCATCCATGATCTAATGCAATTTTTACAGCTACGCTTGTATCTATCTGTTTGCCCTGCATGATAAGTCCATCATTTATATAAAAATTAGTATTTCTTTCTTCCATAATTGCCTCTCTTTCTTTGACTTATTTGTCCATCTATAAATTTGTTTAGTGAAATTGATTTACATCCATTTTGCAAATTGTCAGAACCAACTGCATCTGCTATAATTGTCTTGTTATACATATGGGAAGGTTGCTCACCGGCTACGCCAATAGCCGGAATCCGAGCAGCCTTTTCTTTTTGCTTATCCATCATACTCATTCACCATTCCCTTCATAATTTTTGCCACCATTTCCACCACAATCAAAAGCTCCTCATTATCATCGCTGACGGATTCCAGACGTTTGAGTTCCTCATATATCTGTGTCATTTGATTCTTCAATGCCTTGAATACCTTCGGATTTCCCTGAACAACTACCTCACGGTTTAATAATCTTCGCAGGATATAATCCTGCTTTGCAAGTCCTGATAATTCCACTAAGTTATCAAGCAGCTTTGCTTCCTCCTCGGATACTCGAAATCCAACATTGCGATTTCTCCATCTGCCTTTAGCATCTAAACTTTTCTCCATATTGTTACGCCTCCTTCGTCATTCTCTCAATTTCCAGTTTCTCAGCCATCTCATTTTGCACAGTCGGGAATAAATGTGCATAGCGATAAGTAATTTTCTCTGTTTCATGCCCCACACGCTTCCCTATAGCTAATGCACTAAATCCCATATTGATAAGAAGAGAAACATGTGTTTCACGTTCTAAAGGATAATTCTAGGACACACAACAATTTACCAATACAACCGGCTTATCTGTAATATATTTGAAAGGACAAAAAAGCTATGAAATTTATTTATGCTACATATAACCAATACTGCAATAGCATTGATATAACAACTTTTGATAATATGCTTTTGCGAATTGACTGTAATGAGGCAGAGGATGGATTGAAAACCACCCCCAATTCACAGTGTGCATTAAATGCTCTTGCCATTGACAACCCTATGGAGTATGCTCGGTTGGCTTTGACGGGTGAGATGCAAGATTGGGTGGATGCGGAAGATAGTTTGGAAGTGTGGTAATCTTATGGGTGGATTGCTATGTATGGCAGTCCACCTTTTATAAAGTTTTCAGAAAAATATAAGTGGAATGTAAGAACAGTGCGTGGTACAATGGGAAGTGGAAAATTTGAATTTTCTTATGAGGAGGTAATGTATGATTTCACAGGGTTCTATATATCTTATTGTTAGAGATTTTGATGAATCAGTACATTTTTATAAATTGTTGTTTGAACGAGATGTGACAGCACAAAATATGAATAGATTTGCTATATTTAATATTAACGGGCTGTGCTTATCTATTATGAACGGATATTTTGATTCTGAACATCCCGATAAAGTAACAACCAAAGGAAAAGTGTACAAGGAATATGATGATTGTGTTAGCATTGCCGAAATGCAAAATACAGGTAAGGTTGTTATTAACCTTTCTACAAATGACTTAAAAAAAGAATATGATAGGATATGTGCGTTGGGTATAGGTAGTAAGCAGACTGAAATCAGATACATTAATGCTCGAAATCCATATTACTATTTTTCAATGAAGGACCCAGATGACAACACAATAGAAATCACTGGTCCATATGATGAAATAGGCGGTGAATTGAAATGAGTTTAATTGTTGAACAGGCAATTTATGAAATTAGATTATTAGCAGACAATGTTCCTGACGGAAAACATATAGTTACTGGTGATATACGGAAATTATCAGCAAGATTATACAGAGAGATAAAGGATAAAACTATAGATAATGTTTTCTCCTTATGTGAGGAATTATTGGAAGAACATAGTTGGGGATTAGGTGTAATTGCATTTGATTGGGCATATAGAGCAAAAGGGCAGTATAGTGAAGATACGTATGAAATCTTTTATGGCTGGTTAAAAAAATATGTGCATGGTTGGGGCGATTGTGATGATTTTTGCACACACGCATTTGGCGAATTGCTAAGAAGATATAAATCGCTTTTTTCAAAAGTTATGGAATGGACAAAAGATGAAGACTATTGGGTTCGTCGCGCATCTGCTGTAATTCTAATTCCGGCTATTCTCCATAAGGATTATGAAGGAATTAACCCTTTAATGATTTCTGATTTACTTATGTCTGATGAACATGATTTGGTTCAGAAAGGGTATGGTTGGATGCTGAAAAGTCTTTCACAGGTTGATATGGAAACAGTGACAAATTATTTGATTGACAATCATACGCAAATGCCACGAACGGCATATCGCTACGCATTGGAGAAATATGATCAAGAGACAAGAACAAAATTGATGTCCTTATAAGGGAGTCAAACTTTCAGTCTTGCGGAGAGATTGGAAGCAACAGAAGATTTGAATTTTCTTCTCTCTTTGATTGAGTAAAAGCAGAAGAAATTAACTTGCTAGAGAATTATCGTTCAGAAGATATTTGGCAATTTAATAGCTTTGCTACTATGCGCGTGACAAGGCTATTCTTGGAGAGAAGATTTATTTAGGGATTATAATTAGAAAACCTTGATTTTAAGCGGATGCTACGGAAAGTAGCGTCCGCTTTTTGCATTTGTAAACAGGCGTTGGTGGTGCTACGTCTTCGTTTTGTGTAATGTGTGAGTGTAAATCAAAACGCTTACGGAGGTATTAGTATGAGCAACCAAAAAGAAATCATTATCAAAGCAATGAAACTTAAAAAGAGTTTTATCACAGGTGACACAGAACAGACAATTTTTGAAAATCTGGACCTTAATATATATAGGGGTGACTTCACTGTGATTATGGGTAGTTCAGGTGCAGGCAAGTCCACACTGATGTACTCCCTTTCGGGAATGGACAGGCCCAGCTCGGGCGAGGTTGTTTGGAACGACAAAACAATTACATCTTTAAGTGATGATAGGCTGGCAATTTTTAGACGAAAGAACTGTGGTTTTGTTTTTCAGCAAATCTATCTTCTTGATAAGATGAGCCTTATGGATAATGTACTTACGGCGAGTGCATTGTCAGGAGCAAGCAAAAAGGACTCAGTGAAATACGCCAAAGAGCTTTTCGAGCTTGTTAATATTTCTGAGATAACACGCAAAAAGTTCCCATCTCAGGTGTCGGGAGGTGAGGCTCAGCGAGCAGGCATTGTAAGGGCAGTTATAAATAAACCGGAGATTCTCTTTGCCGATGAGCCCACAGGTGCACTGAACTCAAATAACTCAACTGCGGTTCTTGATGTTTTTACAAAGCTTCATAATGATGGTCAGAGCATTATATTGGTAACTCATGACAAGAAAACAGCATTAAGGGGAAACCGTGTGTTGTATGTTAAGGACGGCAAGATCTACGGTGAGTGTGACCTTGGGGGTTACACAAATGACAGTAAAGACCGTGAAGCAAAGCTAAACAACTTTTTAACAGAAATGGGATGGTAATATGAAAAAAATAGCAAATCAGATTTTATACAACTTTAAAAAAGAGAAATCCTCCTTTATATCATTCGGCGTTATCATTCTGATAACTGCTCTGATATTAAATTGTGCGGCGGTTTTGCTGTGTCAGGTAGATAGTGCTTATGATACAAAGTTTGATAAGTTAAGCACCGCAACACTCAACGCAATTGTTCCCGAGGTTCAGAATAGCAGTGAACTTGAAAAAGCAATTGATGAAACCGAAAATATAGAGAAAACGGAAAGTCATATTGCTATTATGACAGAAGCTACAGTCAAAGATTTCAACGGTGCGGATTTTACAATGAACACAGTGTTTTATAACATTGATGACAAGCGTACTCTTAACAATTTTGAGGTTGTGAGTGAAAGTGAAAATGATGTTGACAATCCAATCTATATTCCGCTTTATGTTTCTAATTTTGGCGGATTTGCTTTGGGTGACGAAATCGTTTATGTAATTGAAGGTAAATCCCATAGTTTCACAGTAGCAGGTGTAATTGAAGAAATGCAGTACGGCAACTACGGTTCGGGTTTGCTGTGTGCATATTTGCCAAAAGAAGAGTTTGCAGAGCTTGCGGATTCTTATAGTGACAAGGCTGTGGTTGAATATTCAATGAGCGTAAAGAGCGATGCAAGCCTTGATAAAGTGAAAGATGATGTCAGCAAAGCAATTGAGAACAAAGGTGTTATGGCTTTATCAATTCTTGACAGCGAAAGCGTAAAAGGTACACGAACAATGGTTACGGATCTGCTTGTACTTATTTTAGCCGCTTTTGCACTAATCATCCTTGCAGTCAGCGTATTCCTCAGTAACTTCAAAGTTAAAAATGCCATTGAGTCCGAAATTACAAATATGTGCGTGCTCAAAGCTCTGGGTTACATAAGTGCTCAGATTGTAGCGAGTATCACGCTGCCTTACGCGCTTGTTTCGCTATTGTTTGCAATCCTCGGCGTTGGTTTGTCCTACGCTTTGCTTCCTGTGCTTTGCTCGGTGCTTACTGTTCAGTCGGGTTTTTCCTTTGCTGTCAGATTTGATTTATTGAGCTTTGTATGTGTGGGTTGCATTCTTTGCGGTGTCGTTGCGTTCTTTACATATATATCCGCACGAAAGATCAAGAAAACTCAGCCTATTGACGGGTTAAGAGGTAACACAAGTTCAAAGCATACAAAGAAAAATTATTTTCCGCTTGAAGAAACAAGGGGCAACACAAAATTCCTGCTTGTCTTAAAGCAGATGATAGCTTCTACAAAACAGAATGTAATGCTCTTTTTGGTGTCTTTCGTGCTGACGGTTCTCATAGCATTTTCAGGCACACTGTTCTACAATGTAGTGGTTGAGCCGGATAACTTTATGTCTGCTTTGTCAGACGAAGTAGCAGATGTGATCATTTATCCTAAAAGCGACAGCATGAGTGAGCTTGAGTCAAAACTTGATAACGATAATCGTGTGCAAAATTCATTGAAATATATGTCTGCAACTGTTAAAATTGAAGAGAAAACGGTGACTGCTTTTGCCTGCGAGGACTTCTCAAAGGTGAGAAATGATGTATGTTATGTGGGTGAAAATCCGAAAGAAGCAGATGAAATCGCTCTGGGCAGTGCTTTTGAAGAAAATATTAAAATCGGCGACACAGTCAGAGTGACGGTGGATGGTATTACAAAAAGCTTTCAGGTCACAGGCTTTGTGCAAAGCGTAAACTTACAGGGTGAGCTTTGTGAACTGAGCATAGAAGGATACAATAGTCTTTTTAACCAAAATCAGACTCCATATTTTTATGTGTACCTTGAAAATGCTGAAAATGCCGAAAAGATTACAAATGAATATAAATCCGATTACTCTGCATTGGTAGCAGACACAGTGAATTCTTACAAACTTCAAACTGAAGCACAGGATATGTATATGGGTATCACCGTGGTGCTTGTAGTGGCTATTTTTGCGGTAACAATTCTCATTGTATTATTTATTCTATACATTGTTATCAAGTCTCTGCTTGTAAAAAGAAGACAGGAGTTAGGTATTTACAAAGCAATGGGCTACACAAGTTCACAGCTTATTTTGCAGACAACAGGTTCCTTTATACCTGTGTCGATGGTAGCAATTGTGCTTTCAAGCTTTTTGGCAATTTTTTATATGCCGGCTATCTATCAAGTTGTTTTTGAAGCTTTAGGTGTTATGAAAAATAGCTTTGAGATTTCATATGGTTTTTTAATGCTATTTGCAGTAGCTCAGATTTTGGTAAACATTATGATAAGTATTATTTTGTGTATGCCGATAAGAAAGATCTCAGCATATGAATTCATTAAAGAATAAGGAGAGATAAAAATGGATTTTGGTGATAAATTAAAGCAGTACAGATTAAAAGAGGGACTTTCTCAGGAACAACTTGCTGAGAAAATAGGAGTAAGCCGTCAAGCGATAACCAAATGGGAGACCAAGCGAGGCCTCCCTGATGTTGAAAATATGATTATCCTCGCAGAGCTTTTCAATCTCACTCTCGATGAGCTTGTGCTTGAAGAGGTCAAAAAGCAGGAAGAAAAGCGGTTGGTTTTCGAAAGCGAAACGGTTTATGACATCGACACTGGCAAGCATTTTGACATAAACTTGGGCGGTGCAAGAAAAATTACCATCAAGACAGGCGTGGATGAAAAAATCCACATTGTGCTTTCTTCCGAAATACTTGCTGAAATTGGCTCTTTTTTCAAGGTAAAACTTGACGAAAAGCGTAATAAGTTGGATGTTGAACTTGTAAATAAAAAGGGCGTCAGCCGTTTTGAAGCACAGGAAAGCGTGGATATTACTCTTTTACTCCCTGAAAAGTTTACCGAGCATACAGAGGTTTCAGCAAGCGTTAAGGAACTTCTTATTGAGGATTTACGCCTCAGCCGACTTGAGTACGACGGCGACGCAGAAAAGGTTTTTATCCGGGACACAGAGGGAAGTCTGGAGTTTACTGCAAAGACTGACTACGAAATTTTTATTTCAGGTAACTGCACAAAACTTGATATAAACCAGTTCAAAGCGAAAGCGATTGTTCACATTGAAAATGCAGATAATTACAAATTTTCAAATAACGGCAAAAAATGCAAACTCATCATTCGTAAAAATGGTGAAATAGTTGAAAGTGAAGAAAACGAAAAAGCTGGAAGCATAATCAGCACATCAGGAATATTCTCTGAATTGATTGTTGAGGTTGAGAGATAACTTTCGGTCTTACTGAGAGATTGAAAGCACATGAAGATTTGAATTTGTGGGGGAAAACATATGATACTTTCATTACAAGGTTCCATGGCTGTAGGAAAAACAACAGCGGTACGATATTTACAAGAAAATGTTCCGTATGTGAATATTAGTTATGAAATCAATACGGATATTATTGATGAAGTGAAGCGACGTCAGTTAGATAAAAACAAATACGAAGATTATTTGGAAATACAGAAATTATGGCTTAATAAAGAAGTTGTTCGATATAATAAAGCTAAAGATTTTAATTGCAGTATTATGGATTTCGGAGCAGAAGAAATTGAATTTTATACATTAAATTATCCAAAAACTATTGGACAAGAATGGGAAATTGAAAATGCATTACATGAGGAACTCGACCAAGTTCGAAAGTGTATGCCAACAAGAATATTATTTTTAGATGCTTCAAATGAAGTATTATTAAGACACAAGGAAAATGATAATACTCGTTCCAGAAACTTCTTCGAACATCATTTAAAATATTTATTGCCATTAAAAAGAAAATGGTTTATAGGAAAAGAAAATGTGGATGTTTTAAATGTCGATAATCTGAATGCAGATGAGGTCGGAAAGAAAGTTAAAGAATGGGTTGACTTTTGCATTGAACATTATTAAACAAATTTGAATTTAACGAGGTGAGAAAATGGCAACTGGCATTATGATAATGGGTTCTTCGGGAGCTGGAAAAACTACTCTTGGAAATTTGGTAGCCAATGAATTAGGATATACTTTTGTGGACATTGATGAATATATATGGCGTAAGGATACAGAAATTCCTTTTTCTGCAATGTATCCAAAAGTTGAAAAAATCAGTCGGTTAAAAGAAGCAATATCAAATTGTGAGCATTTTGTAATGGCAGGGTCTATGAATTCATTTCACGAGTATTTTGACCCTTATTTTGAATTGGTTGTTCATCTTCATACAGATGCAAAAATTCGTGTAAAGCGTGTGCATGAGCGAGAACTAGGGTGGTTTGGAGAACGTGTCTTAGAAGGCGGAGATATGTATGAAGAGCATCAAAAAATGTTAAATGGTATTGCTGGATATGACTATGGAATTGGTGGTTGTACGTTACAGCAACATGAGAATTGGATGAAATCCCTTAAATGTAAAGTAATACAATTAGATGGTTCAGATACATTAGAGAAGAATTTAAGTATTATTATTGATACATATAAAGAGCGATAAATCCCAATTTGTTGAGCACATGAAAATTTCAGTTTGAGCCTTTGTATATTACCCTCCCACGAGCATATTTTATCTGCCCGTGGGAGTAGTTTTGGGGTAGCTTAATGATTCATTTTATAACACAATCATGATACAAAAGATTCAGTCCGATCGAAAAGCCAAGCCACCAGCTCACTACATTGATATCTAGCGGAATATACTTCCCGGCAATCAATGCAAAAGTTACACTGACAATACATAAAGCAACTGACACCACCTTTCTCAAACGTATCTCGCCGTAAACCTCATAATACTGCCAGCGGTCATGCCACTTCTCGCCAAGCCAGTCAAACACATTTCTAAGCAATACAAATCCGACTGCTACAATTCCAATAGTCACAAGAGCCACAACACCAATCGCAACATAAGAATGCATATAATTTGTAAGATACCCATAGCACCATTGATACAATCGGGCAATCATTACAGCTATATCACAACCATTCTCCCAACGGTTTATAAACCACCGGGGAATCGTTCTTGTAATATCCTGATTCATAAAAATGATATACCCTGTTTGTATCATACAGATAAAACAGAATGCCCATGTCCAGATACTTAATGCTATGGTCTGCTTCTGAAGTGCGGTCTGCAACCTGCCCTTCATATCAGCTTCCATATTCCGCTTTACACGACTTACCTTTTCGTTAACACGCTTATCAAAAGTACCATTTAATGCTTTGGCGTCTGCAAGGATTTTCTTAGCGTCCTCTGTCTTTGTCTTGGCTTCTTTGAAGGTATTCTGAGCCTTCTGGTTCTCTACCAGTAGCTTCTGATTCGCTTCTGCCAGCTTCTTGTTCTCCAACAATACCAAGTCGCTCTCGGCTAATCTGGCGATATGAGCGTTCAACTTCTGAATCTCTTGCCCTTGCTCTGCTATCGTCGATTGCATGGAGAGTATCTGCGATTTCAGCTTTTGCACATCGGATAAATGCGTCTGTATCTGATTCTCCTTTTGTGCCAACTGTAAGCGGTACTGCTCGTTCTCCACCTGTAAGTCCTCCGACAGCTTCAAAAGACTGTCTGCGTTCCATAAGTTTTCTGATTCGTTCATCACGATCCCTCGCTTTCTCTTTTAGCCTTTGCATAATTCCTGCAATTGTCTGTTCTGTGTTACTAATTTCTGATTCTGTATGATCAGATTCCGATTTTCGGCTGAGAGCCTCCTGTTCTCGGCATTTAATTTCTCCAGCAATTCCTGCTGTTTCAAATTCACCGATTTCAACTGCTCCAGCTGATGCTGCTGGTCTTCCAGAATGTCCAGCATATTGTCCTGACATTTGAAAATCTCCATGATTTCCTCTAAAGTATCCTGTAATTCGTTCATATAAAATCCGTCCTCTCTCCATAATGGTTTTCTGTAATTCCTTCACTGTAAGAAGCCACTTACCTTTCATGTCATTTAACTTTCTTACAATGCGGTTGTATTCACAGCGGTTGGAAACAAAGCCCGCCTTCTCCATCTTCCGGGTACGATACCCTTCATGGATGGTCGGCTCCAAATCCAGCTCCTGCCGTTTGTAACTTCTGTGGTCAATCTGCTGTTCCAAAGACAGATATTCGTTACAGATATCTGCCCATGACTTTCTCCAGATTTCCGCTTTGCTGTGGTCGTTCCAGTCATTTGGTTCTGCTGTGATGCGTTTCCACAGCTTTTCATTCCGTTTCCCGAGCTTCTGCTCTCCGGTAGCCGGGTCAATGAGCGGAATGCGGTTTCCTGCTTCATCAAGGGAATAAATCTTCTTTTCCTTCTGTGCCCATGTGCCATCGGGCTTGATGCCACGCATGGTCAGCATAATGTGAGCATGGGGATTACCATCACTCTTATCATGCAATGCCCAGTCGGCACACATGCCAACAGAAACAAAATTCTCCTGCACATACCTTCTTACAATCTCAATCTGACATTCCCTTGAAAGCTCCTTTGGAAGTGCCACTTCGATTTCTCTTGCAAGCTGTGCATTGGATTTCTTTTCTACCTTTTCCACCGCATTCCATAATATATTCCGGTCAGCATATTCCGGCGGAGCATGTGCCGGAAGTGCAACCTCTGTAAATACCACACCACGCTTTTGGGTAAAGTCATGGACAAGACCTATGCGGTCATCCATGAGCTTTTCGCCGGAGCGGTAGGCAGAAGAAGCAACTGCCGATTTTCCATCGCTCCTGCTAATGATTTTGATACTGCAATGATAAATTGCCATAGTGCATATCCTCCTTCGTTAAAAGTACATATTCTTATGTGGAAGAACGCCGGAGGGGTTCTTCCTATGGGAAGCAGACCGTTCCGAAAGTTTATCTTTTAAAATCCAGATGCTTCCCATAAGCCTCGCAGAGCGCGCGCAAGAGACAGGCTCTGCCTGTCTATAAGTGCGCCCTTCTCCCTAAAAAGAGAAGGGAATCAGGAAACTCCTGACGCCCCAACTTCCTCTTTTTTCATGTCCGTATCCGGACCTTTTTGCATTGCTTTAGAGAAAAATTTTCCGTTAGCTTCCTGCTTATTTAGGAATGCAATCAGCTTTGGAATTTCTTCTAACTCAATACATCTTCCCAGCACCGACTCCACCGCAGCACCGATTTCTATCAGACGGTGGGTACGGATTTTGCGTTCTTCCTCCTTCCTGCGTTTCTCCAGCTGCTTCTTTTGTGCCTCATAACGCTTCAGCTCCTGCGCCAGCTTCTCAATCCTTAAATCCTTCTCCTGGATTCTTTCTTCATAGGTTTTGGTTGATTTACCCATACAAAACTCCTTCCCGCTGATAAAATATCAGCTTAAAAACAATTGATTTGTGTAACAATTACTCTGCATCCGGTGTATCCTGCTTCCGGTTGGCAATATCATTTGCCATCAGATGCAAAAGCTTATCCTCAAAGGTAGCTGTGGTATTCTCTGCGAAAAACACATTTACCTTGTAGGTGGTCTGTCCTATCTTTTTGGTAAAAGAGGACATTACCTGCTCCTTATTTGCTGTCTGCTCCATAATACTTTCACCTCCTTCTTGAAATGCAAACATATGTTTGGTATAATCAAAGTATCTTTGACGGACTGCGGAAACGGATAAGATAAATTTTCATAAAATCCGGCTCCTTTCTTCTGGTTTTAAGTAATCTTTTTTAGATAAATAAGATTACTTCCTCACCTATAGGAGAAATGAAGTCCCAAAATCGGAACTGTTTTTTATAAAAGTTTTGAAAATATTTTGTAACTGTTCAGAGCCAAGCAGATTTATCAAAAAAGAGCGATGAATGCCTGCATTCAAGAGCACTTTTTTTGATAAATCTACTTGGCGGATACGCCTCACCGAGGAAACACGCAGTGTTTTCGAGGTTGGCTCTGAACAGTTACAATATTTTTTGAAAGGTGGTGAATCCCTGTTAAAAGAATGTACAAATGATTATTTTGAAGAAGACATACTGGAAGATGACCTGACGGATGCCCTTGAACGGGAGAATGCCGCCATTCTTGAAATAGAACTTGAGATGGAAAATGAGCCGGAAGTATCAAAGATACCGGAAGCGTCCACGAGGAAAAAGCTGAAACGTGAACTGGAACAGGAAGCGTTGGCACGTCTTGAAGATTCTGCCAGAACCGAAGAAGATTTTGAGAACGTGGTTACATGGTGGAACAGGCTTGATGCCAACCGTGAACGGAAGGAACGATATCACGAGATAGGAAGGTCGGATGTCCCTCTGGAATGGGGAATGTCACCGGATGAGATTGTAATTCCTGCTCCCATCCGGCATGTTTTCTGGAAACAGATTATGAAAGGGGATTTCCTTGATGCCATTTATGACTGCCCATTTGAAATGCATGAGCTGGTAACGGATGAGGATATTTCCAAAGCGATTTTTACATTGAAGGATGTTCAAAAGGAGCTTTTTTATCAGCTTACGATTCTGGGATACTCCTGCCAGACTATCGCCATGCTCCGGGAACAGACTGACAGAAACATCCGCAAAATCCGAGACACCATGTTAAAGAAGCTTCGCAAATCCTTTATGCAGGCTCTGCAAAGCAGGGTGGATAATCACATCTCCCTTACAAAGGCGGAACAGATTTTTTATGACACCTACCGGGTACTGATTACGGATAAAAAGAATAAGAAAACGAAAGAAATCACAAATACCATTTGACCTTATAGGGCAGGCTTGGTATGATAGTAATATATTTTCAAACAATACAGATTACATTTTAGAACAGACAGATTGGAGGCTTTTATGAGTAACCTTTTTCAAAGAACCAGCTCCAACTGGGCACGATATGACAAATATGAATGGAAGGAAGATAAAGAAGGTACGTTATACATCACACCTTCACCGGATGCGAAAGTGTCTCTTTATAATCCGCTCAAGGATTCGGAGCAGATGGTGTTAAAGGCGGTAAACCTCGGACTGATGTGCATGGACAAAAATAATACACAGGAACAGCTACAAAATGCCATTATGGATTTTGTTACCGGTTACGGACTGCTTGGATTTATGACCGCACTTCCTACCACACCGGATTTTATTACTTACCATGTATAAAATGTCAAGACCCAATGTACAAAAAATATTATATAAAAATGTACAATTAGTCTGTTTGTTTTAAATGATCCTTCAGTCTGTAGGACTTTCCTG
>OMVN01000012.1 GCA_900314525.1 uncultured Eubacteriales bacterium
AAATGCCATTATGGACAGGGTTCTGCATCATGCACATGTAATACCAATATCAGGAAAGTCCTACAGACTGAAGGATCATTTAAAACAAACAGACTAATTATAAATTTTTATATAATATTTTTTGTACATTGGGTCTTGACATTTTATAGCACGCTACGGGGTGTAAACCCTGTAGCAATAAAAATTAGGTCAAAGTGTTACAAAAATGCTTGACCACAACAAAGCAAGCTCCGAAATCTATGGTAGGATCGTGGAGGGGAAAAGACGCAGGTAAAGATTCTGATAAAAAGTATGATTGGCTTTATATGGATGTGAAAAAAGATGGGTCATTTGAGATGATTGACGTGGAAGCTGCAAATCCAGTAGGCAAGGGATATTTTTACGGTGAAGTTGATGCTAAAAAAGCTACAATTACAATTCATACCATTTACGATGAAGATTATACAGAAGGGGGATTAGCTGATTGGTGGAAGCTTGATAAGGTCGATAAGATTAATTTTAATGTAAGGGGAGATATGCTGATTCTATCTCATAGGGGCAAGCAAATAAGATTTATAAGAAGTGAATAAAAAGATGGAGAGGTATTTGCCTCTCTCTTTTTTATCTTGATTATAAGTGTTTGGTAAGGCAATATATTGGAAAATAGACAATAGTGTGTTACAATACCACATGGAAAAGAGGCAGAAAAAATGCCAATAAAAAGAATAATTGTATATATTGCTGGACTAATAATACTTGCATTGGGAATAGATCTCAATACAAAGACAATGCTTGGAATTTCACCAATCATATCGGTTCCGTATAATATTTCTGTAATAAGCGGATGGCTATTAGGAGCGGTGATTTTCTCATATTATGTATTGCTTGTTATCTTACAATTATTAATACAAAAAAAGGATTTTCCAGTATATCAGTTTTTACAGATACCATGTGCATTTGTAACAAGTGCTGCGGTTCAGATATTCGATAATGTAATTCCTGTACCAGGACATATTGCTTTAAAAATAATAGTACTGATACTAGCAATTGTTGTAACGGCAATAGGTGCATCCCTAGTTGTGGGAATGAAAATTGTGCCTAATCCCGCTGATGGACTAGCCAATATTATTGGTACAAAATTAGGCCATGGTTTTGGTTTTGGAAAAAATATAATTGATTTTATAAGTATTACAGTATCGATTATTATTGGACTTGTTGCAAAAGGAAGTATTATTGGAATCGGAATTGGAACAGTTATTACAATGATAATGACGGGAAGAGTAATTGCTTTATTACAGAATACAATAGATTCTATCTATGGATGGGCAAGCAAATAGCATCTTAAGAAATATTAAGTATTCTATAACGATATGTTAAGAACCTTATATTATAATTTAAAGAGTCAAAATTATTTTTGAGAGGAAAAGCTATGGACGATGAAACACAGATTTTAATAATTGAAGATGATAAAGACCTGCGTGAAGGTGTTAAAATTCTCCTTGAGGGTGAAAACCACATTGTCATAGAGGCAGAAAATGGTATAGAAGGTCTCAGTAAATTGAATGAAGATACAGATCTTGTGATATTAGACATAATGATGCCGGGAATATCTGGAATAAAAACATGCGAAAAAATAAGGGAGATTTCAAATGTACCTGTTTTATTTCTAACTGCAAAATCTCAGGAGTCTGACAAACTTATAGGTCTTATGGCTGGTGGCGATGACTATCTCACAAAACCTTTCTCGTATACAGAACTTTTGGTAAGAGTGAGGGCATTACTCAGAAGATATAAGATATATCAGGGAAAAAAGAGTTCAAGGAATAATAACAGTATTATTGAACTGGCAGGTATTAAGTTAGATATGGAATATAATCATGTTATTGTCAAGGGGGAAGAGATAAATATGACTGATACTGAGTATCAGATTTTGAAACTTCTCATGAAACATCCAAATCAGATTTTTACAGCACAGAGTCTGTATGAGTCTGTGTGGAATGAGCCATTCTTCTATAATTGTACCAATACACTTATGGTACATATCAGAAAAATACGAAAGAAAATAGAAGAAAATCCGCAGGATCCAAGTCTTATTATTACAGTGTGGGGAAAAGGATATAAATTTAATGAAAAGCAGTAAAGTAAAAAGGATAATAAAAAGAAAATCCTTATATTTAAAGATGGGTGTTCTTGTTACTGTGGCATTATTTGTCGCAGTACTTAGTTTTCTCATATTGAATTATCTGTCCGAAATTTCTATAGAAAAGATATGGGACAGTGACAGGATAGAGAAGGAAAATCAGAAATACATCGACGAGTTCAAAAAATTTGTGTCTGACAACGAGTTAAAGAGCACAGACAAGAAAATCATAAGTAAATGGGTTAAGGAAAAAAAGATTATTTCCTTAAGCCTGTACAAGCATAATCAGAGTAATGATATATCAGATTACACATATGAACCTCAGGACTGGTCATTCTTAGGAGATAAGACTGCAAATCAGGACGTTAAATATTATACGATAAATTTTAAGGACAGAAATTTGCAGGCAGTAATTGTTGGTTCATATGATATAAGTATTTACCATTATTCAAATGTAATTTCTCTGGTAATCTCATTTATTATAATGATGGCAATAGTGTTTGCAGGAATGAGAAGAGAGGTTAAATATATAAGGACCTTATATCTGGAAACACAGATATTAGAGGGAGGAAACCTGGAGTATGAAATAACTGTAAGGGGAACAGACGAATTATCAGAACTTGCACATGAAATCAATTCGATGAGAATTTCGTTGAAAGATCAGTATGAAAGAGATATAGAACTTACAGAGACTAATCAGAGAATGATAACTGAAATATCCCATGATTTAAGAACTCCACTGACTACAATACTTTTATACACAGAAATAATAAAAAAGCATAAATACAGGGATCTTGATGAGGCCAACGAATATATAGAGAAAATCGAGAAAAAAGTATACCATATGAAGGGTTTATCAGAAAAGCTTTTAGAGTACTCTATGCTGGCAGAAAAAGATTCTGCAATTGAACTACAGGAAGAAAATTTCAGGGATGTATTTTATGAATTACTCTCAGAGATGGTATCATACGAAGAGCAGCAGGGATTTAATGTTGTGTTTAATGGAGAATGGCCGGAGAATACAATTGAAGTATATGATGAATATATTATGAGAATAGTAAACAATATAACCTCTAATATAGAAAAATATGCAAATCCAAAAGAAACTGTAACAATTGATGTTGTATCCAAAGATGGCTATACAGGATTAAGATTTAAGAATTGTCTTAGAGTATCTGAAGATAAGACAGATAGCAAGAGCAGGGGGATAGGAATAGTGAGTATAAAACATATGATGAAAAATATGAGAGGGCAGTGTGAAGTTAAAATGGAGAATAATAAATTTAGTCTAACAATATATTTTAAGAATTATTAAGAAAATAATCATATGAAATTTATGATTTTTATATATAATTTATAATTAAAATGTAAGAATGAGGTTAGGAATATGAAATGCGTATTAGAAATGCTTGAAAAAACGTGCAGACAGTATCCTGATAAGGAAGCTGTTGAAGATATACAGTCAGTAGTTACATTTAGCAGACTTGTTGAAATGTCAAAGAGAATAGGAAGTCTCTTAGCGGAACATATAAGTAAAAACGAGCCTGTAATAGTAATTATGGAGAAGAGTATATTAAGTCTTGCATCTGAGTTTGGGGTAGTTTATGCCGGAGGATTTTATATACCAGTAAGTATTGAGCAGCCGGTAGAGAGAGTTAATCAGATTATTTCAGTATTAAATGCGAAAATAATAGTTACAGATAATACAGAGAAAATAAAAGAGTTTGGATTTGATGGAATTGTTATTAATGTTATGGATGGAATTAGCCATGATATTGATGAGGCAAAACTCGGGGAAATTAGAAAAGAAGCCAAGAGTGAAGATCCTTTATACGGAATATTTACTTCTGGTTCAACAGGCACACCTAAATGTGTAATTATAAATAATGGTGCAGTTATTTCGTTTATTGGTCATTTTACAGAAACATTTGGAATTAATAAAGATGATGTAATTGCGAATCAGGCCCCATTTGATTTTGACGTATCAGTAAAAGATATTTACTCAGGTTTATATACAGGAGCAAAGGTAGTACTGATTCCTAAAAAATATTTTTCAATGATTTCTAATCTTCTAGACTTTCTCATTGATAAACAGGCAACTGTAATTGTGTGGGCAGTATCTGCGATGTGTATGGTATCAGGTCTTAGAGGATTCAATTATAAAGTACCTGACAAGTTAAGACTTGTAATGTTTTCTGGTGAAGTTATGCAGCCAAAACAGCTTAGAATATGGCAAGATGCACTTCCAGATGTAAAATTTGTAAATTTATACGGACCATCAGAAATAACATGTAATTGTACATATCATGTAGTAGAGAGAAAGCTTGAATTAGGAGATGTTCTTCCTATTGGAATACCATTTGACGGAAGAGAAGTTTTTATTCTGGATGAAAATAATGAAATAATTAATAAGACAGATGAAGAAGGGGAAATCTGTGTTGCAGGTGAATCTATTTCAGATGGATACTATAACAACACGGTAGAGACAGAAAAACATTTTGTTACATACAATGGCAAATATGTATATAAGACGGGAGATATGGGGTATTTTGGAGAAAATGGAGAACTGTACTTCTGTGGAAGAAGAGATTTTCAGATAAAACATATGGGTCACAGAATAGAATTAGAGGAAGTTGACCATGCAATATCTCAGATCGATGGAGTTTCAATGGTATGCTGTATTTATATTCCAGAGAGAAACAGAATAATTTCTTACTACTCAGGAGACATAGATAAAACTGAACTTCACAAGGAAGCAAAGAGTAAACTTCCTGGATATATGCTTCCAAAGAAATTTATACAGGTGGACACAATGCCACTTAATAAAAATGGTAAAATTGACAGGAATGCACTTAGAACTATGGAGGGCTAGCAATGGAAGAAAAATTGATTAAGGAAGCTTTGGGCAAATACAAAACCCCTTTTTATATGTTTTCTGTTGAAGATGCAGAGAAAACAATTAGTGGGCTTAGGAACAAAATAAATGGTAGAGCAAATCTCTGTTATGCCATGAAGGCAAATCCGTTTATGGTAAGATATATAGAGCCTTATGTAGACAGAATTGAAGTGTGTTCTATGGGAGAATTCGAGATATGTAATGAATTGGGAATAAATCAGGAAAAAGTTCTTATCTCAGGTGTGTTAAAAGAGGAAGAAGATATTATAAGAATTATGGACACATTTGAAAACAGATGCTGTTATACAATCGAATCACCAGAGCAGTACAGACTTATATCTGACTGGGCCAGTAATAATCAGAAGAAAATGAGTGTTTATTTCAGACTAACTAGTGGAAATCAGTTTGGAATGGATGAGGAAACAATAGATGGGCTTTTAAAAGCAGCTGCTGATAATAACTTCATTGAAGTCAGAGGCATTCATTTTTTCTCTGGAACACAGAAAAAAGTGAAGAGAATAAAAGACGAAACCCAGAGAATTAAGGACTATTTCATTAAAATGAAAGAGGCTGGTCATGAATTTGGAGAACTCGAATATGGACCAGGAATGGCGGTAAGTTACTTTGAAGGTCAGAAGGAACCAGAAGAATATTTTGATTATCTTGACGAATTTGGAGAAAATGTTAAAATAACCATTGAACTTGGAAGAAGAATAGCCGCAGAATGCGGAGTATATGTAACTACCATCAAGGATATCAAGACAACCTCAGATGTTAATTACTGCATAGTCGATGGTGGTATTCATCAGATGAATTATGATGGACAGTTAAGAGGAATGTACAATCCTGACATAAGAGTAATCAGAAAAGATGGCATTGATTATGATGATAATGCTGAAATGAAAAAATATGTAATAGCAGGTTCACTTTGTACAACAAATGATATATTAGTAAGCAGTAAAGAGTTTACAAATCCACAGATTAATGATGTGTTGGCGTTTTATAAAACAGGTGCATATTCTGTAACAGAAGGAATGCTTATGTTTTTAAGTCACAGATTACCAGCAATTATTATAAATGAACTCAATGGAAATATGACTCTGTTGAGGGAAAATATTGAAACTTATAAATTTAACATGTAGTTATAAAATGAAAGGATGAATTATTATGGAAAAACTTTTAGAAATTTTAAATGACATTGATGACAGTATTGATTATGAAACAGAGACAGGTCTTATCGACAATCATATTTTTGATTCGTTTGATATTATTCAGTTAGTATCAGCAATTGATGATGAATTTGATGTGTCAGTGGATGCTTCATTACTTGTACCTGAAAATTTCAATTCTGCACAGGCTATTTATAATATGATTGAAAGCCTTAAATAGAAATTGTTATGAATTATTTTGATACAATATATTTATTTATATTTTTGCCAGTTGCTATGCTTATATATCAGCTGACAAAGAGAAAATTCAGGTGGATAACACTTCTTGTTTTGAGCTGTTTTGTATATTATACAATGAGTGAAAAACTTATAATTGTGTTTGCAGCAACTTCATTTTTTACATATTTGATTGCACGGATTATACAGAACAGAAATGATAATGGAAAAAAGAGCAAGGGATTTCTGATATTGGGTATTGTAGGTCTGTTCCTAACACTGATAATATTCAAATATACAGGATTTCTTGAACAGAACCTCAATGTGATTCTGGCAAAGCTGAAGGTTAAACAGCTGCCAGATGTAGGTAATATCATAATGCCTATGGGAATATCATTCTACACATTAGAGGCAGTAGGATATATTACAGATGTGTACTGGAAGAAGATAAAGGCAGAAAAAAATCCCCTCAAGGTAATGCTTTTTCTGGGATTTTTTCCTCAGATTATGGAAGGACCGATTGCTCTATATTCTCAGACATCGTCAAAACTTTTTGAAGGAAATCCAATCACAGCAGATAACATTTCACAAGGCGGAATAAGAATTTTTATTGGTCTCTTTAAGAAAATAGTTATTGCAGACAGATTATCAATGATGGTTTCACGTCTTTATAAGAATCCGCTGCAGTATCATGGAGCTATGATTGCAGGTGCAGCTATTGTATATACAATCCAGTTATACTTAGAGTTTTCGGGCACAATGGATGTTGTAAATGGTTCTGCTAAGCTATTTGGAATAAGTTTACCAGAGAACTTCAAACAGCCATTCTTTTCAAAGGATGCATCTGAATTCTGGAGAAGATGGCATATTTCTCTTGGAGTCTGGTTTAGAACTTATATCTTTTATCCAGTGTCCGTTTCTAAAATGGTTAGAAAATGGAATAAAAA
Source organism: uncultured Eubacteriales bacterium (assembly GCA_900314525.1). Taxonomy (GTDB): domain Bacteria; phylum Bacillota; class Clostridia; order Lachnospirales; family Lachnospiraceae; genus Bovifimicola. Next base: position 7,348 of record OMVN01000012.1, read on the forward strand.
AGCAAAGAAAAAATATGGAAAGTATGTCACAAAACTCGGGACTACAGCAATGTGTCTGCTTCCTGTATGGATAGGAAATGGAATCTGGCATGGTGCTCAGTGGAATTATATTTTTTATGGAGTATATTACTTTATAATATTATTTGTAGAGTCCGCACTGGAACCAGTAAGGAAAAAGGCAGAGAAAAAAATTAATACAGGTGTTTTTAATGTAGCAAGAACCCTGAAAACATGGTGCATTATCTTTATCGGAGAGATGCTATTTAGATCTGACGGTGTGATAATTTGGTTTAAAATGCTGGGAAGGATGTTTTATAAATTCAGAATCTCTGATTTTGCAGGTTTAATACATATCAAAGGTGTAAACTTTATTCTCGGGGATTACTTAGTAATATTTGTGGGGATTATTCTAATAGCAATTTATGATATTTTGAAAGAGAAAAATATTTCTCTGTTTTCGAATCTTGGAAGATTTGAAATGCCAGTCAGATGCGTTGTATATTATGCACTTATATTGAGTATAGTTATTTTTGGTGCGTATGGAACAGGATATGAGAAGGTAGATATGATATATGCAGGATTTTAAGAAAAATAATAATAGCGAATTGGAAATTGAAAAAAATACTGAAAAATCAGAAAAGAAATCCAGAAAAAAGGCAGTGCAGGTAACTGCGTTTATTTTGGGACTTGTGCTTATTCTGATAACGTTGTCAGGAAGTTTTAATCCTATGAACTGGTATCATATAGGGAGATTTGATGACAGAAATTCTGTATACACTGGGTTAGTCAGATCTAAAAAGAATACAATAGATTTACTGATAATAGGTGATAGCCTATGTTATTCTTCTATTTCTCCATGTCAGATTTACGATAAAACAGGAATCTCTGCATTTGTAGCGGGACAGCCTGGTCAGAAAATAGAGGAAACATATTCGGTATTAAAGACTGCACTGAGAACACAGAAACCAAAAGTGATTCTTTTGGAAACCCATAATTTGTTTTTATATGATGGCTATTTTGTAGAACTTGGAATGTCATTCCAGGAGAAAATAAACAGAATGTTTCCTTTGTTCAGATTTCATAATGTATGGAAAAAAGATTTTTATGACAATAAATATTTAAGTACGGTAAACAGACGTCTTGAATATAATGGATTTAAAATAAGAGATAAAATTGATTCTTATACAAAGGAAAGTGATTATATGTCAGAAAATCGCAAAAACATAAAAATAAGCACAGAAATCACACCATTTGTGGAGGATTATTTTAAAAATATAATAGATATGTGTAAGGAACAAGGAATTAAACTTGTACTTTATAGCGCACCATCTCCAAAATGTTATAATTATAAGAGACACAATGAACTGATAAAATTCACAGATAAATACAATATTGAATATTATGATTTAAACCATAAAATCAATGAGATTGGAATTGACTGGAAGTTAGACAGTCTTGACCAGGGCGATCACTTAAATATTTCGGGAGCTGAAAAGGTGACGGATTATTTGATAAAAGACGTATTGCCAGAATTTAACCTTACAGATCACCGCGGGGATGCACAATATTCTGGTTGGAGCAAGCCATTAAAGAAATATTATGCAGATGTTGACAGTGCCTATGAAAAAATGGGCTTTGTAAGGAATTAACAGAAATTAATAAAATAAAAAGAGCAGAAAATTCGATAACTTTGAGGGTTACCTCAAAGTTATCGAATTTTCTGCTCTTTTGTTTTATAAATTTTATAAACCAGTGCCTTCGTCAATTCCAAGCACAATATTCATATTCTGTACAGCTGCACCAGAAGCGCCTTTGCCAAGATTATCGAAAAGTGCAGTGATACTTGTCTGGTCCTCGTGACCACATACCACAAGTTCAAGTTTATTTGTTCCAGCATATTTATTGGCATATAATTTACTGTCATTATCACCAAATGGACATACAGTTACAAACTTTTCATCTTTGTAGTAATTGGCAAGTTTTGCACATATCTCTTCTGCTGAGGGATTTCCATTTAACATACGATTGTGAAGCATTATAGTAGAGGCCATACCCTTATAATAATCATCAACAACAGGCATAAATACTGGAGAGTATTTAAGACCAGTAACTTTCTGCATTTCAGGAATGTGTTTGTGTTTGAGATTTAACCCATATATGCCAGGTGAAGATAGAAGTTCGCTTCGTCCATTGTCTTCGTAATCGGCAATCATTTTCTTTCCACCACCTGAATAGCCTGTCAGAGAGTAACATGTAACAGGATAGTCCTCAGGGAGAATATTCATATTTATTAGAGGGGCTACACTAGAAATGAAGCCTGTGGCATGACATCCTGGATTAGCAATACGTTTGCTATTTTTGATAGCCTCACGCTGAGATTTAGACAATTCAGGAAAACCATAAGTCCAGTTATCATCTGTTCTGTGGGCTGTAGATGCATCTATTATGCATACATCAGGATTATCTACCAGAGATACAGCTTCTCTTGCTCCATCATCAGGCAGACATAAGAAAACAATATCTGCAGAATTTAAAAATTTTCTTCGCTCCTCTATATCATGTCTTTTATCATCATCTATTCTAAGTAATTCTATGTCATCTCTTGCACCTATACGGTCATAAATCTGAAGACCAGTAGTGCCACTCTGTCCGTCAATGTAAACTTTTGTTTTCATTTAAAACGCCTTCTTTCTTGAATGATTTTACTTTTTAAGATTAAAATCCAAGCATAACACGTCGATTTATAAATTAATGCCCAGTTTTTAACAGTTACAATATATCAAAAACATAAGTATGTTGCAATATGTAAATAATCAAAATATTTACATTCTATAACACGGCTTGACAGGGGAAAGCAGCTATACTAGTATTGAAATAATAATTAAGGCAGGTGAGCAGATGAATCTCAAAAAACGAATAATTTGTCCAGCAAATATTAATATTTTAAAATATTTACAGTTACAGAAGATTATAATATCATCTCCATGCGGCGGAAATGGAACATGTGGAAAGTGCAAAATCAGACTTATAGCAGGAAATCTGATGCCAAGCGAAACAGATAGGAAGTTTTTTAAGGAAGAAGAACTAAAAAGTGGATACAGGCTTGCATGCACAGCGGTTCCAAGACAGAACGTACTCATCGAATACAAAATGCCGTCAGATGAAGCAGATGTTATTTCTATGGATATAACAGAGGAAGTACCTGATTTAACTCATAGATTTGGAATTGCAATAGACATAGGAACTACTACAATTGCTGTGGCACTTGCAGATATTGATGATGAAAAAGTAATATACGCAGATGGTATTACTAATCATCAAAACATATATGGTGCAGATGTGGTGAGCAGAGTAGTGGCGGCAAACAGTGGACATCTAAAGGAACTTCAGGGGATAATCAAGAAGGATATACTGGAAATTGTGGAAAGAATATGTAAAAAGTATGGGGGAATCTCAGAAAAGATATGTGATATAGTAATTTCTGCCAATACAACAATGCAGCATTTCCTGCAGGGATATAGTTGTGAAGGACTTGGAAGTTTTCCGTTTAATCCTATATCACTTGGAGGAGAAACATACGAGTTTAACTTATTATTTGAAAACACAAAAGATATCCTGCCAAATGCCAAAGTGCGTATTCTAAAGGGAATAAGTACATATGTAGGTGCAGACATTACATCAGGAATTATGGCATATGATATTGTAAATAAAAATGAAACAGCACTGTTCATTGATCTTGGAACAAACGGCGAGATGGCGGTAATTAATAATGGAAGGATTACTGTGGCATCTACTGCTGCTGGTCCTGCGCTGGAGGGAGGAAATCTTTCGTGTGGCGTGGGAAGTATAGGTGGGGCAATCTGTGGTGTAAAATATGACAATAATGAATTTATTTATCAGACAATAAATGATTTAGAACCTGCAGGCATATGCGGTACAGGTGTTATCGAACTTATTTCTGTACTGTTAGAAAATGGAATAATTAATAATACTGGTAATCTGAGCGAAGAGTATTTTGAGAGGGGATTTGAAATTAATACTCTAAAAGGCATAAAATTAGTGCTTACTATGGGAGATATCAGGGAGTTTCAGTTGGCGAAGGGGGCAATAAGGGCTGGAATTGATACACTGTTAAAAAGAGCAGGATTAAAATATTTGGATATAGATAAAGTGTATATTTCTGGAGGACTTGGTACTCGTTTAAAACCACAGGCAGCAGGAGCAGTAGGACTAATTCCAGGGGAACTTATAGACAGTGCCATAAGCATTGGAAATTCATCTTTACAAGGGGCAGTACTATCATTATATAATCCACAGGAGTGTAATGATAAAATAGAACAGATTATAGGGATATCTCAGGAGGATTTTCTGGGAAACGATGAAGAATTCAGAAATAATTTTATTGAAAGTATGAATTTTTAAACTATAGTATTATTTAACGTAGTATTTTATACATTTGTAAACGCAAGCAAATTGTGCTATTATTTTTTTCGGAGCAGTTAATCTTATAGAAAAAGGAGAAAGTGAAAATGAAAAAGAGAATTACATTACTTGCATTATGTGCTCTTATGGTTTTCGCACTTGTTTCATGCGGAAGCAAAATTTCTGAGAGCAAAATGAAAAAAGATCTTCAGAATTATTTGAAAAAATCTTTATATCAGGATGATGCAAAGGTTATAAAATTAAAACAGAAGAAATCAAAAGAGAATGGTAAAATAAGAAAGTTTTTGGTAGATTTCACAGTAGTTGAGGGTGTAAATAAAATAGAAGGCCAGTATACATTAGTTTATAACGAAAAAGGTGATGATTGGAAGCTCACAGATGTTAGGGCATACAAACAGGACAAATGGAAAGAAGGAACAACAACAACTCCTAAAGATTCCGAGGTAGAGGATTATATTAAAAATTATAGTTCAACACTTTATTATACGGAAGACGGTAATACAGTAACGCTGAATTATGAGAAAGATGATGTAAAGAACATAAAGATTAAAGACTCTGAATATGATAAATACAAAGGGTATATATATGATGTTTCGTTTAATGTAGAAAGCGAAATGACAAGCAAAAAATGCGAAGCAAAGATAACAATGGATGCAAATAAAAAGGGAGAATGGGACTGCAGCATTTATGAATTAACAAAACTTGAATCTGAATTTAAAGGTAAATATAAATTTGATAAATCGGATGATGATATTAAGAAAGATTTAGCAAAAGCAGTAGAATCACATTATAATATGGATGAAGGTACTTTTGATATTTCTACAGTAAAAGGGTATAAAGTGGGAGATGCTACTTTAAAGAGCGATGAAGATAAAACTCTGTTTGTTCCTATTAAATTTTCTGTAAATAACAAAGTAGGCGATTTTGATAATGATGTAAAATTGGCATATGAATATAAAGACGGCTGGGAACTCGATACATATAACACTTCATATGAGAAAGAAATCAAGAAACTCAATTTAGAAGGAAAATGGGTTGGAGAATTTAAATCATATAATGGTGATTATCAGACAACAATTGATATTACAAGCGTATCTGATACAGAAAATGGAGATGTAACAGCTACAATATCTATGCAGGCTGCAGACGGAACAGTTACAACAGGTGACTTCAATGGAACAATAGATGATGGCTATCTTGATTTAGAAGGTAAAAATCTTGTATCTAATGGACAACCTAGCACAATGTCTGTATCTATAAGAACAAAAATAAGTGGAATTACAGGAGATATAGTAAGTCCATCAAATAATTATAAGTTTTCAAAACAGTAACAATATACAAAATTATTTTTCGGTGGAAGTATAATTTAGATAAATAAAATGCCATCGTATAATCCATTAACAGGATTGTATGATGACATTTTTTGTTTTACATTTTCATATGTTCTTTTAATAATTCAGAGTACAGTGCTTCGGGGGTCCAGTTGATATTGTACATAGTAATTACGGCCTTAAGATTAATTGGCGGAAGCATGGACTTTTTGTAAGATGCCAGAAATTCATCAATATCATCGCTTGTAAGTCCGGAGAAAACCAGCATTTCTGAAGGAAGTTCTGATCTTTTGTAATTAATATTATTTTTCTTAAAACCTGGGATGCTAGCCAGGTATCCTAATTTCTGACTATAATCCTTTCTAGAAATGGGAACTATGCGTATTGATAATTCCTCACAGATTTTCTTCAATATATTAATTTTTCCTACATTTATGTTAAAAATTAGTATTTGTTTCATTTAATCACTCCAAGATAATACAAAATTTATTTATAGAAAATTATAAATGATGCCACTTTTTAAGTCAAATTAAATATTTGATGATATAATAGGCGAAAAAACATGGGAGAAAATTATGGAATTGACAAGTGAACAAATTAATAGATATAAACGTCATATTTCACTGATGGGTTTTGGCGAAGAAGGACAAAAGAAATTATTAGAATCAAAAGTCTTAGTTGTTGGAGCAGGTGGGCTTGGTTCACCAGTACTTATGTACCTTGCAGCTGCCGGTGTTGGAACTATTGGTATAGTTGATGGAGATAATGTGGACATCACAAATTTGCAGAGACAGATAATACACGGAATTAATGACGTAGGTACTTCTAAGGCTGTGTCTGCAGAGGAGACAATAAATAATCTGAACACAGATGTAAATGTCATCCTTTATAAAGAATTTCTGAATTCAGATAATATCCTGGAAATTATTAAAGAATACGATTTTATAGTGGAATGTACTGATAATTTTGAGACAAAATTCCTTATAAATGATGCCTGTGTTAAGGCAATGAAACCTTTCTCACATGGAGGGGTTTTAGGCTTTAATGGACAGCTAATGACTTATGTACCAGGAAAGGGACCATGTTACAGATGTATATTTGGCGATGTTCCGGCAGAGAATACAGTACCTACATGCAAGGAAGAAGGTGTAATGGGTTGTCTTCCTGGAGTTATAGGTTCGCTGCAGGCTATGGAGGCAATAAAATATCTTACAGGTACAGGGAAACTCCTGACTGGATATCTACTGACATATGATTCTCTAAATATGAATTTCAGAAAAGTAAAACTTCCTGAAAAAGTGTCGGAATGTATTGCGTGCGGTAATATAAAAAAGCATTAAACAATTGTTATAAATAACGATTATATGGTATTATATATAATAAAAATTAAGGAGGAATTTGAAATGGCAGATAAAAAAGGAAAGGGTGTAAACCTTAAAGTAGCGGGACAGAGTATTGATAATGTTGCATCAAAAATTGGAGATGCAGTGGATAAGGTTGCAGGAAAGAAAATAAAAGTAGATGCATCTGATATCGGAGAGAAGATTGACAAAGCAGCAAAGAATTTTGAAGTTGATCTTGATAAATTAATAAAAAAGAAATAAGGTGCTATATGGAGTTTATAGGAATTGAGAAGAAACTGCAGGGTAAGTTTATTACCAGATATGATGTAACATACAAAACAACAGATGATAAAATCAAAGTCTATGAGATGATTAGCAGGAACAGTGACATAAAGTCGCTAAGGGATTTAAATGGAAAAATAGGTGATGCTGTTGTAATTATTGCTACTGATGAAGATGAGGAAAGAATTTTATTAAGCAGAGAATATCGTCTGGCTCCTGGGGATTATGTATATAATTTTCCAGCTGGATTAATTGATCCGGGGGAGACAGCAGATGAGGCAGCAGCAAGAGAACTCAGGGAAGAAACAGGACTGACATTATATGAAATCAATGATCACCTGCCAACTAGTTACAGTGCAGTGGGATTTTCCAATGAAACTAATATCACGGTAATAGGTAAGGCAAGAGGTGAATTTTGCGAAAGTACTTCTACATATGAAGAGATAGAAGCAAGATGGTACACAAAAGAAGAAATAAAAGAGTTGTTAAAAACAGAAAAATTTGCTGCAAGAACACAGGCATATTGCTATATGTTTTGCAGATAAAAGGGAGAAATTATGGCATTAGAAGTTAAGAATTTAGTTAAGACATATGGAGAGAAAACTGTAGTTAACGATATCAGCTTTTCGATGAAAACACCAGGGGTATATGCACTTCTTGGAACTAACGGAGCTGGAAAGACTACTACTATCAGAATGATTCTCTCTATGCTTTCGAAAGATTCTGGAGAAGTACTCTGGAATGGTGAAGCATTAGATACAATGAAGACAAATGTTGGATACCTTGCAGAAGAGAGAGGATTATATCCTAAGTATTCTTTGATGGATCAGTTATTATATTTTGCAGGTCTTAAAAATATAAGCAAGGACGAGGCAAAAAAGAGGATAAAGTACTGGTCAGACAGATTAGAAGTAAATGAGTATGTTTACTCAAAGACCAAAAATAAGGTTAAATCAATGAATGCAGATCAGCTCTCAAAGGGTAATCAACAGAAAATCCAGCTTATGATAGCACTTTTATCTGATCCAGAAATAATAATTTTGGATGAGCCACTTAGCGGTCTTGATCCTGTCAATGCAGATTTATTCAAATCTGTAATCAGAGAAGAAATCGAAAAAGAGAAATATATTATTATGTCTAGTCATCAGATGCCTACAATTGAGGAATTTTGCAGTGACATTACTATTATGAACAGAGGAAACGCTGTGCTGCAGGGAGACTTAAATGAGATAAAGAAGCAGTATGGTCGAGTAAATATGTATTTTAAATCTGATGAAGATGCAGAGGATATAATAAGCAGATTTGACTTTGCAGATGTAATTAAGAATGCAAATGAGTATGAAATCAAAGTAAAAGATGAAGGCCAGGCAAAAGATTTCTTAGGTGCTATAGTAAGTAAGGGAATTAATGTGGTTAAATTTGAACTCCGTGAACCTACCTTACATGAGATATTTGTGGAAAAAGTAGGTGAAAGTAATGATAAATAAGTTAAAAGGCAGTAGGAAGATTTTTAAATTCACTCTGACTCAGGGTTTGAAGACAAAATCCATGAAAATAACAACGGCTATACTTTGCTTGATTTTTCTAGTTTCAGTACCTGTTATTTCTATTTTTTCTAAAGATGATTCGGGAGAAAAAATACATATTAAAAAAGTATACGTTATTGATATGACTGGACTTAATATGACAGATAATCTTAGCAAGATAAAAGATAAATCAGGTAAGTTTGACAATATAGAATATTTAGAATCGAAAATTAATACAGAGGATATACAGAAAGCAAAAGATCCTGAAAAAGTATTTAAATTTGAAAAAAAATCTGAGTATATTTACCTTGTCGCTGCAAAATCAGATAAAGAGTTTAATTTCCAGATTTTCTACGATAAAAAAACTAAAGTTGATAAAAATGATGTTCAGGGATATCAGGGATTTCTTGATGAGAATTTTAAGTCAGTGATAGCAGACGGAATGAAGCTTTCAGCTGATAAGCGAGATGTAATCTCGGCTGATGCAAAAATCCATATAAATGAGAAAAAAGATGCAAAGACTACAAAAAAAGATGTAAATGCAGAGGGAAAATATAATATTATTTATTTTTCACTAATGATATTTCTGTTTATTCTGGCTTATGGCGGAGAGAGAATTGCATCGGGAATTATTGTTGAAAAATCATCAAAGATAATGGATATGCTCTTGGTTTCGGTAGAACCTATGGCAATTGTTACAGGTAAAGTTGTGGCAAATCTGCTTATTCTATTCATACAGGTATTAGGTATGGCATTGTCTTTTGGCGTATCCCTTGTTATTAATGGACTGATATTTAATGATGGAAATATATATATGCCAAAGCTACTAAAAAGCGTGTTTGATGCAGAGAATTTTAAGGGAGCTAATGCTTTAAATATAGTGGTTTCTTTACTTATATTTGTTGCTGGCTTTTTTGTTTATGGACTTATTGCAGGAGTTGCCGGTGCATCAGTAAGCAAAATAGAGGATATGGCTGAGGGAGTCAAAGTATATAGTGTTCTTTTAGTTATATGCGCATATTTTGTTATGTATATTGTTATTGGAAGAAACTATGTATCTGGAAATGTTGTTGCCATGGTTGCAGAAATTCTTCCTATTACAGCCTTGTTTATTACGCCCGCAGCTATGATTACTGGATATGTAAGTCTTTCCACAGGTCTTATAAGTCTTGGAATACTCGTCGTAAGTATTTATATTCTTATGAATTTTGTTGCAAATATTTACGAGAGCATGGTGTATTACAATGGAAAACCTCTCAAAATAAAAGAGATTATAAATATTTCAAAAATGAAAAAATCTAATAAAAAGAGAGGTGAAAAGTAGATGAATAAAGGATTATTTGAAGGATGGGCTAAGGTATTTAAGTTTACATTTTCACAGAATACTAAGGGGAAATCCTATAAATTTACATTATTTGGAATAGGAATATTCCTATTTTTACTATTCTTTGCAATAAATATGTTGACTGGGTACTTTTCGGACAAGGATAAGGAAAAAAAGCCCCAAAAGATAGAAACTGTCGTAATAGAGAACTTATATTATTATTCTGATGAGAATATTTCACCTTATGATTACATAGATTCAATTAAAGACAATACTGTATTTAATAATGTTGTTGAAGCAAGGTCAAGTGAGGAAGTATATAATCAGGTAAAGTCAGACAGTAAAGATGGAAAGCTGTCTATGGGAATTGCAGTAGAGTATGACAAAGAAAAAAATTTATATGACCTGCATCTAAATGGAACATCAAAAATGTCAAAAGACAAGTTAAGGGACATTGGGGAAGAATATAAAGATTATTACAAAGAAAAGAAACTTATAACTCTAGGTGAAGATGAGGAGAACATTTCTATAATAATGTCTGAGGGTCAGATTGAGACAAAAGATGTCAGTGAAAAAGACAAAAGCTTTGCAGTTGAGATGATGTGGGTATTTGTTCCAATGATTGTTATATTTGTACTATATATGATGATATTGATATATGGACAGAGTGTAGGAAAGATAATAATTTCTGAAAAGAGTTCAAAGCTTATGGAGACCATGTTAGTATCGGTTAAACCATATGGAATTATTTTAGGCAAGGTTCTTGCAGTTTATGTTGCTGCAATAATTCAGATTTTTGTGTGGATTTTCTTTGGAGTTGCGGGATACCTTGTGGGAGATAAGGTTGCAGGTACGTTGTTCGATAATTATAATAATCAAATATTAGAAATAGTTAAATTGGTAATTAAGAGTTCATCAGATGCATTTTCAGTTCCTGCACTAATATTGATGGCAATTTCGATTTTGTTGGGATTTATGATTTATATGCTTCTGGCTGCTATGCTTTCATCTATGATTACAAAAGCAGAGGAGTTGTCAAATATAAACTCGGTGTACCAAATAATAGTTGTCATTGGTTTTATTGCAAGTTATTTTATCTCATTATTTGGAATAGATTCATGGATTTCAAAGGCTATTGATTATTTCCCTGTGACATCACCTTTTATACTTCCATCAGATATACTGTTGGGAAATATTGGGATACTGAAGGGAATAGTATGTATTATGATCCTTGTTGTATGTTTTGTAATACTTGTATATGAAACGGGTAAGATATATAAAAAGAAGATATTTTAGAAATAGATGTCAATAATATTTACGAGCTTGATATAGAAAATCACTATATCAGGCTCGTGATTTTTCTAATAACAATTATTTAAAATAACTGTTGACAAAACAATAAATAGAACATATAATCAATTCATACAGTTCCTACTGAACTAATAGGAAATAGAAACAGTAAACAAAGCAAAATAATAATATATATTTTAGGAGGATAAGAATATGAGCGATATCAAACAGAGTGCATTAGAATTAATAGGAAAGACACCATTACTTAAGTTAAACAGATATGGAAAGGGTAAGAATGCAGAAATTATTGCAAAACTTGAATACCTTAATCCAGCTGGTTCAGTTAAGGACCGTGTAGCTCTAGCAATGATTGAAGATGCAGAAAAAAAGGGAATTTTAAAAGAAGGATCAACAATTATTGAGCCTACATCAGGAAATACAGGAATTGGACTTGCAGCAGTTGCCACAGCTAAAGGATACAGAGCAATCCTTACACTTCCAGATACAATGAGTGTTGAGAGAAGAAATTTATTAAAGGCTTATGGAGCAGAAATAGTACTTACAGAAGGTGCAAAAGGAATGAAAGGTGCTATAGCTAAAGCGGAAGAGTTAAATCAGTCAATTGAGAATTCAGTTATTCTTGGACAGTTCGATAATCCAGCCAATCCAGAGGCACACAGAAATACAACAGGTCCTGAAATCTGGGAGCAGACAGACGGAGATGTTGATATCTTTGTAGCAGGTATTGGTACTGGTGGTACAATCACAGGTGTTGGCGAATATTTAAAGAGCAAAAAAGCTGACGTCAAAGTTGTTGCAGTTGAGCCAGCTACAAGCCCAGTATTATCAAAGGGAACAGCAGGACCACACAAAATTCAGGGTATTGGAGCAGGATTTGTCCCTAAGGTTCTTGATACAGAAGTTTATGATGAAATAATTACTATAGAGAATGAAGATGCATTTACAGAAGGAAGAAAATTCGCTCATACAGAGGGTGTACTTGTGGGAATATCTTCAGGTGCAGCTTTAAAGGCAGCTAAGATTCTTGCTGACAGACCAGAAAACGCAGGAAAGAAAATCGTTGTATTACTTCCTGATTCAGGAGACAGATATTTATCTACTGCATTATTTGCAGAATAATAAAAAATTCAGATACATTCGTCCCAGATATATGAGACATGGCAGAATCGAGCAGGTTTACTCCTGCTCGATTCTAAGTTAAACAAAAAATTAACAAGTGGCCCTAAAAGACTGAAAGGAGGGAGCATAAGATGAAAAATATACTTTGTTTTGGAGATTCTAACACATATGGATATATTCCAGGAGGTTATGGCAGATATGAATACGGTGTCAGATGGACTAGCATATTAGCTGAAAAACTGAGGAATGATGATTGCAGAATTTTAGAAGAAGGATTATGCGGAAGAACTACTGTTTTTGAAGATAAGTCAAGATATAACAGGTGTGGGACATCTATGCTCCCTGCTATTATTGAAACACATAATCCTATAGATGTTGTAGTTGTTATGCTGGGCACAAATGATTGTAAGGCGGAATTTTCACCATCGGTTGAGAAGATTGGCAATGGGATAAAGAAAATAATTTCTCAGGTTAAGGAAAATGAAAGAAATGCAAAAATACTCTTGATATCGCCTATACTTCTTGGTGAATCAGTGTGGATGGATGGATTTGATCCGGAATTTTCGAAAGAATCAGTTGAAATATCAAAGGGGCTTAAGATAAAATATAAGGAAATTGCAGATTCAGAAAATATACACTTTCTGGCAGCATCAGATTATGCAAATCCTAGTCCTGTGGATATGGAACATATGGATGAAGAGGGACATAGGATTTTTGCAGAAGAGGTATTTAAGAAACTGAAGCAGATTATTTAGTTAGAAATGAAGGTAGTAATATGACTTTAACACAACTAAGATATGCCATAACGGTGGCAGAATCAAAATCAATGAATGAAGCAGCGAAAAATTTATATATTTCACAGCCTAGCCTTTCATCAGCAATTAAGGAATTGGAAAATGAGATTGGTGTTGAACTGTTTAGAAGAACGAACAGAGGAATTTTGATGACTGCTGAGGGCAAGGAATTCGTAGGGTATGCAAGGCAGGTTGTTGAGCAGTATCAGCTTATCGAATCAAAATATATTCAGAAAGAAAACGTCAAACAGAAATTCAGTGTATCAATGCAGCATTATACATTTGCGGTTAATGCTTTTATAGAACTGGTGAAACAGTTCGGGATGGATGATTACGAATTTGCAGTTCATGAGAGCAAGACATATGAAGTTATTGAAGATGTCAAGAACTTTAAAAGTGAGATTGGTGTTCTGTATGTAAATGATTTTAACAAAAAGGTATTATCGAAGCTTTTTAGTGAGTTTGACATTGAATTTCATGAAATTATGGATTGCCACATTTATGCATATTTGTGGAAAGGTCATCCACTTGCTGAAAAAAAAGAGATAACACTTGAGCAATTAGATGATTATCCCTGTCTGTCATTTGATCAGGGAGGAAACAATTCATTTTATTTTGCAGAGGAAGTTCTCAGTACTTATGAGTATAAGCGTTTAATAAAGGCGGATGACAGAGCAACACTTCTTAATCTCATGGTAGGATTAAATGGATACACACTTTGCTCGGGAATAATATGTGAAGAGCTGAATGGCTCTGATTACTGTGCGGTAAAACTTAAATCTGATGAAATAATGACAATAGGATATATTAAGAAAAAAGGTACTATTATCAGCGAACTTGGACAAAAATATATAGAAGAAATTTCAAAATATAAAGACCGCGTTTTAGACTAATAGAAGCTTAAAATGGAGGAATAAAATGAAAATATCAACAAAAGGTAGATATGCCCTGAGACTTATGCTGGATCTTGCAACATATGATAATGGAAAGCCAAGCAGTATTAAAGACATTGCAGGAAGACAGGAAATATCAGAAAAATATCTTGAACAAATTATATCTGTATTTAATAAGGCTGGATTTGTGAGATCAGTAAGGGGGCCACAGGGAGGGTATCTCTTAACAAGAAAACCAAAAGAATATACAGTAGGTATGATTTTGAGACTTACAGAGGGAGATTTGTCACCGGTTGCTTGTGTGGCAGATGATGGAGCTTATTGCGAGAGGAGAGTTTCATGTGTTACAATAAACGTATGGCAGAAACTTAATGATGCCATAAACAGTGTAGTTGACGGAATTACACTGGAAGATTTATTAGAATGGCAGGCAGATTTATCTGATCAGTACGTTATTTAGGAGAGAACATGAACAAAGTAATATATTTAGACAATGCAGCGACAACCAGAGTTTCAGAAGAAGTGGTAAATGCAATGATTCCATACTACACAGAGTGTTATGGAAATCCATCTGCAGTCTATACCTTCGCTGGAGAGGCCAAGAAGGCAGTAACAATTGCAAGAGAAAGTATAGCAAAAGTAATTAATGCCAGACCTGATGAAATATATTTTACAGGTGGCGGAAGTGAGTCAGATAACTGGGTTTTAAAAGCAGTAATTGATAAATATGGAGACGCAAAAGGAAAGCATATAATTACAACATCCATTGAGCATCATGCAATTTTACATACATGTGAATATCTGGAAAAAAAAGGATGTTCTGTGACATATGTAGATGTAGATGAGGATGGGGTTGTGAAACTTGACGAACTTAAGGCTGCAATAAGACCTGAAACTGTTCTTATTTCTGTTATGACTGCAAATAATGAAGTTGGTACAATACAACCAATTGAGGAAATTGGAAAAATTGCGAAGGAAAATAATATTCTATTTCATACAGACGCTGTTCAGGCGTTTGGACATATAGATATAGATGTAAAAAAGCTGAATATAGATTTTTTAAGTGCCAGTGCACATAAAATAAATGGACCTAAGGGAATTGGATTTATGTATATAGAGAGATCTATAAAAATAGGGTCATTTATTCACGGCGGAGCCCAGGAGAGACAGAGAAGAGCGGGTACATTAAATGTTCCTGCAATTGTTGGATTTGGCAAGGCTGCAGAACTTGCTATGGCAAATATGGAAAAAAATGCAAAGTATGAGACAGAGCTTAGAAACCATTTGGTAGAAAGAATATTAAATGAAATTCCATACTCTAAATTCAACGGATCCACAAAAAACAGGCTGCCAAACAATGCTAACTTCAGTTTTAAATATGTGGAGGGGGAGTCAATGCTCATACTCTTGGATCAGAAAGGGATTTGTTCATCCAGCGGTTCTGCATGTACCTCGGGCTCAATTGACCCTTCCCACGTTCTGACAGCAATGGGAATACCTGATGAGCTAGCCCATGGTTCAATTAGACTTACACTTTCATATTTGAATACTTTAGAAGAAATAGATTATACAGTTGATGAATTAAAGAAAATAATTGAGAGACTTAGGGAAATGTCACCACTTTATAAATAAAATAAAACGTCTAATTTTTACTACCAATTACTGGAAGGTCGAAAAATTAGACGTTTTATATTTAACAGATATAGACTGGAAAGTCATAAAAAATCATACATGGAATTTTTTTATGAACACATTAGTTATAGACAACAACTATAACTAATATATTTTTTTTTCTATTAGACAGATAAGTAAATAAATGTTATTATATCCTTGTAAACAGATAGGAATTAAGTAAATCCAAAATAAATAAAAAAAGAGAGGTAGATATTATGAGTAAAAAGACATATGCAGAGAGAAATTTAAAATTTGAAACTTTACAGTTACACGTAGGACAGGAACAGCCAGATCCAGTAACAGATGCAAGAGCAGTTCCAATTTACCAGACATCATCTTATGTATTCAGAAATAGTGATCATGCAGCAGCAAGATTTGGTCTTCAGGATCCAGGTAATATCTACGGAAGATTAACAAACCCAACAGAGGATGTATTCGAGAAAAGAATCGCAGCTTTAGAGGGTGGTGTGGCAGCACTTGCAGTTGCTTCAGGAGCTGCAGCAATTGCTTACACAATTGAGAATCTTGCACACAACGGTGATCACATTGTAGCAGCAAATAACATTTATGGTGGAACATTCAACTTACTTGAGCATACATTAACAGATTATGGTATTACAACAACATTTGTAGATCCTGCAAACTTTGATGAAATTGATGCTGCAATTAAAGATAATACAAAAGCAGTATTCATCGAGACTCTTGGTAATCCAAACTCAGATGTAGTAGATATTGATGCAGTAGCAGAAGTTGCTCACAAACATAAAATCCCATTGGTAGTTGATAATACATTTGCAACTCCTTATCTTGTTCGTCCAATCGAGCATGGAGCAGATATCGTTGTTCATTCAGCAACAAAATTCATCGGTGGACATGGAACAACAATCGGTGGTGTTATCGTAGATAGTGGTAAATTTGACTGGGAAGCAAGCGGAAAATTCGCTTCACTTACAGATCCAAACCCAAGTTATCATGGTGTAAGCTTTACAAAGGCAGTAGGACCAGCAGCTTTCGTTACAAAAATCAGAGCAATCCTTCTTCGTGACCTCGGTGCTACACTTTCACCATTCCATGCATTTATCTTCTTACAGGGACTCGAGACATTATCATTAAGAGTTGAAAGACATGTTGAGAATGCGTTAAAAGTAGTTGATTTCTTAAAGAATCATCCACAGGTTGAGGCTGTTCATCATCCATCAATATCAGAGGATCCAAAACAGCAGGAACTTTACAAGAAATACTTCCCTAACGGTGGTGGATCAATCTTTACATTTGAAATCAAGGGAGATGACAGAAAGGCAAAAGATTTCATCGATCAGCTTGAATTATTCTCATTACTTGCAAATGTAGCAGATGTAAAATCATTAGTAATCCACCCAGCTTCAACAACTCATTCACAGATGACAGAAGAAGAATTATTGGGTTCAGGAATCAAACCAAATACAATAAGATTATCAATCGGTACAGAAAATATCGACGATATTATCGAAGATCTTTCAGAAGCTTTTGAAGCAGTAAAATAATAAAAATAACCATTTTTTAATTTAGTAAATCCTTTTATAAATATTACAGTTTGACTTATAAATAATTTCAAGTTAAAATACAGGAAAACCTTTCGTGCCATAGGGGGTTTTCCTGTTTTGCTTGTTAAAAAGGAAACATCCATTTACAGTGGTAGAAAGTTTGGCAATGTAAAATATGAAAATGAGGAATTAATAGTAACTATTAAGAGTCAGTAACCAAAAGGCTTCGAACAGTTACATGTGTGAAAAGAAAGGAACAATAGAAACAATGGAAGAGACAATCAGAGAAAAGATTGAGAGATTAAAAAAAGAAAAAGATGTAGTTATATTAGCTCATTATTACGTGGACGGTGAGGTTCAGGCTCTTGCAGATTACGTAGGAGATTCTTTTTACTTAAGTAAAGTTGCAACACAGGTAACACAGCAGAATATTTTATTCTGCGGAGTACAGTTCATGGGTGAAAGTGCCAAGATTTTAAACCCTGGAAAAAATGTTGTTATGGCAGATGATTTTGCTGACTGTCCAATGGCGCATATGGTTACAAAAGAGAAGATTGCTGAAGTAAGAGCACAGTATGATGATCTTGCAGTTGTATGTTATGTGAATTCAACAGCAGAGATTAAGACAGTGTCAGATGTATGTGTAACATCATCAAATGCAGTTAAGGTTGTGAAAAATATTGAAGCAAAGAATATTTTCTTTGTCCCAGATAATAACCTTGGAAGATATGTATCAAAAATGGTTCCAGAAAAGAATTTCATTTTTCATGATGGATTCTGTCATGTTCACAAGAGCATTCTTGCTGAAAATGTAAAGGCTGCAAAAGAGGCTCATCCAGAAGCTCTGATTCTCACACATCCAGAGTGTACAGAAGATGTTGTTGAAATGTCAGATTTTGTTGGTAGTACATCCGAGATTATCGATTATGCGACAAACAGTGATCAGAAGGTATTCTTAATCTGTACAGAGATGGGTGTATTCTACGAACTTCAGCAGAAGAATCCAGATAAGAAATTCTTCTCAGTAGGACACAGACAGTTCTGTCCAAATATGAAGAAAGTAACAATTGATAAAGTAGAATCAGCAATTGAGAGTATGGATTCTTTCGTAGAACTCTCAGAAGAAACAATAAAAAAAGCAGCAGTTCCACTTAAGAGAATGTTAGAACTTGCAACTAAATAGTTAGTAGAACAGAAATAATGGAGAAATAAAAATGCTAAATCAGTTTTCAAGAACAGAATTATTACTTGGAAAAGAAGCAATGGAAAAATTGCAGAACTCAAGAGTTGCGGTCTTTGGAGTCGGCGGAGTAGGCGGATTCACAGTAGAGGCTCTTGTACGAAGTGGGGTTGGAGCAATCGACTTAATTGATGATGATAAGGTTTGTCTCACAAATTTAAACAGACAGCTGATTGCTACAAGAAGTACAGTCGGAAAGTATAAAGTTGATGTTATGGCTGACAGAATCAAGGATATAAATCCAAACTGTCAGGTAAATACTTATAAATGTTTCTATCTTCCAGAAAACAAGGATGATTTTGATTTTTCGCAGTATGACTATATTGTGGATGCGGTTGATACAGTGACTGCAAAAATTCAGCTTGTCATGGAGGCGAAGGAGAAGAATGTACCGATTATCAGCAGTATGGGTGCAGGAAACAAGTTAAATCCAGCTATGTTTGAAGTGGCAGATATTTATAAGACATCTGTGTGTCCACTTGCAAAGGTTATGAGAAGAGAGCTGAAGAAGCGTGGCGTTAAGAAATTAAAAGTTGTTTATTCAAAGGAAAAACCAATCAGACCAATCGAAGATATGTCTATCAGTTGCAGAACTCATTGTATCTGTCCGCCGGGAGCTGCTCATAAATGTACTGAGAGAAGATATATTCCAGGTTCCACAGCATTTGTGCCATCTGTAGTTGGATTGATTATTGGCTCAGAGATTATCAAAGATATTGCAGGGGTAAAGTAGGATGTATATCAGAACGATAGAAGAATTAAAAAATGATGACAGAGAAAAATTAGTAATTGACGTTAGAGATAAAGAAGAATATGAGAAAGAGACATGTGAAGGTGCTACTAATATTTTCTGGGAAGATATAAGAAATGACATAGATAATGGCACGGACACGTTTTTAAAACTCATTCCTAGAGATAAGCCTGTATATCTATTGTGTTACACGGGTCAAAAAAGTGAAGAAATAGCTGCTGATTTATCAGATAATGGATACGAAATCTACAGTATTGAAGGTGGATTTAATTCATATTTAAGGGATAAACTGAACAATTTTCTAAAGGATGAGGAGAAAGTTACAGACAAAGCTGCAGATGTTGAACACAGTATAGTAAAGCGTTTCAGAAAAGAAATATGGAGAAAATTTACAAAGGCAATTAATGAATATGAGCTTATTCAGGATGGTGACAAGATTGCTGTCTGTATATCAGGTGGTAAAGACTCTATGCTTATGGCAAAGCTTTTCCAGGAGCTCTACCGACATGGCAAAAAGAATTTCGAAGTTGTTTTTCTTGTAATGAATCCAGGTTATAATGATATCAATTATGAGACTATCAAAAATAATGCAAAAATGCTGAATGTTCCAATAACAGTATTTGAATCTGAAATTTTTGATATTGTTGCAGCCGAGGACACTTCTCCATGCTATCTCTGTGCAAGAATGAGAAGAGGACATTTGTATAGCAAGGCAAAAGAATTAGGATGCAACAAGATTGCTCTTGGACATCATTTTGATGATGTTATAGAGACTATACTTATGGGAATGCTTTATGGTGCTCAGGTACAGACTATGATGCCAAAGCTTCATAGTACAAATTTTCCTGGAATGGAACTTATCAGACCTCTCTATCTTATAAGAGAAAAAGATATTATACACTGGAGAGAATATAATAAACTGCATTTCATCAACTGTGCATGCAGACTCACAGAAAGCTGTGCATCATGCGGAGGGACAGAGAAAGGTTCAAAGCGTGCAGAGATTAAAGAATTAATCAAACAGCTTGCAAAGAAAGATGAAGTAATTGAGAAAAATATTTTCAGAAGTGTTGAAAATGTAAATTTAAATACAGTAATTGCCTATAAGGAAAATGGAGTTAAACATCATTTTCTGGATGGCTACGATGAAAAATAGCCCCAAGGGCTATTTTTTATTGTATACAATGATCTAAGGTTAAATTATAATCTAGGTGATTTACAAATGCCTCAGAATAATACCACTTGAAAAAAGATATAAAATGGAATAGAATAGTGAAAGAATACTGCGCAATATGCGATAGGGGCAAGACCCCATAGAATGGAGGAAATATGTTAGATTTAAAATTTGTCAGAGAGAATCCTGATATAGTTAAACAGAACATTAAGAATAAATTTCAGGATAAGAAACTTCCACTTGTAGATGAAGTTATCAAATTAGACGAGGAAGCTCGTGCAACAAAGCAGGAAGCTGATAACTTAAGAGCAGAGAAGAATAAGATTTCTAAGCAGATTGGCGGACTTATGGCTCAGGGCAAGAAAGAAGAGGCAGAGGAAGTTAAGAAACAGGTAACTGAGAAATCTGCATATCTTGCTGAACTAGAGCAAAAAGAAGCAACATTAAATGAAGAAGTTAAGAAGAGAATGATGGCAATTCCTAACATCATTGATCCTAGCGTTCCAATTGGAAAAAATGATACAGAAAATGTAGAAATAGAGAAATTTGGTGAGCCATTTGTTCCTGAATTTGAGATTCCATATCACACAGATATTATGGAAAAATTCAATGGTATCGATTTAGATAGCGCAAGAAAAGTAGCAGGTAATGGATTCTACTATCTTATGGGAGATATTGCAAGACTTCACTCAGCAGTAATTGCATACGCAAGGGACTTTATGATTGACAGAGGATTTACATACTGTGTACCTCCATTCATGATTAGAAGTGATGTTGTTACAGGCGTTATGAGTTTCGAAGAGATGGATGCCATGATGTACAAGATTGAGGGAGAAGATTTATACTTAATCGGTACAAGTGAGCATTCAATGATTGGTAAATTCATTGACACAATTACACCAGAGAGCGAACTTCCTAAGACTCTTACAAGTTATTCACCATGTTTCAGAAAAGAAAAAGGTGCTCATGGTATTGAAGAACGTGGAGTATACAGAATTCATCAGTTCGAGAAACAGGAAATGATTGTTGTCTGTAAACCAGAAGAGAGCAAAATGTGGTTTGATAAATTATGGCAGAATACAGTAGATTTATTCAGAAGCATGGATATACCTGTAAGAACATTAGAGTGCTGTTCGGGAGATCTTGCAGACTTAAAGGTTAAGTCAATTGATGTTGAGGCATGGTCACCAAGACAGAAGAAATATTTCGAGGTAGGAAGTTGTTCTAACCTTTCAGATGCTCAGGCTAGAAGACTTAAGATAAGAGTAAAAGATGAGGATGGAAACAAGTATTTTGCTCACACTCTTAACAATACAGTTGTAGCTCCACCAAGAATGTTAATTGCATTCTTAGAGAATAACTTAAACGAGGATGGGACAATCAGAATTCCAAAAGCATTAAGACCATATATGGGTGGAAAAGAAATTATTAAGTAATAAAGGAGAATGGTATGGTTTCTGAGGAGAACGCAAAACAGTTACTTCATGAACTTGTAAAGTCAATTTCGACATTGATTTTCGGTTCCTTCGAGGAAGTCGGAGAGGTAACATTTGAGGATAAAGAGACAGAAGAGAAATATAACAGATATATTGCTCTTGCAGATGAAGGCAAAATCAATGATGCTGAAAATGCTCTGTATGGGGACAGAGATTTAGAAAATCAGGAAGATTTAAGAACTGCTCTAAGATTTTACGATTACATCAACCAGTACACAAATGAATATTTAGAAAAATGCGATTATTCAAGAGTTGAAATTAAGGACGGAATGGATTCTGTATTGCAGGAATTTGGCTATAATGGATTTGATGGAATTGACGCTCTTAATGAATATTTCTAAATCATTCATAGAATGTCATAAAAATAAAAAATTAAAGGCTCTAAAAGTCGGCAAAATGTCGATTTTTGGAGCCTTTTCGTATACTACTATTGACAGAGTAGGAGTTAACTTGTATAATTCCTATAGCATGAATAGGAGTTGAAAAAACACTCCATACTAAAGGATAGGAGGCAATACATATGATCGTATCCACAAAAGGAAGATATGCAGTTCGCGTGATGATTGATATGGCAGAACACAACAGTGGCGAGTACATTCCTTTGAGAGAAATTGCCCAGAGACAGGATATTTCAAGAAAGTATCTTGAAACAATTATGACTACATTGTCAAAAGCAGAGCTGGTAGAAAGTACCATGGGAAAAGAAGGCGGATATCGTCTTGTGAAAGATCCTGCGGATTATAAGATTGGTGATATTTTGCGAGTGACAGAGAAAAATCTTGCACCAGTTGCCTGCCTTTGTGATGATTTGAAAAAATGTGAGAAGACAGAAGGCTGCTACACACTTCCATTCTGGAAGGGATTAGAAGACCAGATTAATTCTTATATTGATGGGCATACATTAAAGGATTTATTAGAAATGAAAGATGAAAACAAAAAAGCAGAGACATGTGCTTAATAGATATAGAGGAAGGATTTAGCAATGAGTAATATTTTAGAGATAAAAGATTTATATGTGGATTCAGCAGATGGAGAAAAAGAAATTTTAAAAGGTGTAAACCTTTTGGTTGGTGAAGATGAGACACACGTTCTTATGGGACCAAACGGAACAGGTAAGTCTACACTTGGATACGCAATTACAGGAAATCCTGGCTACGAAGTAAAAGCTGGAAAGATTATTTTTGACGGTGAGGATATCACAGAACTTCCAGTTAATGAGAGAGCAAAGAAAGGTATTTTCTTATCATTCCAGAATCCGCTTGAGGTTCCTGGTATCACACTCAGTGCATTTATCAGAAGTGCATTAGAGCAGAAGACTGGTGAGAGAGTAAAATTGTGGGATTTCAAAAAGAAATTAAGTGAGACAATGAAGCTCTTATCTATGGATGAGTCATATGCAAACAGAGATTTAAATGTTGGTTTCTCTGGTGGTGAAAAGAAGAAAGCTGAAATTTTACAGATGCTCATGTTAGAGCCAAAACTTGCAATCCTTGATGAGACAGATTCAGGTCTTGATGTAGATGCTGTTCGTACGGTATCAAAAGGTATTAGTATTTACAAAGAGAGATGCAAAGGTTCTCTTCTTATTATCACACATAGCACAAGAATTTTAGAGTCCCTTGACGTAGATGTAACACATGTTATGGAGAAGGGTGTGATTGTGAAGAATGGTGACGCCAGTCTCGTAGATGAAATTAATGAAAATGGATTCGCAGATATCAACGAGTAGGAGGAGACACGGATGAGAGAAGAAAAGACTCAGGTAGACGACATCGACAGAAGTGTTTACGACGTTATTGATGAAGAAAAAGATGCATATAGAATAGAGGAAGGTCTGACAAAAGAGATTATTGACAAACTTTCAAAAGAAAAAAATGATCCAGAATGGATGCATGAATTCAGATTGAAATCATTAGAGGCATACAATGAGATGAAGATTCCAGACTGGGGTCCATCTATTGAAGGTCTGGATATTGATCACATTGTTACTTATGTAAGACCAAATACAAATATGAAAAATGACTGGGAAGATGTTCCTCAGGATATCAAAGAAACATTTGACAGACTTGGAATTCCACAGGCAGAGAGAAAGTCTCTTGCAGGTGTAGGCGCACAGTACGATTCGGAACTCGTATACCACAATGTAAAAGATGAGGTGGCTGAGCAGGGTGTTATCTATACAGATATGGAGAGTGCATTACATGGCGAATATGCTGATATGGTAAAGGAATACTTTATGAAACTTGTTACTCCAAGAGATCACAAGTTTGCAGCGCTTCACGGTGCTGTATGGTCAGGTGGATCTTTTGTATATGTTCCAAAAGGAGTACATTTATCAATTCCGCTTCAGTCATACTTTAGACTTAACGCAAAGGGTGCTGGTCAGTTCGAACACACACTCATTATTGTAGATGAGGGTGCAAGCCTTCATTTTATTGAGGGATGTTCTGCTCCAAAATATAATGTTGCAAACCTCCATGCAGGATGTGTTGAGCTATTTGTAAAGAAGAATGCAAAACTCCGTTACTCAACTATTGAGAACTGGTCAAAAAATATGTACAACTTAAATACAAAAAGAGCTATTGTTGAAGAAGGCGGTACCGTTGAATGGGTATCTGGTTCCTTTGGTTCTCATGTTGGCTATCTTTATCCAATGAGTATTCTCAAAGGAAAAGGTGCAAAGATGGAATTTACAGGTGTAACATTTGCCGGTAACGGACAGAATCTTGATACAGGTGCAAAGGTTGTGCATGCAGCTCCTGATACAAGTTCGTTTATGAATACAAGATCCATCAGCAAGAGCGGTGGTATCAGTACATTTAGAAGCAGTGTTGTTATAAATAAAAATGCTAAGAACTCAAAATCTGCAGTTTCCTGTCAATCCTTAATGCTTGATTCGATTTCGAGATCAGACACAATTCCAGCTATGGATATTCGCACAAAGGACGCAGCAGTAGGTCACGAGGCAAAGATTGGAAGTATCAGTGATGATGCAGTATTTTATCTAATGTCACGTGGTATGAGTGAGGAGGATGCAAAAGCACTTATTGTCAGTGGATTTGCAGACAATGTATCAAAAGAACTTCCTCTGGAATATGCAGTTGAGATGAATAATCTGATTAGACTTGAAATGAAAGGAAGTATTGGATAATGGTAGAAAATATAAAAGTAAATAAACTTCCTTCAAAGACTTGGTACTGGTTAGGGGTAAATGATTCAAGTCTTGCATGGGATAAAGAGAATACAGTAAATTTAAATGAAGAAAATATTGTTTCTGTAGAGAATTCAACAGATAATATCATAAAGGCAGAGGTAATCGGAGAGGCTCAGTACAGTGCAAAATCGTTTAAGATTACAGCTCATGCAGGAAGTGATGTAACGGTATTTGAGACATATAGAACAGACAAAAATTTATTGGTTGATACAAAAATTAATATCGAAAAGGGAGCCAGAGTTAAATTAGTGCAGTTAAATCTCACAGGAAAAGGCAGTACTGTTTATTCAAAAGTAGATGCTGATATTAACGAAGATGGAAAATTTGAATTTGTTCAGTTGTTCTTAGGACAAGGTGACCAGTATCTTGACTGTAAGGCTGATTTAAACGGTGACAGAAGTTTTGTTAAGGCAGATATGGCTTACATCGGACAAGATTCACAGAGGATTGATGTAAACTTCGTTGCTAACCAGTTTGGCAAAAATACAGAGAGTGAAATTAATACAGATGGAGCGCTCAAAGATGCAGCAACAAAGATTTTTCGAGGAACAATTGATTTTAAACAGGGATCATCAGATTCGGTTGGAAATGAGATGGAGAAAGTTCTTTTACTTGGAGATGATGTGGTAAATAAGACAATTCCAATCATTCTTTGTGCAGAGGAAAATGTAGTTGGTAATCACGGCGCAACAATTGGTGACCTCGATGCAGATACACTTTTCTACTTTGAGAGCAGAGGTATTAATAGAGAAGAAGCACAAAACATTATGTTAAGAGCAAATGTAGAACATGTAGCTTCATTAGTAAATGATGATGAGTTTGAGAGTATCGTCAAAGAAAGACTTGAGGAGGTTCTTTAAGATGGCAAACAAATATATTGAAGATTTTCCATTATTAAAGCAGAATAGAACAGTATATCTTGATAATGCGGCAACATCTCAGAGACCACAGTGCGTAATTGATGCAGAAAATGATTTCTATATAAATCACAATGCAAATCCTCTTAGAGGTGCATACGACTTAAGTTTAGAAGCCACAGATATTTATGAAGGCGCACGTAAGAAAGTAGCTAAGTTTATAGGAGCAAAAGAGTCAGCTGAAATTATCTTTACAAGAAATACATCGGAGAGCATGAATCTTGTGGCATATAGCTATGGTCTCACGAACATAAAAGCAGGAGATGAGATTGTGGTTTCTATTATGGAACATCACAGCAATCTTCTTCCTTGGCAGATGGTTTCAAGGGCAACTGGTGCAGAACTGAAATTCGTCGAGTGTGAAAAAGATGCCAGCCTTGACTTAAATAAAGTTGAAGAAATAATTACAGACAAGACAAAAATTGTTGCGATTACTCAGGTTTCTAATGTACTTGGATATGAAAATCCTATTGAAGAGGTTGCAAAGATTGCTCACAGACATGGTGCAGTGATTATTGTTGATGGTGCACAGTCGACACCTCATATGAGAGTGGATGTTCAGAAATTAGATGTTGATTTCTTTGCATTTTCCGGACACAAATTATACGGACCAATGGGAATCGGTGTACTATATGGAAAGAGAACTTTACTTGAAGCAATGCCACCATTTATGTATGGAGGAGAGATGATTGAGTCTGTATCGAGATATGATGCAAAATACGCAGAACTTCCACATAAATTTGAGGCAGGTACAGTAAATGGTGCTGGTGCAGCAGGACTTGCAGCGGCAATTGACTATGTGGAATCTGTTGGATATGAATATATGCAGGAGAGAGAGCTTGCACTCACAAAAAGAGCGTTAGAGGGAATGAGAAAGATTCCTCATGTAAATATTCTTGGCTCTGATAAGCCGGAAGAACACACAGGAATTATTGCATTTACAATCGATAATGTTCATCCTCATGATGTCAGCGAGGTAATGACTGCAGATGGCATCTGTGTTCGTGCAGGACATCACTGTGCACAACCCCTTCTTCAGTATTTTGGAGTTGGTTCAACAACAAGAGTAAGTTTTATGTTTTATAATACAGAAGAGGAAGTTGATAAATTTCTTGAAAGTCTTAAGAGTGTAAGGGAGAGAATGGGATATGCAGAATAGAAGTTTTTATAATGAAATTTTAACAGAGCATAATATCAGACCAGAATTTAAGCATGATTTAGAAAATCCAGATATCGTACTTGAGGGTGTAAATCCAAGCTGCGGAGATGATGTTTGGTTGAAGTTGAAACTCGATGGTGATACAATAGTAGATGGAGCATTTGTTGGAGATGGATGTGCAATTTCACAGGCATCAGCAGACATTATGCTTGGAATGATTGTAGGAAAATCAAAGGATGAAGCGTTAAGACTTGGAGAAATCTTTATGAAGATGATTCAGGGAGAAGCCACAGACGAAGAGATTGACAGCTTAGAGGAGGCTTCGGCCCTTAAGGATATTGCTCATATGCCAGCAAGAGTTAAGTGTGCAGTCCTTGGATGGAGAACACTTAAAGAAGCAATAGGCGATAAATAATTTCTAGTGGGAGGATATGAGACTATGGGAAAGTCGGATCTTGAATTATTAATTGGAGACAATGAAAGTATAGTATGGAGAGGAAAACCTGATTTTAAATGTTTTGTTTTAGAAAGTATTTTTAATCCAATGTTGTTCTTTGCTTTAATTTGGGGTGGGGTTGATTTCACGATTTTGGGACTTGCCCTAAAAGCACCTATGGAGTCAAATGATGGTAGCCCATTTAGCGTTGCAGCGTTTCTGTTGGTATTTTTTGCATTACATCTTATGCCTGTATGGATGTATTTGGGCGGCGTAATTTTTTCAGTACTTGAGTACAAACATACAGAATATATAATTACAGACAAGGCAATATATGTATCAAGTGGAAAATTTACAATAAATACAGAAATGAAACCTTTTACCGATTTATCTCATATTAATATCCACAGAGGTGTATTTGATCAGATGATAGGTGTTGGGGATGTAATCACTGAATGTAACCACACTTCATATAGTGGGAATAGTCATTCTTCATCTCATAGACATGGAATTTCGTTGTGCGATTTGAGGGATTATGCACACGTGTTTGAAATAGTTAAGAAACTTCAGACAGATATATATTCAGATACAATGTTTCCTAATGATATGAGACCACAGGAAAATCACGGATACAATACTACATATAAGGGATTTTAACTAAGCCTGAACAATATATAAAACCTGGCAAAATGAAATACATTCTGCCAGGTTTATTTATTGAATATGGTAAGAATTAAATCTTATCAGAAACCCATCTTCCACTTGCACCACAGGGGAGAACAAGTCCGTTTGAGGATACGGGAAGCCCGATTTCTTCAGATTCAGTATGACCGCCGAATTTAGAAGTTACCTCTGTCTCTATCATATAGGTAAGAACTGAAGGTGCAAGACCGGTAGTATATGAATTAATTAGGAAAAATAATGGATTATCGCTGAGAATCTGAGTACACAGCTGAACAAATGGATATATAGAATCTTCAATCTTCCATATTTCACCCTTAGGGCCACGTCCATATGATGGAGGATCCATAATGATTCCGTCATATTTATTTCCTCTTCTGATTTCTCTTTCAACGAATTTGACGCAGTCATCAACCAGCCATCTGATAGGGGCATCTTTTAATCCTGATGAAACTGCATTTTCCTTTGCCCAGTTAACCATTCCTTTTGATGCATCTACGTGAGTTACGTTTGCACCAGCTTTTGCTGCAGCTAAAGTAGCACCACCTGTATATGCGAAAAGGTTTAAAACCTTAACGGGTTTGTCTGCCTTCTTTATTATAGAAGAAAACCAGTCCCAGTTAGTTGCTTGCTCTGGAAAAAGACCAGTATGTTTAAAACTGAAAGGCTTTAAATTAAAGGTAAGTTCTTTATAATTAATTGTCCACTGCTGTGGCAAATCAAAGAATTCCCATTCTCCACCGCCTTTTGAACTTCTGTGATAGTGGCCGTTCATCTTTTTCCAACCTTTATTAGCTTTCTTTGTGTTCCAGATGACCTGAGGATCCGGTCTTACAAGAATATAATCTCCCCATCTCTCAAGTTTTTCGCCTTGACTGCAATCTATAACTTCGTAATCTTTCCAATTATTAGCTATCCACATATATTATCCTCCAAGATTGACTTTTGTAACTAAATAATAATATAATTGTTTTACATATAAATGTAAAGAAGAAATGCATATATATAGAAGAAAGTAGTTATATAATTAAAATTGTACTAAATTAAATACAATTTAAATTTTTTGAAAAAATACTTGATTTTTAGGATTTCTTCGTTTATATTTATAGTTGCTGTGACATTGATAGCAATGAAACGTGAGGTTGCTGCATAATATGCAGGTTTTCCGCGGAGCGAATGTCAAGTTAGGAAACTGACGACAAGTCACTGTACAATAATAATCGTCCATTTGAATATGGAAACAACGTGTTGATGGAGTAAAATTTTTACGACACACACGGAAGAGTGTACAGTCACCGCTTGTCGTACTGATTTCAAAGTACGAAAAGGAGGCGACTTTTTTTATGGCAAGTCAAGTAATGAGAATCACATTGAAAGCTTATGATCACAAATTAATCGATCAGTCAGCCGGAAAAATCATCGAAACTGTTAAGAAGACTGGAGACCAGGTCAGCGGTCCAGTACCTCTTCCTACTAAGAAGGAAGTAGTTACAATTCTTAGAGCAGTACACAAGTACAAAGACTCTAGAGAGCAGTTCGAACAGAGAACTCATAAGAGACTTATCGATATCATCTCACCATCACCTAAGACTGTTGATGCGTTAACAAGATTAGAGATGCCAGCAGGTGTTTATATCGATGTTAAGATGAAAACAAAATAATTTCATCGCAAATTAATTAGTAGTAATCCTGAAGGGTTTAGATATAGAAGCAACACTCCTACAATATAGTGTTCCACGTATATTAGGCTGTTCTAGGATGTTTTCGGAAATCGAAAACCGCTGTAGATTAAACCAGGAGGTAAAAAAATGAAGAAGGCTATTTTAGCAACTAAAGTCGGAATGACTCAAATCTTCAACGAAGATGGTGTTTTAACACCAGTTACTGTACTCCAGGCTGGACCATGTGTAGTTACACAGGTAAAGACAGCAGACAAAGATGGATACAGTGCAGTACAGGTTGGTTTTGCTGACAAGAGAGAAAAGTTAGTAAACAAACCATTAAAGGGAATGTTTGATAAAGCAGGTGTATCTTATAAGAGATATATCAGAGAATTCAGATTCGAAAATGCTGAAGAATATTCTGTAAAAGACGAAATTAAAGCTGATGTATTCACAGCAGGAGATAAGGTTGATGCAACTGCAATCTCTAAAGGTAAGGGATTCCAGGGCGCAATCAAGAGACATGGTCAGTCAAGAGGACCTATGGCTCATGGTTCTAAATACCACAGACATGCTGGTTCGAACGGTGCTTGTTCAGATCCAAGTAAGGTATTCAAAGGAAAGAGAATGCCAGGACATATGGGATCAAAACAGATTACAATTCAGAATCTTGAAATTGTAAGAGTTGACGCTGAGAACAATTTACTTTTAGTAAAAGGATCAGTACCAGGACCAAAGAAAGCATTAATAACAATTAAAGAGACAGTTAAATCTGCTAAATAGGTTTTGTAGAAAGGAGGAACACACAGATGGCAAAAGTATCTGTTTACAATATGGAAGGCAATGAAGTTGGAGATATCGAACTTAACGATGCTGTATTTAATGTAGAAGTTAACGAACATTTAGTACACATGGCAGTTGTTAGCCAGCTTGCAAATAATCGTCAGGGTACTCAGAGCACAAAAACTCGTTCTGAAGTAAGTGGCGGTGGAAAGAAACCATGGAGACAGAAAGGAACAGGTCACGCAAGACAGGGTTCTACAAGATCTCCACAGTGGACAGGCGGTGGCGTAGTATTCGCTCCAAAGCCAAGAGATTATTCATTTAAGTTAA
Organism: uncultured Eubacteriales bacterium; assembly: GCA_900314525.1. Lineage (GTDB taxonomy): Bacteria > Bacillota > Clostridia > Lachnospirales > Lachnospiraceae > Bovifimicola. The sequence goes on from OMVN01000012.1 coordinate 38,753, forward strand.
ATAAGAAAGAGAAGAAGTTAGCTCTTAAATCTGCATTAACATCAAGAGTACAGGGCAACAAATTCATCGTTGTTGATGATCTTAAATTAGATGAGATTAAGACAAAAGCTTTAGCTTCTACATTAAACAACTTAAAAGTTAATAAAGCATTAGTAGTAATCGCTGATGACAATGCAAACGTTGCATTATCTGCAAGAAACATCGAAGATGTTAAAACAGCTTACACAAATACAATTAATGTTTACGATATATTAAAATATGACACAGTAGTAATCGATAAAGCTACTGTAGCAAAACTCGAGGAGGTGTACGCATAATGGCAAATGTACAGTACTATGATGTAATCCTCAAACCTGTTATTTCGGAAAAGAGTATGAATGGAATGGCAGACAAGAAATACACTTTCTTAGTTCATGTTGATGCAAACAAGACAATGATCAAAGAAGCAGTTGAGAAAATGTTTGAAGGAACTAAGGTAAAATCAGTTAACACAATGAACTTAGACGGTAAGAAACGCAGAAGAGGCGCTACTGTTGGAAAGACAGCTAAGACAAAGAAAGCTATCGTTCAGTTAACAGAAGACAGCAAAGATATTGAAATCTTTGAAGGATTATAAGATATAACGAATCATAATCATAGATTAAGGATTCTCGCGCATTAAAGATTTTGCTTCGCAAAAGGCGCTCGAAGTAGATCGTTAATCATAGATTAACGATATTATACACAGTAAAGTGTGACAATAAACATCTGAAAGGAGATCTAAAATGGGAATTAAAACATTTAACCCATATACACCTTCTAGAAGAAACATGACAACTCTTGACAATGCAGAACTTACAAAATCTGCACCAGAGAAATCATTATTAGTTTCATTAAAGAAAACAGCAGGCCGTAACAATCAGGGTAAAATCACTGTAAGACATCACGGTGGCGGTTCTAGAAGAAAATATAGAATTATTGATTTTAAGAGAAATAAAGAAGGAGTTCCAGCAAAGGTTGTTTCAATCGAATACGATCCAAACAGAACAGCAAACATAGCTCTTGTAGTTTATGCTGATGGTGAAAAGGCTTATATCCTTGCACCAAACGGGTTAAAAGTAGGAATGACAGTAGAAAACGGAGCAAATGCAGAAGTTTCAGTTGGTAACTGCTTACCTCTTTCAGCTATTCCAGTAGGTACAGAAGTACACAATATAGAGTTATACAGAGGCAAAGGTGGACAGCTTGTTCGTGCAGCAGGTAATGCAGCACAGCTTATGGCTAAAGAAGGAAAATATGCAACACTCAGATTACCATCAGGTGAAATGAGAATGGTTCCAATCGAATGCAGAGCAACAATCGGTGTTGTTGGAAACATTGAGCATGACCTTGTTAAACTTGGTAAAGCAGGCCGTAAGAGAAACATGGGTATCAGACCTACAGTTCGTGGTTCTGTCATGAACCCTAATGACCATCCACACGGTGGTGGTGAAGGTAAGACAGGAATTGGTCGTCCAGGTCCAAGCACACCTTGGGGTAAACCAGCTCTTGGCTTAAAGACAAGAAAGAAGAACAAAGCTTCTAACAAGATGATTGTAAGAAGAAGAGACGGTAAAAACATTAAATAAAAGGAGGTAGTTACCCTATGGCTCGTTCATTAAAAAAAGGACCATTTGCAGATGAGAGTTTACTTAAAGCTATAGATAAGATGAATGCTTCTGGAGACAAGTCAGTAGTTAAGACTTGGTCAAGACGTTCTACAATCTTCCCACAAATGGTTGGACATACAATAGCAGTTCATGACGGTAGAAAACATGTCCCTGTATATGTTACAGAGGATATGGTAGGTCACAAACTTGGAGAGTTTGTAGCTACAAGAACTTACAGAGGTCATGGAAAAGACGAGAAGAAATCTCGTTAGTTTATAGATTGATTGAAAGGAGGTCACATCAATGGCTAAAGGACATAGATCCCAGATAAAGAGAGCAAGAAATGCAGAAAAAGATACAAGACCATCAGCTAAATTATCTTATGCAAGAGTATCTGTTCAGAAAGCATGTTATGTATTAGATGCTATTAGAGGAAAAGATGTTACATCAGCACTTGGAATTTTAACATACAATCCAAGATATGCATCATCAATTATAGAGAAATTATTAAAATCAGCAATTGCAAATGCTGAAAACAATAACGGTATGAGTGCAGAAAACCTTTACATTGAAGAGTGCTATGCAAATAAAGGACCTACAATGAAGAGAATACACCCAAGAGCACAGGGAAGAGCTTACAGAATTGAGAAGAGAATGAGTCACATCACAATCGTTCTTAATGAAAGAGCTTAGTAGTATCGTATATTGAATCAGAAAGGAGATATAACATGGGACAGAAAGTTAATCCTCATGGCTTAAGAGTCGGTGTTATCAAAGACTGGGACTCTAAATGGTATGCAGAGAAAGATTTTGCTGACAACTTAGTTGAAGATAACAAGATCAGAACATACCTTAAAGATAAGTTATACAACTCAGGTGTTTCTAAGATTGAAATCGAAAGAGCATCAGATAGATTAAAAGTTATAGTTCATACAGCAAAACCTGGTATCGTTATCGGTAAAGGCGGAGCAGAAATCGAAAAACTTAAAGCTGAAGTTTCAAAATTAACAAATAAAAAATTAATTATCGACATTAAAGAGGTTAAGAGACCAGACAGAGATGCACAGCTTGTTGCTGAGAACATTGCAAATCAGCTTGAAAACCGTGTATCTTTCAGAAGAGCTATGAAATCTACAATGTCAAGAGCTATGAAGACAGGCACAAAGGGTATCAAAACATCCGTTTCAGGACGTCTTGGTGGTGCTGATATGGCTCGTACAGAGTTCTATAGTGAAGGAACAATTCCTCTTCAGACATTACGTGCTGACATCGACTATGGATTTGCAGAAGCAGATACACAGTACGGAAAAGTTGGTGTAAAAGTTTGGATATACAAAGGTGAAGTTCTTCCAGTTAAAGAAGTTGTTAAGGAAGGGAGCGATAAATAATGTTAATGCCAAAGAGAGTAAAGCGTCGTAAACAGTTCCGTGGATCTATGAGAGGTAAAGCCCTTAGAGGTAATACAGTATCAAACGGTGAATTCGGACTTGTCGCTTTAGAACCAGCATGGATAAGATCAAATCAGATTGAAGCTGCCCGTATTGCTATGACTCGTTATGTAAAACGTGGTGGTAAAGTTTGGATAAAGATATTCCCTGATAAACCAGTAACAGCAAAACCTGCAGAAACTCGTATGGGTTCTGGAAAAGGTTCATTAGAGTATTGGGTAGCAGTAGTTAAACCTGGACGTGTAATGTTTGAAATAGCTGGAGTACCAGAAGAAACAGCTAGAGAAGCTTTACGTCTTGCAATGCACAAATTACCAGTAAAATGCAAGATCGTTCAACGCGCAGATTTAGAAGGCGGTGATAACAGTGAAAATTAATAAATATGTAGAAGATTTAAAGACAAAATCAGCTGCAGAATTAAATGATGAATTAGTAGCTGCTAAAAAGGAACTTTTTAATTTAAGATTCCAGAACGCAACAAACCAGTTAGAGAACACAAGCAGAATTAAAGAAGTTAGAAGAAATATTGCAAGAATTCAGACTGTAATAGCTACAAAAGCTAACTAAGTTGTGTTATTCATATTGATTCTATGAAAGGAGGAATTTGTTGTGGCAGAAGAAAGAAACTTGAGAAAGACAAGAGTTGGAAAAGTCGTAAGTGATAAAATGGATAAAACAATCGTTGTCGCTGTAGAAGATCATGTAAAACATCCTTTATATAAGAAAATCGTTAAGAGAACTTACAAATTAAAGGCACATGACGAGAACAACGAATGTGGTATTGGAGATACAGTTAAAGTAATGGAAACAAGACCATTATCAAAGGATAAGAGATGGAGACTTGTTGAAATCATCGAGAAAGCAAGATAGTAGAAAGGAGTATTATTATGATCCAACAGGAAAGTAGACTTAAAGTTGCTGACAATACAGGCGCTAAGGAATTACTTACTATCAGAGTAATGGGAGGTTCTACTAGAAGATATGCTAACATCGGCGATGTTATTGTTGCTACTGTCAAAGATGCAACACCAGGCGGTGTTGTAAAAAAAGGTGATGTAGTAAAAGCTGTAGTAGTTCGTTCAGTAAAAGGCGCACGTCGTAAAGACGGATCTTATATAAAATTTGACGAGAATGCTGCTGTTATCATCAAGGATGATAAGACACCAAGAGGAACACGTATATTTGGACCAGTTGCCAGAGAGTTAAGAGAAAAACAGTTTATGAAGATTGTTTCTTTGGCACCAGAAGTATTATAGGAGGTGTAGAAATGGCAACATCAAAAATTAAAAAAGGCGATACTGTTAGAGTTATCGCTGGTAAAGACAAAGACAAAGAAGGAAAAGTTCTTTCAGTTGATGTTAAAAATGGAAAAGTAGTTGTTGAAGGAATCAACATGCTTACAAAACATACAAAACCAAGTGCTGCAAATCAGCAGGGCGGAATTGTAAACCAGGAAGGTGCTATTGACATTTCCAATGTAATGTATGTTGTTAACGGTAAAGTTACAAGAGTCGGATTTACAGAAAAAGATGGTAAAAAAGTTCGTGTAGCAAAAGCAACTAACGAAGTTATAGATTAATTGGGAAAGGAGGTACTAGGAGTTGAGTAGACTTAAAGAGACATACAACAATGAAATTGTTGATGCAATGACAAAGAAATTCGGATATAAAAATATCATGGAAGTACCTAAGCTTGATAAGGTTGTTATTAATATGGGTGTTGGCGAAGCAAAAGACAACGCTAAAATATTAGACTCAGCTGTTAAAGATCTTGAGACAATCGCAGGTCAGAAGGCAGTACTTACAAGAGCTAAGAATTCAGTAGCTAACTTCAAAATTAGAGAAGGTCAGGCTATAGGATGTAAAGTTACATTAAGAGGCGAGAAGATGTATGAGTTTGTTGACCGTTTAATCAATCTTGCATTACCTCGTGTACGTGACTTTAGAGGAGTTAATCCTAACGCATTTGATGGCAGAGGTAATTATGCACTTGGTATCAAGGAACAGTTAATCTTCCCTGAAATCGAATATGATAAAGTTGATAAAGTCAGAGGTATGGATGTAATCTTCGTTACAACAGCCAAGACAGATGAAGAAGCACGCGAATTATTGACATTATTTAATATGCCATTTCAAAAATAGTTAGGAGGTAATCCCATGGCTAAAACTGCTATGAAAGTTAAACAACAGCGTAAAGCAAGATTCTCAACACAGGAATATTCACGTTGCAGAATTTGTGGACGTCCACATGCTTACTTAAGAAAATACGGAATCTGCAGAATTTGCTTCCGTGAGTTAGCATACAAAGGACAGATACCTGGTGTTAAGAAATCAAGCTGGTAGGATATATTGGAAAGGAGGCAATTTTAAATGACAACAAATGATCCAATCGCAGATATGCTTACAAGAATCCGTAATGCAAATACTGCTAAACATGATACAGTTGACGTACCATCATCAAAAATGAAATTAGCTATCGCTGATATTCTTTTAAATGAAGGTTATATCAAAAAGTATGAAGTTGTAGAAGATGGAAAATTTAATACAATTCGTATTTCATTAAAATACGGTGCAGATAAAAATGAAAAAATCATATCAGGACTTAAGAGAATCTCTAAACCTGGACTTCGTGTATACGCAGGTAAAGAGGAACTCCCTAGAGTACTTGGTGGTTTAGGAATCGCTATTATTTCAACAAATAATGGTGTTATAACAGATAAACAGGCTAGAAAACTCGGCGTAGGTGGAGAAGTTTTAGCATTTGTATGGTAATAAATAAAATAAAATACTCAATATAGGAGGTAGACGGCATGTCACGTATAGGAAGAATGCCTATCGCAATTCCAGCAGGTGTTACTGTAGAATTAGCAGAAAATAATAAAGTGACTGTAAAGGGTCCTAAGGGTGAACTCTCAAGAGTACTCCCAGCAGAGATGGAAATCAAAGTTGAAGGTGAAGAAGTAGTAGTTTCAAGACCTAATGACTTAAAGAAAATGAAATCTCTCCATGGTCTTACAAGAACACTTATTGCTAACATGGTAAAAGGTGTTACAGACGGATATGAGAAAGTTCTTGAAATCAACGGTGTTGGTTACAGAGCTCAGAAGAAAGGTACTACATTAGTACTTTCACTTGGATATTCTCATCCAGTAGAGATGGAAGATCCAGAAGGATTAACAACAGAAGTTAAAGAAAATACAATTACTGTAAAAGGTATTGATAAAGAAAAAGTTGGCCAGTTCGCTGCTGAAATCAGAGCTAAGAGAAGTCCTGAACCTTATAAAGGAAAAGGTATTAAGTATGCTGATGAAGTTATCAGACGTAAAGTTGGTAAGACTGGTAAGAAATAATTAAAGGAGTGAATAACAATGATTAGTAAAAAATCAAGAACAGAAGTTCGCGTTAAAAAACATAGAAGATTACGTAATCACTTGGCTGGAACTGCCGAGACACCACGTTTAGCTGTGTTTAGAAGTAATAATCATATGTATGCTCAAATTATTGACGATACAGTTGGAAACACTTTAGTTTCAGCTTCAACACTTGAAAAGAGTGTTAAATCTGAACTTGAGAAGACTAATAACGTTGATGCTGCAGCATACTTAGGAACAGTAATCGCTAAAAAGGCATTAGAAAAAGGTATTAAAAACGTCGTATTTGATAGAGGCGGATTTATATATCAGGGTAAAGTTGCCGCTTTAGCAGATGCAGCTAGAGAAGCAGGATTAGAATTCTAGTTTAAATCATATATCGATTCCAAATAAGGAGGAAAACACATGAAACGTACAATCGTTGATGCTAGTCAGTTAGAATTGGAAGAAAAAGTAGTATCAATCAAACGTGTTACAAAGGTTGTAAAAGGTGGACGTAACATGAGATTTGCAGCACTCGTTGTTGTCGGTGATGGTCATGGACATGTAGGTGCTGGTATCGGAAAAGCAACAGAAATTCCTGAAGCAATCCGTAAAGGTAAAGAAGCTGCCACAAAGAGTCTTGTAACAGTAGCAATTGATGAGAACTTAAGTATTCCTCATGATACAATCGGAAAGTTCGGCAGTGCTTCAGTATTACTTAAGAAAGCTCCAGAAGGTACTGGTGTTATCGCTGGAGGTCCAGCACGTATAGTACTCGAACTCGCAGGTATTGATAACATTCGTACAAAGTCATTAGGTTCAAATAACAAGCAGAACGTTGTTCTTGCAACAATCGCTGGTTTATCTGAAATAAAGACTCCAGAAGAAGTAGCCAGACTTCGTGGTAAATCTGTTGAAGAAATCTTAGGCTAATAGGAGGATAGAAAAATGGCAGATAAGTTAAAAATTACACTTGTAAAATCTACAATTGGTGCTATTCCAAAGCATAAGAAAACAGTAGCTGCATTAGGCTTAAAGAAAGTCAACAAAACTGTTGAAATGCCTGATAATGCTGCAGTTAGAGGTATGGTAGATCAAGTTAAACATTTAGTTAAAGTTGAAGAAATATAATCAGAGTAAGGAGGTGCAATAATGGAATTATCTAATTTAAGACCTGCAGAAGGTTCAAAACATAGTGATAATTTTAGAAGAGGTCGTGGCCACGGATCAGGAAACGGAAAGACAGCTGGTAAGGGACACAAAGGACAGAAAGCTCGTTCAGGAGCTCCAAGACCTGGCTTCGAAGGTGGTCAGATGCCTTTATACAGAAGACTTCCTAAGAGAGGTTTCACAAATAGAAATACTAAAGAAATCGTTGGAATTAATGTAAGTGCTCTTGAAAGATTTGATAATGGAGCTGAAGTTAGTGTAGAAACATTAATCGAGAGTGGAATAATTAAGAATCCAAGAGATGGAGTTAAAATTCTTGGAAATGGAGAAATTACTAAGAAACTCAATGTAAAAGCTAATGCATTCTCAGAAGGTGCTAAGCAGAAGATTGAAGCTCTTGGTGGAACCTGTGAGGTGGTTTAATGTTTAAGACAGTTAGAGACGCATTTAAAGTCAAAGAAATTAGAAAAAGACTTTGGTATACGTTTTTAATGCTTATAATAGTCAGGATAGGCTGTCAGTTGCCTATGCCTGGCACTACAAATGAAACAATAAAGAACATGACTGGTGACTTAAGCATTTTAAAGAATCTGGGATTCTTTAATGCTTTAACTGGTGGTTCATTTGAATCATTCTCAATCTTTGCACTTAATATTACACCTTATATCACATCTTCTATTATTATTCAGCTTTTAACTATTGCTATTCCTTCATTAGAAGAAATGCAGAAAGATGGAGAAGAAGGACGTAAGAAGATTCAGTCTATTACAAGATATGTGACAGTAATATTAGCATTGATTCAGTCGGTTGCTACAGTTATCAGTTTTGGTAACAGAGGCTTATTTGGAGACATTAATACTTTCTCTAAGGGACAGTATGCGTTTAAGGTAGTTATTGCAGTAGCAGCTCTTACAGCAGGTTCAGCTTATCTTATGTGGATGGGTGAGAACATTACTGAAAAGGGAGTTGGTAACGGTATATCAATTATCCTTCTAATTAACATTGTTTCCAGAATGCCAAGTGATTTCACAACATTATTTAACCAGTTCGTTAAGAACAGAAGCTCAATTGGTGGAAAATTACTTGCTGTATTCGTAATTATAGCAATTGTTGTTGTTATAGTTGCATTCGTAGTAATTTTACAGGATGCTGAGAGAAGAATTCCTGTTCAGTATTCAAAGAAAGTTCAGGGAAGGAAATTAGTTGGGGGACAGTCATCACATATTCCTTTAAAGGTTAATACTGCTGGTGTTATCCCAATTATCTTTGCTCAGTCATTACTTATGTTCCCAGTTGTAATTTGTCAGTTTATTTACAGCAATTCTAAAATGCCTGGATGGACAAAGTACTTACAGCAGGGTAACTGGTTAAAATTTTCATCTAGCAATATCAAGTATTCATTAGGTTTTATAGTATATGTTGTTTTAGTAGTAGCATTTGCTTACTTCTATACATCAATAACATTTAATCCTATTGAAGTTGCAGATAATATGAAGAAATCCGGTGGATTTATACCAGGTATCAGACCAGGAAAACCTACACAGGAATATTTGAATGGTCTTCTTAATTACATCGTATTAATCGGTGCAATAGGCTTACTTATTGTGGCAGTCATTCCAATCGCTGCAGAAGGTATCTCAGGAGCTCAGCTTTCAACAGGTGGTACATCACTGATCATCGTTGTAGGTGTTGTACTTGAGACTATCAAGAATGTAGAATCAAAGATGGTTGTCAGAAGCTATAAAGGATTTCTTATAGATTAATAAAACTAATTTAATGGGACGCTGCATTGTAGCGTTCCATTGTTGAACTAATAAAAGATAATATTATAAGCATTTTTATTTTTAGAGAGGTAAAAATATATGAAGATTATTATGTTAGGCGCACCTGGAGCAGGAAAAGGAACTCAGGCAAAAAGAATTGCTGACAAATATGAAATCCCTCACATCTCAACAGGTGATATTTTCAGAGCAAATATCAAAAACGGAACTGAATTAGGAAAGAAAGCTAAAGAGTATATGGATCAGGGACTTTTAGTTCCAGATGAATTAACAGTAAATCTTGTTATTGACAGAGTATCAAACGATGACTGCAAGAACGGATATGTACTTGATGGCTTCCCAAGAACAATTCCTCAGGCAGAAGCACTTGATAATGCTTTAACTGCTCGTGGAGAAAAGATTGACTTCGCAGTTAATGTAGAAGTTCCAGATGAAAACATCATAAACAGAATGTCAGGAAGAAGAGCATGTCTTACATGTGGAGCAACATATCATACAGAATTTATCAAACCTAGGGTTGAAGGAATTTGTGATAATTGTGGTTCAACACTTGTACTTAGAGATGATGATAAACCAGAGACAGTAAAGAAACGTTTAGATGTATATCATGATCAGACACAGCCACTTATCGACTACTATTCAGGAAAGAATGTTTTAGCTGAAGTAGATGGTACAAAGATTATGGATGATGTATTTGCAGACATAGTTAAGGTGTTAGGAGCCTAATTAAATGGCAGTAACTATTAAATCACATAGTGAAATTGAATTAATGCGTAAATCATGTAAATTACTTGCAATAGTACATGAAGAAATGAAAAATGCATTAAGACCGGGAATGACAACATATGATATAAATATGGTTGGTGAAGAAACAATCAAGAAGTTAGGATGTAAGCCAAACTTCAAAAATTATAATGGATTTCCCTCAGCAGTATGTGTATCAGTAAATGATGAAGTGGTTCATGGAATTCCAAGTAAAAAACATATAATTAATGATGGTGATATTGTTAGTCTGGATGCGGGACTTATCTATAAAGGATATCATTCAGATGCTGCAAGAACATATGCAGTAGGAAACGCTAGCGATGAAGCAAAGAAGTTGATTGAAATAACAAGACAATGTTTTTTTGAAGGAATTAAATATGCAAAAGCAGGATGCCATTTAAATGATATTTCAACTGCAATAGGCGAATATGCAAACAGTTTTTCATATGGAGTAGTTGAGGAGTTATGTGGACATGGAATTGGAACTAGTCTGCATGAAGATCCGGAAATTCCAAACTTTGCACAAAAAAAGAAAGGTATCAGGTTAGAACCTGGTATGACACTTGCAATTGAACCTATGATAAATGCAGGATCAAAGGAAATAATCTGGTCAGATGATGGCTGGACGGTTACTACAAAGGATGGGTCGTTATCTGCACATTATGAGAACACAGTTCTTATTACAGATGGAGAACCAGAAATATTAACAATTGATAACTAGAGCATATAGTAATTGGAGGCAGGTTTTATATGGCAGCATGTAGAATTGGAGAATTTGCTAAATCAAAAGCAGGACATGATAAAGAACAGGTTTTTGTAATAATTAATATAGAAAATGAATATGTATATTTAGTCGATGGTAAGTCGAGAAAACTTGAATCACCAAAAAAGAAAAAATTAAAACATATTCAGGTTATTAATAAAATTGATGATAATCTGCTTAATAAAATTCAGTCTGGCAATAATATAACAAACGAGGAAGTAAAAAGAGCCATAAAGCTATATGTTAAAAATGGTATTTAAATTTGAATCATTGAATCAGGAGGATTAGAAATGTCAAAATCTGATGTTATTGAAATAGAAGGAACAGTGCTTGAAAAATTACCAAATGCAATGTTTCAGGTAGAACTTGAAAATGGACATAAGGTATTAGCACATATAAGCGGAAAATTAAGAATGAATTTCATTCGTATTCTTCCAGGAGATAAAGTAACAATAGAATTATCACCATATGATCTTTCAAAAGGAAGAATAGTATGGAGAGATAAATAAGTAAATAGAAAAATTTACTTGATAAATAAAAAAAGTTATGATATAGTAATAGTCGGACTTTTTTTGAAAGGAGGATTTACTGTGAAGGTAAGATCATCAGTTAAGCCAATTTGCGAAAAATGCAAAGTAATTAAAAGAAAAGGAAGCATCAGAGTAATCTGTGAGAATCCAAAACACAAACAGAGACAGGGCTAATTTTGTCTGGTTTGTAAAAAAAGCTAGTTATGCGGCTGCAGTAATGAAACACTAGGATTAGTTGTTCGTTACTTAATAATAAAACATAATAACAAAATCTGAGAGGGACAACTGTGTACACATTTCAGACGTTATACATAACGGGCTACGCAGGAGTTTTAATATCAGAAAAAAATTAATTGATGGAGGTGTAATACACACATGGCTCGTATTTCAGGTGTTGATTTACCAAGAGAAAAACGTGTTGAGATAGGTTTAACTTATATCTATGGAATAGGTAGAGTTAGCGCTACTCGTATACTTGCAGAAGCTAATGTTAACCCAGATACTCGTGTTAGAGATTTAACAGATGATGAGGTTAAGAGAATTAGTGAAGTTATCGATAACAGTCAGGTAGTTGAAGGTGATTTAAGAAGAGAAATCGCAATGAACATCAAGAGATTACAGGAAATTGGCTGCTACAGAGGAAAACGTCATAGACAGGGACTTCCAGTTCGTGGTCAGAAGACAAAGACAAATGCAAGAACACGTAAGGGTCCAAAGCGTACAGTAGCTAATAAGAAGAAATAATTATTAGAGTATGTTAAGGAATATACTGTTCTTAAATAACAGTGACATAATTTAGGATTGGGAATTAGATTATAATCCGAAAAATATTATAGAAAGAACCCATAAGGGAGGTTAGTTTAAAATGGCTAAAGTTACAAAAAAAGTGACAAAAAAGCGTGTAAAGAAAAACGTTGAACGCGGACAAGCACATATTCAGTCTTCTTTTAATAATACAATCGTAACATTAACAGATAACGAAGGAAATGCTCTTTCTTGGGCAAGTGCAGGTGGTCTGGGATTTAAAGGTTCAAGGAAATCTACTCCTTATGCAGCTCAGATGGCAGCGGAAACTGCTACTAAGGCAGCTCTTATACACGGCTTGAAATCAGTAGATGTTATGGTAAAAGGTCCAGGTTCAGGACGTGAAGCAGCAATCCGTGCTCTTCAGGCATGTGGACTTGAAGTTACAAGTATTAAGGACGTTACACCAGTTCCACATAATGGATGTCGTCCACCAAAACGTAGAAGAGTCTAGTAGGAGGTGCAAATAGATGGCAGTAAATAGAGTTCCTGTTCTTAAGAGATGTAGATCGCTCGGTTTAGACCCAGCATATTTAGGAATAGATAAGAAATCAAACAGACAGTTAAATAGAGCAAATAAAAAGGTTAGTGAATATGGTCTTCAGTTAAGAGAAAAACAGAAGGCAAAATTCATCTATGGTGTATTAGAGAAACCTTTCAGAAATTATTATGCAAAAGCTCAGAGAATGAACGGTATGACAGGTGAAAATCTTATGATTTTACTTGAACTTAGACTTGACAATGTGTTATTCCGTTTAGGACTTGCTAGAACAAGAATGGAAGCAAGACAGATTGTTGACCATAAACATGTATTAGTTAATGGAAAATCTGTAAACATTCCTTCTTACTTAGTTAAAGCAGGCGATGTAATCGAAATCAAAGAGAAGCACAAAGATGCTCAGAGATATAAGAATATACTTGAAGTAACAGGTGGAAGATTAGTTCCAGAATGGTTAGAAGCTGATCAGGAAAACCTTAAGGGAACAGTTAAAGAGATTCCTACAAGAGAAATCATAGATGTACCAGTTGACGAAATGCTTATCGTCGAATTATATTCGAAATAGGCTTAGGCAATTCCTAAAATGGAAAAAGGAGGGGCTTTTTAGTGTTCGATTTTCAAGTACCAAATATTGAGATTGAAGAAATCTCAGAAGATAATAAATACGGCAGATTCGTTGTAGAACCTCTTGAAAGAGGTTATGGAACAACTCTTGGTAACTCACTTAGAAGAATTATGCTTTCTTCATTACCAGGTGCTGCTGTTAGTCAGGTTAAATTTGACGGTGTTTTACATGAGTTCAGTTCAATCCCAGGTGTAAAAGAGGATGTAACTGAGATAATTATGAACATCAAGAGCCTTGCAATAAAGAATGACAGTGAGTCAGATGCTCCTGTTATTGGTTATATTGAAAAGGTTGGAGATGGAATAGTTACAGGCGCAGACATCAAAGTGAATTCAAGTGTTGAGATTATCAACAAGGATCAGGTCATTGCAACACTTTCAGGTGACAAGGATAGCAGATTCTACGCAGAATTAACTATTACAAAAGGCAGAGGATATGTAAGCTCAGATAAGAACAAGAGCGATGATTTACCAATCGGTGTAATTACTGTTGATTCAATCTATACTCCAGTTGAGAGAGTAAATATGCATATTCAGAATACTCGTGTAGGTCAGATAACAGATTTCGATAAACTTACATTAGATGTATATACAAACGGAACACTTAAGCCAGACGAAGCAGTTAGTTTGGCAGCTAAAGTTTTAAGTGAACATTTAAGCTATTTCATTAACCTTACAGAAAAGGCTCAGAGCGTAGATATCATGGCTCAGCCAGTTGTTAATGAAAAAGTAAAAGTGTTAGAGATGAATATTGATGAATTAGAGTTATCAGTTCGTTCATACAATTGTTTGAAGAGAGCTGGTATCAATACAGTACAAGAGTTAACTGACAAGACTGCAGACGATATGATGAAAGTCAGAAACCTTGGACGTAAGTCACTTGAAGAAGTGTATGCGAAACTCAAAGAGTTAGGATTACACTTAAGAGATAGTGAATAAAATGTTCGAAAGTAAAGGAGGTAAGATTAGAAATGGCAAAATATAGAAAGCTTAGCAGAACTTCAGATCAGAGAAAAGCAATGTTACGTGGTCTTGTTACAGCATTAATCGAAAATGGTAAAATTGAGACAACAGAGAGCAGAGCTAAAGAAGTTCGTAAAATAGCAGAAAGCCTTATTGCTTTAGCAGTTAAAGAAAAAGATAACAGTGAAGAAGTTACTGTTCAGGCTAAAGTATATGTTAAAGATAAAGATGGTAAGAGAGTTAAGGAAGTTGTAGATGGTAAGAAGGTTGACAAGGTTGAATTTGTTGACAAGACTATCAAGAAGGATTTACCTTCAAAACTTCATGCTAGAAAACAGATGAACAAAGTTCTTTACACAGTAACTGTTGTTCCAACAGAAGCAGCTGGAAAGAAGAAAGCTACAAAGAAAGTTGACTTAGCTCAGAAGTTATTTGATGAAATAGCACCAAAATACGAAGGAAGAAATGGTGGTTACACAAGAATCATCAAAATCGGACAGCGTAAAGGTGATGCAGCAATGCAGGTTGTACTTGAATTAGTATAATATTGGCTAGTTGATAACATATTAGAGGAAGAAAAGTGATTTTCTTCCTCTAAATTTTTATATAAAATACAATAGTAATGAGAGAGTAATATATGTCTATAATTTCAGCAAAAAATCTTATATACAAAATAGTTAAACGAAATGAAAATAACGAGATTACAGGCTCAGAGACTATACTTGATGGTATAAATACAGAGATTGAGCAGGGTGAATTTGTTGTTATTGCAGGTAGAAATGGTTCTGGAAAATCTACATTTGCAAGACAACTGAATGCTCTTCTTATACCAACAGAGGGACAGGTAATCATAGACGGAAATAACACAGCGGATATAAAAAAACTGTGGGAAATACGGAAAACATGTGGAATGGTATTTCAAAATCCAGATAATCAGATAGTTGGAGTAACACTTGAAGAAGATGTGGCATTTGGACTGGAAAATCTCAGGGTAGATAGTAAAAAGATTGAAGAATCTGTAACTAATAGTCTTAAAAAAGTAGGAATGTCAAAATATAGGTACAGATCAACGAATGAGTTATCTGGCGGTCAGAAACAGAGACTTTCTATATCTTCAGTTCTCGCAATGAAACCAAAATGTATTGTTTTTGACGAAGTTACATCTATGCTTGATCCAAAAGGAAGAAAAGATGTATTAGAAATTATTAACGAGCTGAATAAAAAAGACAAGATTACAATAATCTACATTACTCATGATATGAATGAAGTTATTAATGCGGACAGGATTTACTTAATAGATCATGGAAAGTGTAAATTCAGTGGAAGTCCAAAGGAACTGTTTAAACAACCACATTTATTAAATGATTGTGGTGTAGGAATGCCAACTGTTACTTCACTGGCAGCAAAACTTTGTAAGAAAAAAATTTTGAGCAGATCTGATATTACAGAAGTAAATGAACTTAGTGATTTATTTTTTAGAGAAAATAAATTTAAGGATTACAGTAAAGCTATTGAAACTCAGATAGCAACAAATGATTTAGAAAACAAGGATGATATATTAACTGTAGAAAATATATCGTTTTCATATACAGATAATAAGACAGAAAATGACACAGAAATTAAAAATGTATCTGTCAAATTTAAGAAGGGCGAGTTTGTAGGAATAATTGGACACACTGGCTCCGGAAAATCCACACTTGTACAACTAATAGATGGATTATATAAACCCTCTTTGGGAGTTATACGTTATGGAAATTCTGATATAAACAAAAAAGACTTTGATAAAAAAACATATCACCAAAATGTTGGTCTTGTATTTCAATATCCAGAGAGTCAACTTTTTGATTATACAGTATTAGATGATGTTATGTTTGGACCCAAAAATATGGGTATGACGAAGGACAAGGCTAAAGAGCAGGCATTAAAAGCTTTGGAACTTATGAATATTCAGGAAAAATATTATAAAAAACCTCCATTTAGTCTATCTGGAGGAGAAAAAAGAAGAGTGGCAATTGCAGGTGTCCTTGCAATGAACCCTGAAATTCTGATACTTGACGAACCAACAGCTGGACTTGATGTTATTTCAAAGCAGAGATTATATGAAACTCTAAAAAGACTTCAGACAAATGAGGGTAAAACTATAATTGTAGTGTCACATAATATGGAAGACATTGCCATGTATGCTTCGAGAATTATTGTGATGGATGACGGAGAAAAAATTCTTGATGGAAACCCAGGAGAAGTATTCTCTAATAGAGACATACTAAAAAAATCAGGTCTCGATGTTCCCGAAATAACCAGTATAATGGATGTATTAATAGAAAAAGGAAATGGTGCAAGGAAAGAGATATTGACAATGGATGATGCAGTTGATTATCTTTCTAAGGCAACACAGGAAATTTAATGTTAAGAGATATAACTATAGGACAATACTATAATGCAGAATCAGTTATACATAGATTAGACCCAAGAGTAAAAATGTTCTGGGTGTTTCTACAAATCGTATTTCTATTTGTATTTGACAATATAATATCCCTGATAATATCAGGAATTGTAACATGCATAATTATAAAACTGTCAGATATTCCCGTGAAATATATTATTAGGGGGATAAAATCAATAATATTTATATTACTGATAACATCTGCAATAAACATATTTTTCACACCAGGACAGGTTTTATTCAGGCTTTATTTTTTGCGAATTACAAGACAAGGTATTATTAAATCAGTTATCATATTTTTCAGGATTAGTATGATAGTGCTGATTTCCTCAATGCTTACATTTACAACAACTCCGACCAATATTACAGATGGACTAGAAAAGGCATTTTCTCCACTTAGAAAAATCAGAGTTCCGGTTAATGATATTGCAATGATGATGTCAATAGCACTTAGATTTATTCCAGTATTGCAAACTGAAACTGACAAAATTATAAAGGCTCAGACTGCAAGAGGAGCGGATTTTGAAAACGGAAATTTTGTTGTAAGGATAAAAAAAATGATTCCAATTATTATTCCATTATTTGTATCCTCTATAAAAAGGGCAACGGAACTGGCAACGGCAATGGATGCAAGATGTTATGGAATATACGAGGATAGAACAAAACTTCACCCGCTGCATTATAAAAGAAATGATTATGTAGCGATGATTATACTTTTATTATTTACTCTTGTAATGGTAACAATAAAGGCATTATATGTGATAAAAATATTATAGATTTAAATTTTGATATATGGAAATTTATCTAATAGGAAAAAGGTTTAATAGAGACTAGGAGGAAATATATGGCCGTAGATTGTAATAGCTGTAGCTTCTACGTATATGATGAAGACTACGAGGAATATGACTGCCAGGTAAATATGGATGAGGACGATTATGCAAGAATAATGACAAATCATAGGTTTGAATGTCCATATTACCAGTATGATGACGAATATAAAATAGTTAGAAAGCAGAACTAATATGTGTGAAGAGAGAATAAAGAAAAGAATAAAATTAATAATTGCCTATGATGGTACAAATTATTGTGGATGGCAGATACAGATAAATGGTATAACTGTTGAAGAAGTTATTAACAGAGAATTATCAAGACTATTAAATGAAGAAATAGCAGTAATCGGAGCCAGTCGAACAGATTCCGGAGTACATTCACTTGGAAATGTGGCAGTGTTTGATACATATTCAAGAATACCACCTGAAAAGATGTGTTTTGCACTTAATCAGAGATTACCTGAGGATATAAGAATAGAGGATTCATGTGAAGTCGCTCCAGACTTCCACCCAAGATACTGCAATAGCACAAAAACATATGAGTACAAGATTCTGAACAGAAGATTTGACATTCCCACAATGAGATTATATACACATTTTGTTTATATGCCATTGGATGTAAATAAAATGCAACAGGCAGCAAAATATATTGTCGGGGAGCATGATTTTAAAAGTTTCTGTTCAGCAAGAACACAGGTACTCACAACAGTAAGAACCATATATTCTCTTGAAGTGAAAAAATCAGATGATATTATTAGCATAAGAATAAGTGGAAATGGATTTTTATACAATATGGTCAGGATAATAGTTGGAACATTGATCAAAGTAGGTCTGAATGTCTACCCTCCAGAACATGTAAAAGAAATTCTAGAAGCCAGGGACAGAAATGTTGCAGGTCCAAAGGCTCCCGCTAAAGGTCTTACACTTATTGGTATTAAGTACGAAGAAAACAGTGGACAGTAATACTAAAATTAAATACTTATGTGGATAACATATAAAAATAAAGTGAAATTTTGCATTGACAGAATTTTAGAATAGTAATATAATATTTAACTGTGACAGTGCTATAGTTATGCACTAAAATAATAAAGCATTTTGAATGTTCAAGCCAAAGCCCCGGTATAGAGCATTTAAATATAATAATTTAAATTATTTACAGGAGGTAAACCAATGAAGAGTTACATGGCTAGTCCAGCAACAATTGAAAGAAAATGGTACGTAGTTGACGCTACAGGATATACATTAGGTCGCTTATCATCAGAAATAGCAAAAGTTTTAAGAGGTAAGAACAAACCTACATTTACACCACACATCGATACAGGTGATTATGTAATCGTTGTTAATGCAGAGAAAGTTAAAGTTACAGGAAAGAAATTAGATCAGAAAATCTACTACAATCACTCAGAGTATGTAGGTGGAATGAAAGAAACAACACTTAAAGAAATGATGGCTAAGAAACCTGAAAGAGTTATCGAGTTAGCAGTTAAAGGTATGCTTCCAAAAGGACCTTTAGGAAGAGAAATGATAACAAAACTTCATGTTTATGCAGGACCTGATCACAATCATGCTGCACAGAAACCTGAAGTATTAACATTTTAGTTAGAGTCTGAAAGGAGGAAATTACATTGGCAAAATCAGATAAATTTTATGGAACAGGTAGAAGAAAAAAGAGTGTCGCTAGAGTATATTTAGTACCAGGAAAAGGCGATATCAAAATAAATAAGAGAACAATCGATGAGTATTTCGGTCTTGAAACATTAAAGGTTATCGTTAGACAGCCATTAGTTGCAACAGAGACAGAAGGAAAATACGATGTAATCGTTAACGTTCGTGGTGGTGGATACACAGGACAGGCTGGAGCAATCAGACATGGTGTTGCTAGAGCATTACTTAAGGTAGACGCTGAATTCAGACCAACACTTAAGAAAGCTGGATTCTTAACAAGAGACCCAAGAATGAAAGAAAGAAAGAAACCAGGTCTCAAATCTGCACGTCGTGCACCACAGTTTTCAAAGAGATA
>OMVN01000010.1 GCA_900314525.1 uncultured Eubacteriales bacterium
GAAAAACGTATCAAAGTTTCTCTCGGCGGCATGAGTCCTATGCAGTATCGTAGGAGTTTAGGGTTGGTAGCATAGGTCCAAGAAAATGTCCGCATCCCCTACCAATGATTTTCATTTTCCAGGAAACTCCCATGGCAACCATAAGTGCAAACATAGTAATTATCATTGCGACTCTGCTATTCTTCTTCCTGATATTTTTCATCCTAGTAATTTGTTCATTTATTATGTCTTTCATTATATCACCACCATTAATGAATCGTACTGATTCTGTTAAAAGGCCATACCCTTATTAACACCTTTCCTACTATTTGACTTTTATCTATGCAGCCAATCATACTGCTTCTGCTATCTATGGAAACCGATCTGTGATCCCCCATTACGAAATATTTGCCCTCTGGCACCTGAAATGGGAACTCTATATCACATTCACCAAGTGATTTCTCGTCTACGTATGGTTCTTTGATGTTCTTACCATTGACTTTTACATTACCGTCTTTATCTATCTCAACAATATCCTTAGGTCCTGCAATCACCCTCTTTAAAAGCATTTTATTCTGCCAGTAAAAGCCGCACAAGTCTCCAGTTTTAAAATCTCCAGTTTTTAGCAGAATAATAATATCATCATCTTTTAATGTAGGTTCCATGCTAGTTCCTGACACTTGAAGCACTGGCAAAATCAAAGTTGCAATAAGTGATGCCGCAGCAGCAACCACCACCAGTGCATATATTGTATTGAAAACAACTCTCCGGTATCTCCTCTTATGCTCTAGTCTCTTCTTCTCACCAGTTACCTCTTCCTGTGTAGGTATTACTATCTGGCGCTCTTTTTTCTCACTCATATCTAGTCTTCCTTATTCATCCAAGTCAATAAATTCGATCTCCGAATCACTATTTACTGAATCTTGCTTAACATTTACTCCTCTCATATCCCCGTTTCTCTCTTCTAACATTCCCTCAAAAATACCAATAAGCCTGTCAGCATCTGTGCTATTTTTCTTACTTCTATCTTTTTTAGCTGATGTCTTAACTGGCTTTTCACTGTTTTTATTCACATTTTCTGTCTGTATATCGTCGTTTTTTTTGATTTCTTCCAGACTTTTCAAAATGTTGTTAGTCTGACTAACTGTATCTTTCTCGTTTATCCCCGTTCCATTTTCATTACTCTTTATAGCCCTGTCAGCCGCAAGCCTCACCGACATAACATACTGATCTGCCGCTGCCTGTGCTGCCTCAAAAACCTTATTAAGTTTAAGGCTTGCCTCTGCGATTGAACCAGCATTCGTTAATGTGATGTATTTTTCATCAAGTAGACCCTGTAACTTCTTATTTCTCTCCGCAAGTGCGTTATTATCTTTCTGAAGTGCAAAAATAATCTCTATAAGCTCTGCTCTTCCCAATTTTCTAAGGTCTCTGTCTGCCATCCGGTTCACTCCCAAAGTGCTTTCATAATTTTGTATTATCTATTATACCAACAAACATTTAGTCTGTCAAAAATTTATTTGTATAAATTATATAATTTTTGTAAATAAATTATGAATATTTTATGAACATCCAACATCTAGTATTTTTTTATATCTTTCTTCTATATATAGATGCCGAAAATCCCTTCACAACCATATTTATTCTTCCATCCTTAATTTTGATTTCTCCTGTATCTATCACAAAGTCATCTTTTCTGCTCTCTATTAAGCATTCTACTATTTCTCCATCAACCAAGCCCAGTTGCCAAACAGGAACCTTTACCTCCCTGTCGGCCTCATTATTATTCACAATTACAATCATTATATTTTCTTCTTTAAATCTGCCATATGCAAGAATATTATAATCCCCGTAGAGTACCTTTAATGAGCCTTTTTTTAATGCCTTATTCTCCTTATGAATCCTAATTGCCTCTCTGTGAAAATCAATCAGTTCGTTATCTTCCCTGCCCCATGGATATGTCCTTCTATTGTCAGGGTCAGTCCAGCCGCAGACTCCCGCCTCATCACCATAGTAAATGGTTGGTGCACCAGGCCATGTCATCTGCATAACAACAGCTTCCTTCATTATTCCTTTATTTACCCACATCTCTGCGGCCTGTGGTCCACAGTTTGCCACTCTTCCCACATTTCCGTTAGTCCTGGTTAGAAATCTCGAATGATCATGGTTTGATAATTCATTCATAGCCACAAGAAGTGAGCTTCCCTGAAATCTTGACATATGATGCTTCATAGCAGCAAAAAATGAGTATGAATTTCCTCTCAAGTCATCCCTTTTTGCATCGCTGTGCTTTTCCATTCCTGTAAGAAAATAACCAACAGGTTCCATAAATGCATCATAATTCATTACAGTATCCCACTCATCTCCCTGAAGCCATGCTCCAGGATCTCCATAATGCTCTGCTAGAATGATGGCTTCAGGATTAGCTTCTTTTACGGCCTTTCTAAAATCTTTCCAGAATTTATGATTAAAGTCACTACTCTGTCCAAGATCAGCAGCCACATCAAGTCTCCATCCATCCGCATTATATGGAGCAGATACCCATTTCTTCGCAATTCCTAATATATAGTCATACAATTCTTTAGATTCTTCATAGTTAAGTTTAGGCAGTGTGTCATGACCCCACCATCCGTTATAGTGAAAATTATATGGCCATGCATTTTCAAAAAACTTAAAAAAGTTCTTATATGGACTTCCATCAGACACATAAGCACCCTTTTCATATCCTTCCTGTTTCTCGTAAATCTGTTCTCTGTCAAGCCACTTATTAAAAGAGCCACAATGATTAAATACTCCATCCAATATAACCCTCATGCCACGTCTGTGAACTTCCTGAACGAATTTAGCAAAGAACTCATTACTGGCCTCCAGGTTCACTTTATCTGCTACTCTCTTTATATATTTTGTAGCATGAGCATTTGTTTTGTCTCCATTCTTAAGAAGTTCTCCCCCATCTTCTACAATTTTACCAAAATGAGGATCAATATAATCATAATCCTGAATATCATATTTGTGGTTAGAAGGAGATACAAACATTGGGTTAAAATAAATAACCTCAATTCCAAGATCCTGAAGATAATCGAGTTTATCCCAGACTCCCTGTAAATCTCCGCCGTAGAATTCCCTCACTCCCATAGTAGCCGGATATTTATTCCAGTCATCTACACGCACACTGTAATCCCCAATATAGCTATACTCATTTGTAAGTACATCATTAGTTTTATCCCCATTAAAAAATCTGTCTGTATATATCTGATAAATAACTGCGCCCTTAGCCCAGTCAGGAGTCTTAAATCCAGGTGTGATGGTAAAATCATACCAGCCCGTTCTCACATCACAAGAACCTGACTTATCATAATAGCAAGTTTCTATTCCGCTGTTAATTTTAAAATAATAATGAATCTGCTTATCAGACAATTTATAGACATATTCATAGTAGTCAAATATTCTGTCTGTTCCCGCAAGTCTCATCTCGTATTCTTCTTCATCTATGCAGAAATATACACTGTTTACATTTGCCTTTGCAGTTCTAATTCTTATAAGAACCTCTTCATTTATATCTGGTTCCGCAGGAACTCTGTATCCTTCAGTCTCATCTGAAAACAAGGCCTCCCTCTTCATGGCAGGTCTCATATTCTGTATGTATAATAATTTCTTTTCGTTAAGTGTTAAGCTTCCTAAATTTATATTCATAACAACTCTCCCTGATTAATATAAATACAATTTTATTATAATCATATTGTAATTTCAAGAAACATAATTTTACAAAATTATTACATATAAAAAGTTAAAGAGGACAACCATTTGGCTATCCTCTTTAGGAGAAGGTATTTCGTTTTTATGGGGTGTAGCAAAAACTATATAATGTATTGGGGGTTTTTACGATAAATAATATAGCATGTGTTTAATAAAAAGTGTGCACAAATATCACAAAATTTTCAAATTCTTTTTGTGTATTTTTTATATGTAAAAAAGAAGCTGTCAAACAACAGCTCCTAATTATATGTTCTTTTGTAATATTTGCTTACTCGAAGAGTGCTGCAAATTCATCGCCATAGATTTTCTCTTTCTCAATCAGCAGCTGTGCTGACTTATCAAGGACATCTCTGTGCTCCTCGATAATCTTTCTGGCTTTTTCGTAACACTCATCAACAATTCTCTTAACTTCCTCATCTATGGCACTTGCCGTTGCATCAGCATATGCTTTTGAATGTGCAAGATCTCTTCCGATAAACACTTCATCATCATCGCTGCCATAGCAGATAAGTCCAAGCTTATCTGACATACCAAATTTTGTTACCATTGTCTTAGCTGTCTGTGTTGCCTGTTTGATATCCTGGGAAGCTCCTGATGTAATATCATCAAATACAAGCTCCTCTGCGATTCTACCGCCTAATGAAACCATGATATTCTGAAGCATCTGTCCTTTCGACAAGAACATCTCATCTTCTGATGGAAGAGGCATTGTGTAACCCGCTGCACCGTTTCCTGTAGGTATTGCAGATACAATATGCACTGGACCAACATCAGGAAGAAGATGGAACAATATTGCATGACCAGATTCATGGAATGCAACAATTCTCTTCTCTTTCTCAGAAATAATTCTGCTCTTCTTCTCTGTACCAATTCCAATTTTAATAAATGATCTGTCAATATCTTCCTGGCTAATATATTTTCTATCATTTCTTGCAGCATAAATAGCTGCTTCATTTAATAAATTCTCAATATCTGCTCCAGTAAATCCTGTAGTAGTCTTTGCAATTTTTTCTAAATCAACATCATCTCCTAAAGGTTTATTCTTAGCATGTACTCCTAAGATTTCCTTTCTTCCCTTTACATCAGGTCTTGAGACTGCAATCTTTCTGTCAAATCTTCCTGGTCTGAGTATTGCTGGATCCAGAATATCTACACGGTTTGTGGCAGCCATTACGATGATTCCCTCATTAACACTAAATCCGTCCATCTCAACTAACATCTGGTTTAATGTCTGCTCTCTCTCATCATGTCCGCCACCCATACCAGTACCTCTTCTTCTGGCAACAGCATCTATCTCATCAATAAATACGATACATGGTGCATTCTTCTTGGCTTCTGAGAAAAGATCTCTTACCCTCGATGCTCCTACACCTACAAACATCTCAACGAAATCTGATCCCGAGATACTGAAGAAAGGAACTCCTGCCTCACCAGCAACAGCCTTTGCAAGGAGAGTTTTACCTGTTCCCGGAGGTCCTGTAAGGATTACTCCTTTTGGAATTCTGGCACCAAGGTCTAAATATTTCTTTGGATTCTTAAGGAAATCAACAACTTCCCCCAAATCCTCTTTTTCCTCATCAAGTCCTGCAACATTTTCAAACTTGACCTGCTTGCTCATATCTGTCGCAAGTTTAGCATGGCTCTTGCTGAAGTTCATCATCTTAGCTCCGCCACCGCCACCACCGGTCTGTGCAGTCATTATAGATATAAATAATATTGCTATTATTAGCATTGAGATATAAGGCAGAGCCACTACAACTAAGCTCTCTTTCTTAACCTTATTTACCTTGTAGCTTGCATCCAGTTCGATAAGTCTCGACTCTGTGTCCGCTACACTTGAAACATAAATGGTGTGTTTATCTCCGTTATCAAGTTTAATTACCATTCTTCCTGTAGGGATGTTTCTGCTCTGATAAAGAGTTATACTCTTAACTTCTTTGCTCTCATAATCTTTCAGAAAGTTCTTATAATTATAATTATCTTTCTTTGTATTCTGTGACAAAGCGTAGTAAACGCCAAGTGCAATGAGTACAAATACAGTTAAATATACAGCTATTCCTCTAAATCCCTGTTTCATTTTTCATTTGCCTCCTTTCGATACTCTATTGTGTAATTGTGATTTTCATTACTCTTATGGTATTCTCGTCTATTTTATAATATTCACTTATTCTGTGCCCATACACCCATAAAATGTGATTGCCGTCTGCAATCACTGGTATGACATTTCTAAGTTCTGATGGGATCTTTTCGTCAACAAGATAACTCTTTAGCTTTTTCGTTCCCATCTGCTTATTAATTGTCAGAAAATCTCCACTTTTTCTGTTTCTAATACAAACAGTATTTTTTATTTTATCATAATCAAAGCATTTCGTACATATATTTTTATCATTTTTTGTACACTGTAATCTCTCATCTTGGCTTATTTCGGTAATTTCCACCCTTACTTTATAAGCTCGGAATTCATATTCTCCAATGCCATTTATTATCACTTCTTCTTCGTTAACACTATCATCTTCTCTCTTTTTTATAATGAGATTTTCATACTGATTTTTTGCAATCAGATTATATGGCAGCATAACATATTTTCCTGTCTGCCCCTTTGATAGCTCCATTACATCCTCTATATGTTTCCTTGTAATATCCTTTAGTCGTCCTGCAGCCTTGCCAATAGCATTCCTAATGATTTCTCTGGCAAGTACAATTTCAGTACTATTAAGTTCCTTTCTGTTTATAAATATCTGGCCATTCTTTTCTGAAACAATATCTGCTGATTTTATCTCTACCTGCCTGTCCAGATATTCATTAATTTCTCCAATATCAGCCATTGTCTGAGAGATGTGAAGAGATGACTTATTATTAATGCTTTCGTTAAGACAAGGTATCACAATATTTCTAATCTTGTTCCTCGTATAATCCAGTTTAAGATTTGTTGAATCAATAATGTATTCTCTTTTGTTTTCTCTTAGATATGTTTCTATCTCATTCCTTGAAAGACAAAGTACCGGTCTTATTATATCTCCCGAAACTGGTTTTATTCCCGAAAGTCCATTTATTGAACTTCCTCTGCAAAGATTATGAATAAATGTCTCCACATTATCATTCTGGTTGTGGGCAACTGCTATGACACATTTCTTTCCGCCAGATTCTAATTCATTTTTGACCATTCTGAATGTCTCATACCTCTTAATTCTGCCTGCCTCCTCCTCAGAAAGTCCAAGGCTCTTAGCATACTCTGGAATATTGTATTTGTATTTATATAATTGTATTTTCTCCTGGTTGCAGATATTCTCAACAAACGCCTGGTCTCTGTCAGCTTCAGCTCCTCTTATCCCATGATGAATGTGGACTGCCACAATCGTAACATCATGATCTCTATAAATATCCAGCAGCATACATAAAAGACATATCGAATCTGCGCCTCCAGATACCCCTGCAATTATACAGTCTGTATCACCAACCATATTATTTAAATGTATGTATTTTTTTACTTTTTCTATTTCTCTCATATTTTTATCCTGTTACATCTCAATTAACCTAATTTATTTAGGCTTATGTTACTTTATGTATCTCCTTTTTGCAAGCATTTTTATGACGCCTGCTCCATTCTTTCATTTATTCTTGCCACAAGAACCGTGCAGTCATCTGTTAATTTACTTTCGTCTTTTACAGCCTTGCTTAAAATCAGCTCAGCCATCTGCTTCGGTGTATTTCCATGAATCTCACTGATAATTTTACTGAGTGTGCCATCCTTATCCTCGCAGTCCATGGCATCAATTACCCCATCAGATACCATGATTACAGTGTCCTGATCATAAAGTTTCTTAGATGTAAGTTCGTAATCCACCTCGCTGAGTATTCCCAAAGGCATTGATGTTGATTTTATTGTTTCCACCCATTTTCCTCTTTTAACAAAAGTAGCAGCTGCCCCAATTTTTACCAGGTCGCACATGCCTGAATGCAGATCTATTATACCATAATCAAGAGTTGCCGGATGCTCATCGAGGGAATTCATAACCATTACTGAGTTTATCATTTTAAGCGCGCAATCAGGATCAAATCCGCTATCGAGAAGTTGCTCTAACAGTTCAATAACTGTCTCACTCTCTATGCATGCGCTGGTTCCACAACCCATACCATCTGAAAGTCCCATGAGCAGGTGTCCGTTTTCAAATTCCTTCAGAGAATAACTGTCTCCAGAAAGCATCATACTGTCTCTTGCTTTTTTCGCTGCGCCAAATACAGCATAAAAATTAGTTTCCTCAACAAATGTAGTTGTTGTAAAATCTGTACTCACAATTTTTCGGCAGCTTTTTGACGGAATTATATTCTTCCCAAAGACTTCACTTAAAACTGCTGCTATCTCTCTGCTACCCACAGTTACTCCCCTGTTGCATCTAGCTGTAACCAGATACTCTTTTCTGTTTTTGGAATTTCTAAGACCCATAATTTTTTTGACATAAACTTTTTTCTGCTGCATTTTCTGTTTTATATACTCTTCCTGTTTATCTGTTACCTTCACGAAATCATATACCTGTTTCGAGTAATCTTCAATAATCTTTGAAATCTGCGAAAGCTGTTCTGACATCATCTGTCTGCTTTCTAATAGTCTGTTTTTCCAGATTTTATCTGTCATAGATTCATTCCCAGTGTTGCAATTTTCCTCTGCCGAATTAAAGAAACTCATAGACAGGTTCTCAAATGTCTTTGCAATGCTCAGAAGTTTGTCCTCACAAAGAGACTTTGCTTCCTCAATTTCATTGGTTTCCTCCATATCCTCAAGTCTGTAGAGAATATTTTTAGGAAGCATTATAAATACTACAGTTGCACCAAGTATACCCTTTACAAGGCTATCCGAAAAAATATCATAATTAAATAATCTGTCAAATATCCCATAATATCCAAGTGCTGTTATGGATAAAACCGTAAATGCACTTGCCATTTTCCCCAATTTTCTGAAGACACCAGATAGGATTCCCATAATGCACACAATACCCAGATAATTCTCATCATAAAGAAGACTTATGGCAACCCCAAGGCTAACCCCCATTATTGATCCCACAGAAACCCCATATTTGTATGCTGTAAACATAATAGAAATGGTCATCACCAAAAATATAATTTCCCTGTCAAAACCATACTGTGTTCCTCCATTATACAGTGTTAGCGCCCACAGAAGAGAGATTCCTGCTATTTCATCATTTTCATAAATATGCATGGTTTTATTTATCGCTGTTAAAGTTCTGTCAAAAATTATATAGAGTATCGATGCCAGTCCTGCCATAGCAGCAATCATCATAAACCGTATATATGTATCTGCTATATAGAAATCAACCTGTCTGCTCATAAATAAATCTGCTATCTCCAGGCCTGCTCCATAAACAAAAACCAAGCCAGCTGTTACTTTTTTGCTAATACGCAGTTTTCCAGTTGATAATATTTTATATGTAAGAACCAGAGAAATAAGAATTGATGCATTTTTTATAATCTGCAGTTTTGTAAAATTACTCATCATTGAGACAATAAAAGTAGCTATTCCAATAACAGATGTTCTCCTCATTGTTGAAAACGCCACGAAATATCCTATACCAACCGGATTATAACCATATATATTCATTCCACCAATTATATATCCTATTATACATTGAACAAATATCTTGCCAAGCCGTTCCCTGCTAAACATCAGATTATCCTTTTTTAAAATTTTAGCTATATCGCTCATATTTTCCTCCATTTTCTGAGGGACAATGCCCTCGCTTATTTTTGTGCATATTATACACACGGGAAAATATAAATTTTGTCAAAGTAATGGGACAAAATAAAAAAACTTTTTGACATTTTTACTATCAAAAAGTTTTTCCAGTCGATTCTATGTATTTAAACTGTTTTAAGATATTAATTAATTCTTCTCCTCAGGTTTGAAAACTATCTCTCCAGGAAATACAAATCCAAGCTTCTTAGCTTCCTGTACTACGTATTCCTTTGTCTGTACAAACACTCTCTTATCCTCAAGTTCTGATGTACGTTTCTTCTCTGTCTGATACTCCTGTTTTATCACCGACAGTTCCTTAGTCTTCTCCTTATTAGTCTTCTCAAGTGCAGTAATCTGGTATGAAAAAATACCAAGAAACAAAAACATTATAGATATTGCAATCATAACATTCATGCGTCTGCGAAGTTTAATTTTTCTTCGTCTTCTTCCTATATAGTCTGTTTTCAAATCCTACACCTCTCCCTGATAATTTACAAATAGATAATACCATTATAAATGTTTTCTTTATTTTTTTCAATAGCTTACCTATTATTTTAAGAAAAAATTTTAATGGCTTAATTACTATTTTAATTACCAGATTTCCAATTGTAATTTCATAAAGTCCCATTCCTAAAATAATAAAAAAAATAATGTATGCCCTGACAACCCCTCCATTAACATGATAAAGGAAAACAAATGTGGCTGCAGAATTAAATATCCAGAATAATATATCTTCAAATGCTGCTCTTATTTTCCCTCTCTTAATAATTCTTCGAAAAATCCTAAGAACATCATAAACAATTCCACACATCACTCCCAGCAAAAAGGCATGAGCAATAATATATCCCTCATATATTACCTCATCACTCATATTTTAATTAAAGAGCCTCTTAACAATAGACTGTCCCGATCTGCTTTTCGAATAAGTCATGCTGTCTACATTTCCTTCAATATCTGCCTCTCCCTTTTCAAGATTCAGATTTTTAACTTTCAGATCTTTCCCTTTTATTATGAGTCTCCCAAGAGTTGTGTTTATATCAATTGCTTCATTATCAAATTCTGCAACATCCAAAACCCCTGTAATTGTCCCACTTGTTCTTCCAGACATAATTATTTTATGTGGCAATTCTCTGCCCTTTGAAGTATTGTTCCTAATATCCATATTATACCGCCCTTTTGCGTATATTATATTCTATTAAGACATTTCTCAAAGTATTACAGTTCTTTATACATTTCTGCGGCTTCGTCTTTCTTAACTGTTTCTTTAGTATTTAATACTTCCACTTTAACAGATTTTGTTCCGAACAGTATTTCAACCACATCGCCCTCTTTTACAGGTGTACCGGCCTTGGCTGCCTTGCCATTAATAAGAACCCTGCCTGCATCACAGGCTTCGTTCGCAACTGTTCTTCTCTTAATAAGTCTTGAAACCTTTAGATATTTGTCTAATCTCATAAAAACCTCCTTTAAACTCGCAAATTCCTTTGCTCGTTCCGCTGCTTTCGCCAAGGTCCCCGAAGGGGCCCTTTAATATTAAATAAGCCCACAAATCCTCGTGCAAGCACAGGATTTGTGGACTTACTTAATATTTAGTCCTTGCGGACTTTGGCTCATTGCTACCGAACATTGCTACCGAACCTTATTTATTGATTTCGTCCTTTAATGCTTTACCAGCTTTGAACTTAGGAGCCTTTGAAGCTGCGATCTTCATTGTCTCACCAGTCTGTGGATTTCTTCCTTCTCTTTCAGCTCTCTCAGATACTTCAAAAGTACCAAATCCAACTAACTGAATTTTATTTCCTGCTTTTAATTCCTCTGTAACTACCTCTGTAAATGCTTTTAATGCCTTTTCAGCCTGAGCTTTGTTTAACTCTGATTTTTCAGCTATTGCTGCTACTAATTCAGTCTTGTTCATGAATGAACTCCTCCTCTGTCATATGAATATTTTACCTGACTTCTCAAGTCTCTATTTGTGCGAAAGCAGTGCCCTCACAACTCACAAATCTATTTATAATGGCTAACACCTTTTTTGTCAAGAAAAAACGCGTATTTAAAGGGTTTCAAAGACAATATTGTAACTTATTTACAATATTATCCATCCTTTTTTGTCTAACTTTCCATCTGTTTTCCTAGGAAATTTGAGGCAACTGCAAGCATTTTCAGTTCAGTGTCATTGACTCTTGCATTCTCATCCTTTGCAATCATTACAACGGCACCTATAATATCACCCTCACATATTATTGGCATAATTGCCTTTTGACCTGTGAAGTCGTCATTTTCTGTTATTTTGGCCGGCTTCTTATCTTCAAGATACAGGTTTCTCTCTTCAAGAATGTTCTCAAACTGCTTTGTGAGTGGTTTCTCAAGTAGTTTACTTCCCCCTCCAGATGTTGCGACCACACTATCCCTGTCTGTGACAACCACTATATGCGTAACAAAGGAAGACAGGCTTCCTACATACTGAGCAGCAAATACTCTGATTTCACCCATAGGAGAATATTTTTTCAGTACTATTTCTCCCTCTCTGTCAGTATAGATTTCAAGAGGATCTCCCTCTCGTATTTTTAGTGTACGTCTGATTTCTTTAGGGACAACAACTCTGCCTAAATCATCAATTCTCCTTACAATTCCTGTTGCTTTCATTTATCCATTCCTCCAATGCTTTTATTTAGCTTTGGAGTTATTATGTGGAAAATAAATGTAATTATTCAGATTATTTAAAAGAATAAGTTTACAAATCCAGTCCTTCAAGAACTTTTTTAAGAGTTTCTGCACTCTCTCTTAATTTCTGCTGCTCTTCCTCATTAAGTTCAATTGGAACTCTTGTCTCAAATCCATCTTTTCCAACAACTGATGGCATACTTAACACAACATTATCAATGCCATATTCTCCATGCATCATTGAAGAAACTGGAATGATAGACTTCTCATCTCTTATAATTACTTCACAGATTCTTCTAACTGCCATGGCAATTCCGTAGTATGTCGCACCTTTTCTCTTAATAATTTCATAAGCACTGTTCTTAACTCTGTCTGCAATCTCCTCATCTGCTTTTTTATGATCATAATGTCCTCTCATCTCGCAGAAATCATCAAGTTTAATACCAGAAACATTTGCACTTGACCATGCAGCTATTTCACTGTCTCCGTGCTCACCAATTATAAACGCATGTACACTTCGGCTATCCACTGATAAATGTTCACCAAGTTCATATTTAAGTCTTGCTGTATCAAGAACTGTACCAGAACCTATTACTCTGTTCTCCTCAAATCCGAGAAGCTTGATTGCAACATATGTGAGAATATCAACTGGATTAGCAACAATTAAAATTGTGCCTTTGCAGTTTCTCTTCTTGATTTCAGGCATAATAGACTTAAATATTGCAACATTTTTATTTACAAGGTCAAGTCTTGTCTCCCCAGGTTTCTGGTTTGCTCCAGCTGTTACTATTATGATTGCTGCGTCTGTTATGTCATCATAGTCACCAGCATATATCTGCATATGTCTTGAAAATGGCACTCCATGGCTAATATCCATTGTCTCGCCCTCTGCCTTTTCTTTATTGGCATCAATTAATACCATCTCTGAAAATAATCCGCTATTCATAAGGCTGAATGCTGATGCTGATCCCACAAATCCACATCCTATCATTGCAACTTTTCTTAAATTTACTCCTTCTGTCATAACTGCCTCCGTTCCGGGATATACCCATATATTTACTAATATAATAACATTTAAAGTTAATTTTTTCAATCTGTGCCATAATATACAAAAAACTTCAAGCCACCTGTCTATAGCATATCTCAAAGCATATTTTATATTCAGAATATTATTAATTTTTCATAAAAATATAAATCACTTTAACCCCAAGTCTGCTTAATATTAATTTAAGAATATTCTTAAGATTTTTTCTATTGAAACATTTAAAAATGTGATAAAATACTTTAATATATATTTTTATCACATTTAAAGGAGTTTGTTATGGCTTTAAAATTAAATAATAACGACATCATTGATTTTCATACACATACATTTCCAAACAGTATTGCAGACAGAGCTCTTCACAAGCTTTCCTTAAATGGTAATCTGAAATATTATACAAACGGCATTACCGATGGACTGCAAACCTCAATGAGGACCGCTGGTATTAAATACAGTGTACTTATGCCGATAGTCACAAAACCAGGCCAGGAAGAAGATATAAATTCAATAGCAATGTTAGTAAATTCTCATTCAGACTCAAACGGCCTTGTTTCCTTCGGAGGAATTCACCCTGAAAATTATAACTATAAAGAGATTATAGACAGGCTATGGAAAATGGGTATTAAAGGCATAAAGTTTCATCCACTTTATCAAGATACACCCGTAGATGACCCTCTTTATCTTGATATAATTGATTATGCACTTGATAAAGATTTTCTAATAACAATACATGCAGGAAAAGATATAAGTCTTCCTTCAAATGATTATTCAAGCGTAGCAAGAATGAAAACTATTGTTGATACTTTTAATTCATATAATATTATATTAGCTCATATGGCAGGATGGGATGAGTGGGATGAAGCTGAAGAACTGCTTATTGGAAAGAAATTCACCATGGATACTGCCTTCTGCCTGAATCCAATACGACCTGTAAAAGACGGAAGCAGTATTCACCCTCTGCTTTCCCCAGATCAGTTTGTACGAATGGTAAGAAATCACGGAGTTTCCCATGTTTTATTTGGAAGCGACAGTCCATGGAGTGACCAGGGGGAATCAATTGAATTGATAAAGTCCTGCGGACTTTCTGAGAAAGAGACACATATGATACTGTGCGAAAATCCTGCTAATTTGTTAACCAACCACGGTTTCTAAACTTCATAAATTCGTATACTAAATATACAAATTAACCCCGCCATTAGATATTTTCTAATAACGGGGTTTTCTTGACTATTATGCCTGATTTTCCTTGGCAACAAGATTATCTGCACCATACATTTTTCTAAGTTTTAGTTTCTCAATCTTTCCTGTTGCATTTCTAGGAATCTCAGCAAATATTATCTGTTTTGGTCTCTTATATCTTGGCATATCCTGACAGAAGTCTTCTATCTCCTGCTCTGTACAATCCATGCCATCTTTTATCTCAATAATTGCTGCTGTAATTTCACCAAGTCTGTAATCTGGAAGACCAATTACTGCAACATCTTTTACTTTATTATTTTTTCTGATAAAATCTTCAATCTGAACTGGATAAATATTTTCTCCACCGCTTACAATGACATCTTTCTTTCTGTCCACAAGGAAGTAGAATCCATCCTCATCCTGCATAGCCATATCGCCTGTATAAAGCCATCCATCCTTTAATACTTCAGCAGTTGCCTCTTCATTTCTGTAGTAACAAGTCATAACGCCAGGTCCTTTTACGCAAAGTTCTCCAACTTCTCCTCTTGTCACTTCATTATCATTCTCATCTACAATTTTACACTGCCATCTGTAGCCAGGCACACCTATTGCTCCAACTTTATTAATGTTCTCCATTCCAAGGTGAACACATCCTGGGCCTGTAGACTCTGACAATCCATAATTTGTATCATAATCATGTTTTGGGAAATATTCCTTCCATCTCTTAATAAGTGAAGGAGGAACTGGCTGTGCACCTATGTGCATAAGTCTCCATCCAGATAAATCATAATCCTCTAATTTGATATCCCCTCTGTCTAAGGCATCTAAAATATCCTGTGCCCATGGAACCAGCAGCCATACAATTGTACAATGCTCTTTTGAAACAGCATCAAGTATTGTCTCAGGTTTTGTTCCCTTTAAAAGAACAGCCCTGCTTCCTGCTACCAAACTTCCCATCCAATGGAATTTGGCACCTGTATGATAAAGTGGAGGAATACATAGGAAAGTATCCTCTCTGCCTGTCTTATGATGATTCTGTTCCATCTCAGCTGCCTGTGTAAGGCTCTGATGTTTATGTAAAATAGCCTTTGGGAATCCTGTTGTTCCAGAAGAAAAATATATTGCTCCATAATCTTCCTCGGTAATGGTAACGTCCGGTCTCATACTTGAACAGTCAGCAACTAATTCCCTGTAACTTTCTGCAAAGTTTGGACAGTTATCTCCTACAAATATCAATAGTCTTCCCTTGCTGAGTCTGTCTGCATTTGCCTCTATTCTGCCAATAAATTCTGGTCCAAATACAATCATGTCAACTTCAGCAAGCTCTGCACAATATAATATCTCATCTGCATCATATCTGAAATTGAATGGAACTGCAATAGCTCCTGATTTAAGTATTCCAAAATATATAGGAAGCCACTCAAGACAGTTGTACATTATGATAGCAACCTTATCCCCTTTTTTTATTCCACGGCTGATAAGCATATTGGCAAATCTGTTTGCCTTTTCATCAAATATACTCCATGTAATAGCACGTCTATATGGTTCAAACCTTGATGGCTGAATAAGTTCATATTCCTTCCAAGTAGTTCTTCTAGTATCCGGCTCACTTGGATTTAATTCCACAAGTGCAACCTCATGCGGATATAACTTAGCATTTCTTTCCAGATATTCTGTAACTGGCATCCCTTTTGTCCTTCTTTCTAATTTATTTTTTATGCAAATTAACCAATTTTTCTACTCAAAAAATAACTTTTTGTGTAAATAATACTGTAACACATTGAAGTGTAAAAGTCAATTTTCCATATTGAAAATGGCACCCATGTGAATTCACATACGTGCCACAGATTTGATAATTTATCTAGCTCTGTCTGATATGTATATATATGCATCCTCCAGCGAAATATTGTCTTCAGCAATTTCTTCTGGAACAAAATCACTAGACATAACTTTTACCTCTACCTCTTCAGACTCATATCTCTGCTCTATTACATAATATTTTTCTCGAATTGATTCTAATTTTTTCTCGTCATTGGGGTGAATTGTTCCGATATGACCCATTGCCATCTTCTTTAACTCCGTAACATCTCCCTGATAAAGAAGTTTTCCTTTTTTCATTACTGCCAATTTCCTGCACGTTGCACTAATGTCCTCAATTACATGTGTTGAGAACAATACAATGCTATCCTTCGCAAAGTCTGACAATAAATTTCTTATTCGAATACGCTCCTCTGAATCTAAACCTGTAGTTGGTTCATCCACAATTAAAACCTCAGGATTTGTCATCATTGCCTGTATCAAGCCAACTCTTCGTTTCATTCCTCCAGACAACTGTCCGATTCTTTTTTTCTGATGTTCTGTCAAATGAGTACTCTCAAGATAATAATCTATCTCACTCTTACATTCTTTGGCTGACAATCCGCTTATTCTTCCAATATATTCCAGCGCATCCCTGACACGTAAATGAGGATAAAGATTTAGTTCCTGTGGCAAATACCCGATTTTCTTCTGGATTTAATAATAATTCTGAGGACTCAGTGGAGTATCACCATAAATTATATTTCCACTTGTTGCAGGGAGTACTGTGGTCATTGTCCTCATTAATGTTGTCTTACCTGCCCCATTTTCACCTAAAAGACCAAAAATACCATTTTCTATTTCCAGTGAAACATTATCTATTGCACGCGTTCCATTCTTAAATTCTACACTTAAATTTTGTATTTTTACTTTCATACTCTATCCCTCCATATGCGATTTCTATACCACGTTATTTCTGCTTGTTTTCAATAAATAATTTATTACGAATAATATAACTATAGTTACTGCCAGTGCAACAATTTTTCCCGTTACCCATTCTCTTGTGGTCAATTTCATTGAATCATATATATAACCAAACACGCTAAACTCAGGCGGAATCTTCTGTCCAGCAGTAGAAGTCAGATAAACCCATAATATAAATATCACACCAAGTCCTGCCCATTTATTTTTCAATAAATACATTGCAAGCACTACCTAAGTAATAAAAAACATACAGCTGGCACTAACTGCAAATTCACATTTTAAGTATTCCATGCAAATATTCTTTTAACAATTATTGAAAACATTACTTTGGGTCCCATTTTTCTGAAAACATCACTTAGATCATCAAATAATTCAGCATAAAACAAATCACATCCACAGACTATAGATAGAAGTGCTATATTACTGTCTAACACTAATCCTATTTCAGCGTTAGACCCTACATCCCTTATCAGTAATAAGACAAGCATAAATAGAATTGGTATTATCAACTTATACCGGTTTAATACTATTTTTATTTCCTGGCGCATTACATTCTCCTTTTATTCCACGGAACAACAGTTGCACTTACCAAAGCCACTGACAGAATAATAAGTCCACTCTGGTTAAAGATTATATATTTTGTAATTTTATTTTCATAAAAAAGATTTGCAAATCGTACATATAAGCTCATCGGTTTGAGATGATATCCATATATTCCATCATCTCCAACACTGCCCAAATTTGAAAATATCATATACAGGATAAGAACAGGGATTGCTGGTATTGCGTTCTTAAATATAGTTGATGTAAACATATAGATTGATGCAATCAATACCACACAAGGTATAATCATAATTATTACCCTGTACCACAAATCCGCAAAAGAATAAGGCACATTAATCTGTCTACATTTGAAACATAATATTACATCTGTAATTGCTGTAATTATAACTGTACTAAACAGCGCAACTGATATATTTCCAAGTACCTTGCCCCAAATATAATTTTTTGATTTTATAGGTTTTGTATGAAGAAGCTCATAAATATCTGATTTACTCTCAAATACAAA
Organism: uncultured Eubacteriales bacterium; assembly: GCA_900314525.1. Taxonomy (GTDB): domain Bacteria; phylum Bacillota; class Clostridia; order Lachnospirales; family Lachnospiraceae; genus Bovifimicola. The sequence goes on from OMVN01000010.1 coordinate 18,217, forward strand.
TGACAACAGAAAAATGACAATACAGAAAAATCCCATCTCAACTGCCAGGTAATCAGCATATTTAAATGAAAAATAATATGAATATGTATTCTTCTTTAATTTGTCCGAAATATATTTATTAGTATCCTCTACAGTAGATTTTTTAGCCCCATCACATGTAAATAGAAGTTCCCCATTTTTATAGCCATATTTATCATTTAAGTAATCTGACATTTCTTTTATTGTCATATTGCTATTTTTTAAATATTTTACAACATCGTCTGCTTTGCCTTCTGACATAGAAAATACTTGTACCAGACTAGTTTTTAAAGCAAGAAATCCCTGCTCCATTATTTCTTTTTTTCCTGGCTGGTATATGGAATATACCCATCTGCAACATCTGCATCACTTGGATTTTTTTCCCTAATTGTCTTATTTTCGTTCAGATATCCATAATTAAAATATGGTTTTATATTCTGATACATAACTATAAATACGATAATAATTCCAATATAAAGTATTGGATTTCTTAAATATCGCTTTAATTCCTGCTGTAATATTGTTAACATTCCACTATTTCAAATTCAACACTGCCGAATTTGTCCCCTTTCTATTTTTCTAAAATTTAGTAATATGTGCCGCGAGAAAACAAAAAAGTGTTTCCACCGAATGGCAGTTAAAAAAATTCACTTCTTCAAAGTTTATTTTAATTTCCAGAATATTTTCATTCTCTCTCCAATAAAGCAAATCCTATTGTTTTTTGATTGTTATGAAAAATTGTATATAATAAAAAACCTTTTAAAAGAATTAATCTCTTAAAAGGGTATACTTTAGTAAATTTTCACATGACAAATATAGCTGTACAATATTATAGCTTCATAACTCAAACTCTACCCCTGCACTTGCGTGCAAAACGACTTTCGACACAACTCATTAAATAACAACTTATTTTCACTAAAATCTACTATACTATTTTTTATTTTCTGTTGTCAACTATTATGTAATACAGTTTTCCTCATTATATGGTTTTTTTTCTTGAGGTAGTCCTTGTAACAATTCTTCTGTGGCACCATTGAAATTTCTACCTCCAGAATTACATTTTCGCTTTCTGGAGGTAGTTTCTTATTAATGAATATCAAATTTGTTAACACCACGAAGTCTGGCCATGGCTCTGGCAAGTGATGCACTGGAAATATGATATTCCATAATGCTCTGTTTTTGCTGTAACTGTTCTCTGGCACGCTCTAAAGCTGCTTCAGCACGGAACTTATCTATCTCATCTGGTCGCTCTGCAGAGTATACTAAAACGTCTACTTTGTTGTGCTCAACCTTAATAAGTCCATCTGAAACAATTGCTGTGTGGTTCTCTCCATCAGGTGTTCTGAAATGAATCTCACCAACAGCTATAGTCGATGTCATTGCCTCATGGTTTGCTAAAATTGCCATTTCTCCGTCATATCCAGGGAAAACAATTATTTCGCACTCACCATCATAAAAAACTCTGTTACATGCAAGTATTTTTAATGAAAATGTATTCATAAGGATTTCATTCCTTTCCTGACACTATATTAAAAACTACAGTGTCTCTGCTTTCTTCTTGACATCTTCTAATGTACCTACGTTAAAGAATGCTGCTTCAGGATAATCATCCATCTCACCATCTAATATGGCTTTGAATCCCTTTATAGTCTCTTCAATTGGTACAAATACACCCTTTACACCTGTGAAGTTCTCTGCAACATGGAATGGCTGAGATAAGAATCTCTGAACTTTTCTGGCTCTGAATACTGTAAGTTTATCTTCGTCTGATAATTCTTCCATACCAAGAATTGCAATGATATCCTGGAGTTCCTTGTATTTCTGAAGTGTCTCCTGAACTCTTCTTGCTGTATTGTAATGTTCCTCACCAACTACATCTGCTTCAAGAATTCTTGATGTTGATTCAAGTGGATCAACAGCTGGATAAATACCCTGCTCAACAATCTTTCTTGAAAGAACTGTTGTCGCATCAAGATGTGAGAATGTTGTTGCAGGTGCTGGGTCAGTAAGGTCATCTGCAGGTACATAAACAGCCTGAACCGATGTAACTGAACCCTCTTTTGTAGATGCGATTCTCTCCTGAAGTTCACCTAAGTCATTTGCCAGTGTTGGCTGATAACCTACGGCTGAAGGCATACGTCCAAGAAGGGCTGAAACCTCTGAACCTGCCTGTACAAAACGGAAGATATTATCTATAAATAAAAGCACATCCTGCTTCTTTACATCTCTGAAATATTCTGCCATTGTAAGACCTGTCTCAGCAACTCTCATTCTGGCACCAGGAGACTCATTCATCTGTCCGAATACAAGTGCTGTTTTGTTGATAACTCCTGATTCTCTCATTTCTGTCCAGAGGTCATTACCTTCTCTTGAACGCTCTCCAACACCTGTAAATATCGAATATCCACCGCTTTCTGTTGCGATATTGTTAATAAGTTCCTGAATTAATACTGTTTTACCTACACCGGCACCACCAAAAAGTCCGATTTTACCACCCTTTGAGTATGGGGCAAGTAAATCTATAACCTTAATACCTGTAACAAGCATTTCTGCTACAGGACTCTGCTCTGTAAATGCAGGTGGCTCTCTGTGAATACACCAGTGTTCTGTATCATCAAGGTTTTCACCACCATCAAGAGTTTCACCTAAAACGTTAAATAAACGACCAAGTGTCTGCTCTCCAACAGGTACCATGATACCTGCTCCTGTGGCTACGACTTCCATATCCTTGCATAAACCCTCGCTGGCTGCAAGCATAATACATCTTACGACATTATTACCTGTATGCTGTGAAACTTCCATAATGCACTTCTTGCCATTGTTCATAACAGTAAGGGCATCTTTTATTTTAGGTAATTCGCCATTTTCAAACTCTACGTCAACTACAGGTCCTGAAACCTGTACTATTTTTCCTATATTTTCCATTGTGTGAAATTCACCTCGCTTGCTTCTTTTTCTTCTTCAAAGCCTTAGCTCCGCCGATAACCTCTGTGATTTCCTGAGTAATGGCAGCCTGTCTGATACGATTATACTGTACTGAAAGTGCTTTTAACATCTTGTCAGCATTATTTGTAGCAGACTGCATGGCCATCATTCTGGCATTTTCCTCACTTGCGGAACTCTCAACTAAAGCACCATATATAAATCCTGTAATATAGTTATCTGCAAGTCTCTCAAGAACTTTCTTTGGAGAAGGGTAAATAAGAAACCAGTCGTCACTCTTCTCTTCAGCTTCCACATCATAACCTGATTTGTTCTTTGATGCCTGCTCAATTAATTCCTGTTTAATGAAGTTGTGAGTCTTAAGTGGCAATAACTGCTGAACTTCAACCTCTTCCTTCATGGAATTAATCATTCTTGTATATACTACATAAACCTCGTCTAATTCTTCTTTGTTATACAGATTTAGTACATATTCTGTAATTACTCTGGCTCTATGGATTGATGGATTATTTGCAGAATATCTGAAATTTAAATCCATAGGAAACTTAAGAGAATAGAAATACTGTCTTCCTATCTCACCTACTGCATAGATAGAATGGCTGTCGGCGTCGTTCATATGTTTTACTGATTCCTTCAAAACATTATGGTTATAGGCACCTGCCATACCTTTATCACCAGTGATAATTATATATCCTCTCTTTTTTACAGTTTCCTTTTTATCCTTTTCCCTGTTATCAAAATAAAGATGATGCATATCCGGGAAATGGTACAGAATACTTGAAATCTGTTCCTGTAGGCCATAGAAAAATGGCTCTGTGTCCTCAAGTTTCTGTTTAGCCTTTCGAAGTTTCATCGAAGACATCATATACATAGCTTTGGTGATTTTCATGGTATCCTGAATACTTTTTATTCTATCCTGAATTTCTTTGGCATTCGCCATGCTATATCACTCTCGATTCTATTATTAATTATTATTACCGTCTGCCTGACTGTCTGTAGATTCTGCAGCACCTGTATCAGCTGATACCATTACATCATTTTTGTAATCTGTGGCAGCCTCTATTATCTGCTCTTTTAACTCATCAGGAAGCTCTTTTGTAGTAGCTAACTGACTGATAATATCTTTGTGGTTGTTGTTAAATTCATCTAAGATTTCATTCTGGAATTTCTTTACTCCTGCTGCATCTATATCACTAAAAATATGATCATTTGCAAGTACAAGTGTTATAACCTGCTCTGCCATTGAAAGTGGTCTTCCAAGTGGCTGTTTTAATAATTCCATCAATGACTTTCCATGTGCTAACTGCTTCTTTGTACTGTCATCAAGGTCAGAAGAGAACTGTGTAAATACTTCCATTTCTCTGTACTGCGCAAGGTCAATACGAATTGAGCCTGCTGCCTTCTTCATAGCCTTAGTCTGAGCAGCACCACCAACACGGGATACTGATAAACCAACATTAATAGCTGGTCTCTGTCCTGCATTGAAAAGTTCTGATTCCAGATAAATCTGTCCATCTGTAATAGATATAACGTTTGTAGGGATGTATGCAGATACATCTCCTGCCTGTGTCTCTATGATAGGAAGTGCTGTTATTGAACCTCCGCCTGCTTCCTCTGTAAGTCTACTTGAACGCTCTAATAATCTTGAATGTAAGTAGAATACATCTCCAGGATATGCCTCACGTCCAGGGGATCTCTCTAACAAGAGGGAAATAGCTCTGTATGCAACTGCGTGTTTTGATAAATCATCATACACGATTAATACGTCCTTGCCGCGATACATGAAGTACTCTGCAAGTGCTGTACCTGAATATGGAGCTATATACTGTAAAGGTGCTGGATCTGCTGCTGTTGCTGAAACAACAATTGTGTAATCCATTGCGCCGCTCTTTTTGAAACTATTTACAAGCTTTGCAACTGTTGATGCCTTCTGTCCTACTGCTACATAGATACAGATAACATCTTTGCCTTTCTGGTTAATTATGGTGTCTGATGCAATTGATGTCTTACCTGTCTGACGGTCACCAATAATAAGCTCTCTCTGTCCTCTACCAATTGGGAACATTGAATCAATTGATAAGATACCTGTTTCCATTGGAACTGAAACTGATTTTCTTTCTACAATACTTGGGGCTGGACATTCAATTGGTCTGAATCCATCTGCCTTAATATCGCCCTGTCCATCAATTGGATTTCCAAGAGCATCAATAACTCTGCCAAGGTAGTTATCTCCAACAGAGATACCTGCCATCTTGCCTGTACGAACAACCTTTGTTCCCTCTTTGATTTCTGTATCCTTACCAAAAAGAATAACACCGATTTCGTCCTTACGAACATCCTGAACCATTCCTTTTACTCCGCTGTCAAATACAACGATTTCACCGTAAAATGCATGGTCAATTCCGTCAACGTTTGCAATACCATCTCCGACCCAGTTAACTACACCAATTTCCTTGTCTTTAGCCTCTAAGTCGAAATCATAAATATTTGAACGAAGAATTGAAATAATATTCTCTGTGCTGATTGAATCTGCATCTGCAGAATTCTTCTCTTCACTTACAGCTTTCTCTACAACCTTCTGAAGCTGTTCAATTCTCCCTTTTTCACTCCAGTCATACTCCTTGTTACCAATTCTTAAGACAAATCCACTCTTAAGTGATTCATCTTTTATTGTTATAATCTCTATGTCCTCATTGTTAAACTGTTTTGCAAGGAATTTTCTAATTCCCTCTAACTGTTTTTCTGTAGGTGGAGTTACATAATAAAGATCTGCCTGTGTCTCAATGGTTTCTTTAGTTTTTCCAAGATTTTTGTATTCCTGATAAATACCATCAAATAATCCAAAGTCTCCATTGTCACATAAAAGTTTTAAGAAGTTTCTGATTTCAACAGGAAAAACCTTCTCAATAACTGTATGTTTTTTCTCAAGTTCAACTGTAGGATCTTCAAATTCCAGGCGAATCTGTGGTACTGCATCAAGTATGTCCTTTGCGTCAGATAAAATCTCTCTTGTAATACCTGTTTTAAACAATTCATTTGCATAATTGATTGCTGTCTGTGTCACTATTTATCACCTGCTTTGTCTAAAAATTTGTCGTAGATATCCTTATCCACACCATCTTTTGATGCAATAATTTTCTCTGTGGCATTTACTACTAAATCTGCAATTTCCTGTTTTGCGTTGCCGATTATTCTGTCCTTCTGAGTATTTGCATCTCTTATTGCTTCTTCTCTTATAACCTTTGCCTGATTATTGGCATCGTCAATAATTCTCTGATATTCCTTATCAGCTGTCTTTCTGGCATCAGAAATAACTATCTTCTTCTCTGTATTGGCATTTTCAATAGTCTTCTCATACTCTGCCTTTAATTTTGCTGCCTCTTCTTTTTCTTTTGCAGCATCATCAAATTCTTTATCAGCATCTGCCTGTCTCTGCGCGATTATTTTCTGAACCGGCTTGAACAGGAAAATTCTAAGTGCAATAAAGAGTATCAAAAGGTTAATGATAGTAAATACAAGATTTATATCAACTCTAAGCATTATCTTATCCTGCCTTTCTAAATTTCGTGGTTAAAACTATTTAAACATAACTATAACCATAAGAGCTATAACGAAACCGTAAATAGCTGTTGCCTCTGCAAGGGCACAACCAAGGATAAGTGTCTTGTTGATTTTGCTCTCTGCCTCAGGCTGTCTTGCGATTGCCTCTGCTGCCTTACCTGTTGCGATACCGATACCAATACCAGCACCGAGTGCTCCTAAAACTGCAATACCTGCACCAATTGCGATTAATGAACTCATAATTCAATCTCCTTTTCATTCTAATTATTCAATTGCTTCACCAATATATAGTGATGTTAAAAATACAAAAACGTATGCCTGCAATAAGCCGTCAAACAAATCAAAATAACAGCTAAATACAGCAGGAATAAATATTGGAACAACCATCTTAAGTAATTCCATAATTACAAATGCGCCAAGAACGTTACCGAACAAACGCATACAAAGCGAAAGTGGTCTAGTAAATACCTCTAAGATATTGATTGGTGTTACCACTACTACTGGCTCTGTAAATCCATGAAGCCACTTAAAGAAGCCCTTGTGATAGATTCCTGCGCCTTCAATAATGATAATACTCATAAGTGAAAGTGCTATAGTAACATTTAAATCCTTGGTTGGTGATTTAAGTCCAAATAATCCTATAATATTAGACACACCAATGTACAACAATACTGTTGTAAGATATGGTACAAAACTCTTTCCTGCAGGTCCTATCATATTTTCAACCATTCCAGTTAACTTTGTAACTATAACTTCTGCCACAGCCTGTCTCTTTGAAATATTATGAACCTTCAGATTTCTTGTTAATATAATTGCTGCTAATATCAAAACTGCCATGATTATCCATGTAACTACAACGGATTCTGCAACATCAATTTTATATCCTGCAATCTTAAACGAGAAAACTGTCTCAACTTCTAATTCCTTAATAAGTTCCCCTGCTATATCTCCCATGTTCTCACTTCCTTTCATTCGGAATATATTAACCTTCATAACTATCTATATTAACGACCTTAAGTCCGCGTGTATTTTATCACAAAGAAATTTACATATCAAGGTAATTAACCCCCAAAAAATTCAGCTAATTTACCAATTTATTAGTAATAAATACAATGACTTTATTAAATTTTCCTAAACTGTCGTTAAATGCAGTCAAGGGACTGTGTTTTCACAGTCCCTCCTGCATGTTTACATATTTGCTTTTGCCTGTAATTCTTCCCATCTTCTGTCAACTTCAGCCTGGAATAATTCAAGGAGATGCTCATTGCCCTTCTTGAATAAGTGTTTAAATCTTCCCTGTGGTCTTAAGAAGTCTTCGATTGGAAGTTTCTTCTTTGGCTCATAGTTTATAATCCACTTGCCATGGTCAACTTCAAACATTGGCCAGTAGCATGTATCAACTGCTAACTTGCAGATCTTTGCCATATCTGCAGCCTCAAATCTCCATCCTCTTGGACATGGAGCCATGATATTTAAGAAAGCTGGTCCCTCTGTGTAAATAGCCTTCTCAGATTTTACATAAAGATCCTTTAAATTGCCCATAAATGTAGTCTGTGCTGTATATGGAATGTTATGTGCTGCCATAACTGCAACAAGATCTTTTCTAATCTGTGGTTTACCATCTGAACATGAACCTGCTGGTGTAGTTGTTGTATCTGCATACATTGGTGTTGCAGATGAACGCTGGATACCTGTGTTCATGTATGCGCCATTATCATAGCACACATAAACCATATCATGTCCTCTTTCCATTGCACCAGATAAAGACTGAAGACCTATATCATAAGTTCCGCCGTCTCCTCCAAATGTAATGAATTTGTATGGGGCATCTATTTTTCCACGTTTTTTGAGTGCTTTATATGCTGTCTCAACACCTGCAAGTGATGCTCCTGCTCCTGCAAATGCTGTATGAATATAGCTGTCTTCATATGATGTATATGGATATGTGAAAGTAGAAACCTCAAGACATCCTGTTGCATTTCCTATAACAGCCTTATCTCCAGGATGAATTGCTTTCAAAACGTTACGAACTGCTATTGTACCGCCACATCCAGCACACATTCTATGACCAGGAGCAAGTCTTTCAGGTCTTTCCTGAAGTTCTTTAAAATCAAATTTATTTTCCATCTTCTTACTACCTTTCCGATTACTATTCTCTGATACCGATGTATCTGTAATTCATCTCGTCATCTACTCCGTTAACTGCAACATCTGCAAGGTCTTTATAGATATCTTCAAAATCTTCAACTGTAATATCTCTTCCTGAAAGACCGTACATTAAGTTGAGAACTTCTGCTTTGCTCTTATACTTAAATAATGCTGCACCAAGTTCTGCTGCAATAGGGCCTCCATTTGAGCTGTAACTCTCTGCTCTGTCCATAATTGCTATAGCCTTGCAGTTCTTTAATGCCTCTGCCATTTCTTTTGCAGGGAAAGGTCTGAATACTCTGATTTTAAGAAGTCCTGCTTTAACTCCCTGTTCTCTTAATTTATCAACTGCATCTTTTGCTGTACCACATGCACTACCGATTGCAACTACTGCATAATCTGCATCATCTAATTTATATTCTTCAAATAAACCGTATTTTCTTCCTGAAATCTGCTCAAATTCTTTGGCAACATCTAAGATTACCTGTTTTGAGTTTATCATCGCCTGAGCCTGTGCTCTCTTAGCTTCCATACAGTAATTAGAAACGCCGTAAGGTCCGATTGCCATTGGCTCATTCTGGTTTAATAAGTAATGTTCTGGTTTATATTCACCAACAAAATTCTTAACCTTCTCATCTTCAAGAAGTGAGATGTTCATAACTGCATGGCTTGTGATAAATCCATCCATACATGCCATGATTGGAAGCATAACATCTTTGTGTTCTGCAATTCTATAAGCCATAACAAAGTTATCATAAGCTTCCTGATTGTTCTCAGCATAAATCTGAATCCATCCTGAATCTCTTGCTCCCATACTGTCTGAGTGTTCGCAGTTAATATTAAGAGGTCCTGTAAGTCCTCTGTTTACACATGCAAGTGCGATTGGAAGTCTGTCTGAAGCTGCTACATATAACATTTCCCACATATATGCGAGACCACATGAAGATGTAGCTGTAAGTGTTCTTGCTCCTGCTGAAGATGCTCCGATTGCTGCTGACATTGAACTGTGCTCACTCTCTACAGGAATGAACTCTGTATCAATCTGACCATTTGCCACATAGTTTGACACGAACTGTGGTAATTCTGTTGAAGGTGTAATAGGGAAAGCAGGCATTACATCTGGATTAATCTGTTTAATAGCATAAGCTACTGCCTCATTTCCTGACATTCTTTCTTTTATTGCCATCTTATTTTCCCTCCTTCATTGTTATTGCATTAAAAGGACAGACATTGACACAAATACCGCATCCTTTACAGTGATCATAATCAAAATCAAGTCTCTTTCCATCTTTTACAGGTATTGAGCTGTCTGGACAATATGGCACGCAGAGTAAACACTGTTTGCATTTCTCTGTATCAAGAACTGGTGTATTAACTCTCCATTCACCTGTGTTAAACTGTCTTGATGTACCTTTTTCATATATCTGAAGTCCAGGGGTTAAATCCTGCCATTTTACTGTTTCATCTATGTTTTCTGTTTTGAACTTATCTTCCAACATAATCTGGTTGTTCCTCCATATATTTATTTTACTTCTTTAAATGCAACCTTTAATGCCTTCATATTTCCTTCTAATACTTCTGGCTTCTTGGCAAATTTGTGCTCAAGTGATTTCTGCATTTCACTAATAAATACTTCTTCTTCCATAACGCCTGTGATTTTTACCATTGCTGCAAGCATTGGCATGTTTGGAAAATATTTTCCCAGGGCATCCTCGGAAATCTTTCTGGCATCTATTGTGTAGACATTTCCTTCATATCCTTTTAATAACGGAATAATATCTTCCTTGCTCTTCTCTGTGTTAACTAATATTCCGCCATCTTTGCTAAGTCCCTTTGTTACATCTACGTCATTAAGTAATGTTTCATCAACAACTGCAACAAAATCAGGATCATAAATATTAGAATGTACTCTGATTTCATTGTCGCTGATTCTATTATAAGCAGTAATTGGCGCACCCATTCTTTCTGGACCATATTCAGGGAATCCCTGTACTTCCTTTCCAATACTGAAAGCTACATCTGCAAGTAACAGCGCAGCTGTCTTAGCTCCCTGACCGCCTCTTCCATGCCAGCGAATCTCAATTAAATCTTTCATTTGTCTTTCCTTCCTAATCTAACCATGAAATTAATCTAACAATTATCTTTTCTGTCTCAATTCTGAGCTTTCCTTAACGAACCTATACCTAAGATAAACCGGTCCCCCGGCAATTGAATCAAATCTCCCATGTATCTTCGTCAATGAATCTATATCAAGCATACACATATGCCACGAAATACAGATATTTGGGTATAGTATAATCTCATTTTTTACCGTTGTAAAGTGGTGAAATTATTTTTTAAAAAAATTAAAGACCATACCTTAACGATTTGTCTCATTATAGATATGGTCTAATCTCAATTTTATTAATTTTTTTACCAGAAATATCTCCAGAATTCTATCCAGAATCTGCAATGTATCATAACTTCTATCCTGCCGTAATTTGTTATTTCTAAACCCATTGTATAATTACGAAAAATCATCATCAACACTTTTCTCATAAACGGTCATTTTCTGATAAGTTTATCCATTCGGAAACATTATTTCTGTACAAAAAATATCTCCTTTATAATCAATAGATAACTGTCCATTTTCTTCATCAACAATATTTTTTATCTTTTTCAAACCAAATCCGTGATTGATTTTATCTTTTTTTGATGTACTGATTTTTGATCCGTTAATATCTAATGAATCCTTGTCAAATGTATTTTTAACTATGATATATGTATTTATTTTTCCCTTTTTTATCTCAAATCTTATATATCTCTCTTCCTCTGCAATCACTTCGACTGCTTCTATAGCATTTGATATAAGGTTCGAAATAAGAATACAGAGATTCTTTTCAGAAATGTTATCAATTTCATCCACAAATCCAATAACTTCTATTTTACATTTATCTTTAAATGGAACAAGATAATAATTCAGTATAACATTTACCACATCATTTCCCACATTGTAGTCGAATCTACTGATATCAGAAATTTCTCCAAGAACATCATCTACATAAGAATTAAGTGCATTATAATTCTGCTTATCGCTATAATTTCTTATCTGCAGCAATACAGCTATAATATCATGTCTGAATTCCCTTGTTTTATTTTCCTTTTCCATCATTATATCAAAATGTTTTTTCTGCTGTTTATTGAAATTTTCCAGAATTTCCTTTTCTATTTTAAATTCCCTCTGAGTATTAAGTATATAAACAAATACAAACATCAGAATCACAATAACAATCCCTGATGTTTCAATAAGTGCTATTCCCCAACTGCTCTGTTTTAATTCTAATATTTCTGACAAAACAAATATAAAATAACTATATACCAGATTAAAAATAAAAAGTATAACGGATATAATCATATTTATTTTAATTGGAAGTCTGAAAATATTCCTGTTCATTCTTTTTCCAACAAAATAATAAAACAGCCAGATAGTACTAATAATAAAGCAGGAGCATCCTAAATTAGCTGACATTTCATTTAAATTTAAAAAGTTTTCTAAAAACCATTCTCCAAAATTTTCTACAAATGTAATTAAAAAAAATGCCACCATAAATAGCCCCAGGTAATCTCCAAATGTAATATCCCAGTAAATTAACTGGTTAATAAAGATCATAGCTGGAACTATTATGATTAATACTCCTGATGATACATATATTGATAAAATAATGGTTGCCAGAGCATTCGTGGCCACCAATGCCACATATTGTCTTACTCCTTTAACATTGTGCTTTCTGACACCATAAAGTGCAAAAAACAGTGAGAAAAATTCCAAATTCAGTAAAATAATCCAAGTTGTTTTTATCAATATATTTTCCATTATATCTCATCTATGCTCCCATTATTTTATCAAAATCAACAATTTTCTGTATTGTCGACTTCATTTTTCTTCTCGAAATTGTAATTAGTGTACCGTCATCCATATAAATGTTTGCTTTTTTTATTCTGTTAATATACATCATATTAATAATAATCCCCCTGCAAGGAGAGATAAATAGTCTCTGATCAAGTTTTGTTTCTAATTCTTTCAGCGACTCATTAGTGTCATATACTCTTTCCTTAGATCTGACAAGCAGATATCCTCCCTTAGACTCAGCAATAATTATCTCCTGCTGGTTTACCATGCATTTCTGATCATTATATCTCAATTCAATTTTTTCACTTCCTGCAAAACTGAAAAGTGCACTATCCAATGCTTCATAAAACTCACCTTTGTCAATTGGTTTTGTTACAAACCTAGTGGCATTAATTTTGAAACATTCCTTAAATCGTTCTTTCTTGGCAGTCAGCATAATAATCCTGGCATTGCTGCCCTTTTGACAGAGTATTTTTCCAATCTCTATACCATCTTTTCCGGGCATTTCAATATCAAGAAACAGTATATGTATATTTACATCTGATTTCAGTAGTTCATCTCCTGAATAACAGTTATATATTCCATATTCGAACTCACCTGTATTCTTGTATTTACAAATCAAATTGCAAACCTCATCATGTACAGACTGTTCATCGTCACAAATCATAATATTTATCTTAGTCATAATCATTTTCCTTTTTCTCGTCGATTATATCATAAATAACTCATTTTATCCCTTTAATTTTACTATTTATATAAATATTCATATTATGATTATATACAAATATATTATAAATCATATGTATTACTATACAGATGTATATATTTTTAAACCATAAAAATACAAAAATAAATAAAATTGAAAACGGTATCTTATTAAGAGCCTTTAATTTCTGTGTGGACAAATGACAGAATAAAAATGAAAAGAATGAAATCAGGCAGAAAATCCATTTAAAGTTGGTAATTTCCATAATATATTTATATAGAAAAAATCTGTAAATATATTCCTCAAATACTGGACACATAATCATTACAAAAATAGGGAGCATAACTGATTTTATCTCGTATTTAATTTTACCCTGATTAATATTTTCCTTTTCATTAAATATAAATTCACAGGCAATTGTAATTACTGCACCACATATAACACATATCAGTTCCAGACCACACCTGAACAACAGGCAGTCCACAACTGTAACCGTAATAAGAGCAACGGTGTACTGAACATTTCCCTTTAATCTCTTCATTTTGGAATTGTGTGTTTCTGCCATAATAATAATACCTGGATATATGGTAATCATTAGTCCTATTATCTTAAGCAAGTGGATGAGGATATTCATTTCTTATTCCCCCAATAGTTTTATATCTTGAATGATGAAAGGGTGGATATGATGGAAGACATATTGGCAATAACTCCGGCAGAACAACTCTTGTGACACTCAAATTCAATTTGTCAAATTCAGGCAGTGTGATGTTCATAAAGCAGGCATATCTGCTCAGATTACATGCATTTTTTATTAAATTATATGTTTTTTCTTTATTGTTCTTAAATATTTCATTATCAATCCAAAGCACGTGCATATTGTATTCAAGAACAGCAAGACATTCCATAAATCCCCTGTATATACATTTCTCTAGGCCAATACCACCCTGTACACCTACTGTGTATTTAGGCACATCTGGTGCAGTTCCAAATATTTCGCAGACAATGATATCAAAATCTTTATCAAATGAAATGTCTGTAAATTTAACTTCAAATTTATTCATAAAATCCTTCATAGAGACAGGCGAATTAAAATAACAGCTCATAATACTTTTCATATCCACCTTAATTTCATTTCCCTTGCAACCTCCATACCACCACAAATTAAATGAATCAATCTGCATATATTCAATAAGTGCATTTTCCATACTTTTAATAAATGACTCGTGGCAGGCTGTACCTGTGGAAACTGCTGCTGGCATAAATTTCTTTTCATCTGCATAAAGTTCGCCAGAGTCAGAAACCGCCATTTGCAGTGGAATCAGTATATTTTCTCCTGGATTTTCCAGCGAATTCATCTTTATCCATTTAATTTCATCATCTTCAGATAAATATTCATTCTTATCCTCCCTTGAGAAAAAACCATTTAATGTATCAACATCACATATATTTTTCTCACCATATATTTTCACCAGATCCTTTCTTGTCCCTTTAACAATTCTGTCTCCAAGTAATTTATAATATGATGAAAATGTATATCTCTCTGTACTCTCACCCAAAAAGCTGCTAAGTGCTTCATTGTGCTTAGTTCCATAACCATTTAAATGGTATATCATTTTAGAATTTTCAGAAATAATATTTTTTTCAAAATCACAGTACTCTGATGTGTAATATTTAAAATTTGGAATAGGATATGATGATGACCCTTTAAAGAAGCTGTCTTTTTTCCATATACCTGTGATTTTTCCACCAATAATGGTCTGGCGCAATTCATTATATCCTTCCGTAACTTCAAAACTAATCATTTTCCACTACTTCCTTTATTAAATTTATGGCCTTAATATTCTGTTCCTCGAACATTACTTTATTTAGCCCTGCGCAGCATTTACAAGCCACATGGCGTCTGTTTGTATTATATGAATATTCAAAATTAGGAAGATAGAAATGTATTACCTGGCCCTCAAGTGAAGTATTTCCATATCTGTTTACATTGTCTATATCCTTGAAAATAATACCAAGAAGAATCATTATTTCAGCTTCTGATAATTTGCCACTCTCATTTTTCCTGCTAATACTGCTGTAGTAATCGATGGTGTTTGGAAATTTCGTACTTATATGTTTTTCAAGACACTCATAACATCCAGTTGTTTTTGGTTGTATATTTGTAACATAAATATTTTCATTATCATAAAATGCAAATGTAGAACTCTTGTCAATTTCAAAAAGAACTCTGTTAAATGCTCTTAATGTTGTCACATTTTTGAAAGCATCTATTACATAAACACATTCATAACTGCCTAGTTTCTCTCTAGCTTTTTCAATTGTTTTAATAATATCAGTCTGATTCTTATCTTCATTTAAAGTAAGAATCTCTTTTCTACTCAGAACATCCTCTATAGTATTCAAATCATTAGGTTTTACAAATGTCTTTTCTTCCACTTTTTATTCCATCTATTCCCAGTATTTTGTCTGCGTATTTTTTGTTATATCCCGCTGCCTGACATGTAGAAAATCCCATGGATTCTGCTACCAGATCAAGATTCTGAGCCATTAATCCCGCCTCAATAAATGTAACCATTAAAGATAGCTCCCCATATTTGACATAATTCCTGTTTACGTCATATTCGTATAGCGCACAGAAGGCATAATTTTCCAGATCAAAATTTCCATACGGATATAATTTCTCAATATCAAAATCATCTGAAACAGGCTTTAGCGAATGTGATATTGGCTGATATTTATATATTCCAGGATTTATTCCTGTGACATTATTAATTAATAAATAAACATCTACAGGATACAATCCTCCACCAGAGCCGTGATATCTTGTTGTGACTTCCACACCAAAATAATTCTCTTTACGCTTTGCCACTCCATAGCTATACAAGAGCAGGGTTGACAATTCATTTATATCCATTTTAATAATATTAGAATACTGCCTCGTACTATGTCTTTTCTCAAGGGCATCCACCAGTTTTGTCTTAATCTTTATTGGTTTTTTCTCAAGAAAAATAACATCATCTGTTATTTCTTCCAGTTCCTTAAAATTATTAATCTGCGCTGCAAGATTTGACTCATTATAGGTCTTTATACTCTTAGTGTCCGAAAGTCTGTTTGAACCAAGATTAATAAGATAATCAAACTGTGGAGAACTAAAATTCCCTTCTAAAATTTCGCCAAAAATTGCACTGTTGTTAGTTGATGAAACATTATTTTTATCAAGGGAAATCGATAAATGCTGATTCATCATTCCTACCATTTTATAATGCAATTCTATGCCCTCTTCTCTTTAGATTTTTCTCTGAAATAATGCAAAGTCTCAATAGCAAATACTGTGATGACTGACCAGACTATTCCCAGCATCATCATATTTGAAGGAACAGGAATTCCTTTCTTACCTGATTCTTTAATATAAAAGATTGGAACATTGATAAATTTGACTGTATAGCTTGCAAGCTTATCCATATTAGTAAATGAATATCCAACTGTTATTAAAATTGTACTGACTATTACACTTATTACTATTCCTAATATTATTCCTATAGTTATTCTAATTAATTGTTTATTTGTGTTTGACATATTTCCTCCTCTAAACCTTAATTCTCCAATGAGAATATTTTTTATAATAGACAATCATTACCAATGTAAATAAAGCAACAATATATATAAGGGATATCAGCATAAAACGATTGTTAAACATCTGCTTCTCCATCCATATATTAAGTAAGTCATTCATTGCATATTTAATTGGCAGAAATCCAGATATTCTTCGTATCTTATCTGGAAGCTCTGCGTAACTTACAAAAGCTCCGCAAAACATATACATCATAAACATTGTAATTAATCCAACAGGCATTAATGCCTGTGTTTTGGGCAACATCAATGCTAATAGCAATCCAAACAATATACAGACCACTACTGCAATAAAATACTGTATCAGAAAAACCAAAAAATATTTTATTCCCGGCATATTAAGTCCGAATATCACCTTTGCAAATGCAATATCTATAAATATACAAAACACTCCGACAAGCAAATGTGCAATTATCTCTGCTGACATAATCGTCTTAAATTTCACCTTAAAAAACAACATTCTTTTAAGACTGTCATCTTCTATATCCGATGCTACCCATATAGGAAAGGATACCAGTGTCAGTGGTAAAATTCCCATTCCAATTACTACCATTACATATTTGTCAATCAAGTGGTAACCCTCTCCAATAGACGGATTCCCATAACTCATCATCATTATAACCATCATAAGTATGGGATATGCCACACTAAAAAATACAGATAATGGTATTCTAAAAATAGTTTTTATATTAACCCACAAATAATCACGCATTATTTTCACCACCATTTCCGATATAGAGAGCCATCATATATAGTGAATATAGATTCTTTGCCATTACTTCGTATTCCGCATTACTATCCTCTAGATTTTTAACTGCAATTTTATGTTCTGTTTCATTATTAGTGACAATGTATATATAATTATCATCCCTCTTTATAATCTTTAACTCTGAATCCATATTATTTTCCAAATTATTTTTAATTTTTACAACTCTGTAGTAATCTATCTTTTTTTCCAAATCACTTATTAGTCCGCAATATAGACATTTTCCCTTATGCAAAATTATTATTTTGTTTGCAAAATTATTCAATTCATCAAAATAATGTGTAACTGAAAATATCGTCTTGTTTTTTGCATAATCCTTTAAAATAGATAGAATCTGTTCTCTTTTTTTATAATCAAGTCCGGTTGTCAATTCGTCTAAGAAAAGTACTTTTGGTTTCAAATACAAAACCAAAAACATAGTTAATCTCTGTTTCTCTCCTCCCGACAAAACTCCAATTTTCTTTTTAAGTAAATTTGTTAATTCAAACTGTTTTAACACTTCTGCTAACTCTTTACTTTTAGCAGAATAACCTGTTACAATTTTAATCAATTCTTCAACTTTCAGATAAATATTGTAATTATTCTCCTGAAACTGTACCCCTACATCTTCAAATTCAAAATTTCTAACAATTTCACCCTGGTATTTTATTTCACCTAGAATTGCATTTACAAGGGTAGATTTTCCGGCACCATTTTCCCCAATAACTCCAACAACATCCCCCTGATTAATACATAGTTTATTTCTAATGTCTAAAGCAGTATCTTCTCCGTATTTTACTGACAGACTGCTTATCTCTAATATTCTTTTTTCCATGAAAATCACCGATTTATTTGTCCTATTTTTTATTAAAATAAAGATATATCTGCCTGATGCTGTTAATCAGCCAGGCAGATATTTTCATAGAATGCTTTCTATTCTTCTTCTGTTACTGAAGCACATGTGCAAGAACATGAGCATGAACAGCTGCAAGAACATGAACAGCATCCTGCTGGATAATACATCTGCTGGTCTAAGTTCTCTGCGCCGTATGTATTATTCATACTACTTTTCATTTCCATAACACTTTCTCCTTTGTTTTATTTTTATCAAAATGGCATATGTCGACACAAAATTAACCATCTCTACATTATCTAGGCTAATATTTTTAATTGGCACAGTCAACTTTTATCCGATAAGCGGTTATATTATCTTATAAATGGTATACTTATACAGTTCATAGTTTGAAAATCTGTACTCAAAATCTCATAAGAGTTATCTCATAAAAAAAAGCACCGCCATAAGCGGTGCTCCTTAATGCATTATTTATACTTAGACTTATTAGTATTGATCTAATATATCAGCTATATCTTTTAATTCCTCATTTGTATCCTGTATTTTAGAAATTTCTGACATAAGGTCTTCCTGATTGTCTTTTGCATACTGTGCAATATCTGCTAAAGATGATGACTTAGGTGCTTCTATTTTTACTGAAGGGTCTACTGAAACTTTGTAATCAAATTTTACATATAAATCTGGATTCTGTTGCACATTAAGATTAATCTGGCATTCATACTCTGATTCTGTTGCCTTTACAGTATATATAGCCTCATAATTCTTTACCTCTTCTTTCCATTTTTCATCAACTATTTCATCTAATTCATCTTCAAATTCTTTTTTTGCTTCCTCTATATCTTCTTCCATATTTGATGCATCTGAGCTTTCTTTTGCTTCTTTTATGAACTGTGATGTCTGATTAAATATTTTATCAATCTTGTTCTCGCCAATTTCAACTCCGAGAATCTTTGTTGCCTTAATAAGATCAGTTTTAATGTCTTTCTTAAGTTCTTTTAAATATTCATCATAGTCAACAATATTCATGGTTTCCTGACTGATTTTAGTCATTTCCTCTCGATTGTCATAAGCTGTATTTACGGCATTTATGAGAAGTGTTTCAAACTCTTCTGGAGTATCAATCTTAACTGTAAACTCGTCATCATTCTCTTCCACATCAATGTCTTTCAGATAGCCCTCTGCCATCTTCTCAGCTAATTCTTTTCTGGCATTAAACATATCCTCTGTTTCTTTAACTTCAGGTATTAGAAGTCCATATTTCCCAAATTTTGTTTTCAAATCAGATCCTACATATCCATTCAAAATCTTATCAAGATCAAGATA
This sequence comes from uncultured Eubacteriales bacterium, assembly GCA_900314525.1. GTDB lineage: Bacteria > Bacillota > Clostridia > Lachnospirales > Lachnospiraceae > Bovifimicola. The sequence continues at coordinate 38,033 of OMVN01000010.1, forward strand.
CATTCTTCCATCAGCTACGGTAATAATGTCATCAAAATTTCTTGATATACTCTCATCTCCAGCACTCAAGTTAACCTTTACTCCTACTGTACCCTCTTCTCCTGAAATCTTACCATCCGACTGAATTTTCAGATTTACTTTGTTACTGTCCTTAGTGCCTATTTCAAATGACATAGAATAGTCACCTTCAGTGTAATCTAAGAAACTTGCTGTTGCCTCAGATATCGAAGTGGCCTTAGTTATTGTTTTAGCTGTCTTTTTTACCTCTTTTTCCTTTTTTGCGCCGCACCCTGCCATAGAAAATACCATTGTGGCTGACAGTACTACTGCACAGATTTTCTTAAATCTCTTCATAATCCAATCTCCTCCCATTTAACAAATTCTTCAAGTTGTTTTACTGTCTCCTTACATAATGACATGTAATTAATAATATTATACATTACCGCCAAAAATATTTCATCATCATTTCATTTTTTTTATTTCTGACATGGACATTGGAATTGCCATGATAAGCGAAAATACATCTGCCCACATCTGTGACATCTCAACACCTGTAAGTCCAAATATTGGTGGAAGTATGATTATACAAGGTATGAGAAAAATTCCATTTCTGGCAGATGACATTATAGATGCCTTTACTCCCTTGCCAATTGACTGCAATAACATATTAGATAGAACTATACATCCCATAAGAGGGAATGATATTGCCTGAAATCTTAGAGCTTTTGCTCCTATCTTCACAACCTCATTATCATTTCTGAAAAACCTGATAATATCTGGTGCATAGATATATCCAGCTACAGCCATAAGTATAAGGAACAATGTGCTGTATTTTATACAGAAAAAGAATCCTTCCTTCACTCTCTTTGTCAGCTTTGCGCCATAATTAAAGGAACATACCGGCTGAAATCCCTGTCCGAATCCAATAAGTGCTGAACCTGCAAACATTGCAACTTTAGTGACAACTGACATCCCTGCAATTGCAGCATCCCCGCCATATTTTCCGGCAATAACATTTAAAAGTACTGTGGATACACTGGCCAGGCCCTGTCTGAAAAGAGATGGTGCACCTCCATTTAGTATTTCTAAAATATAATATTTATTAATGTGAACATTTTTTATGTTAAGCCTTATATTTTCTCCCTGTCTGCTCTGGATAAGCAAGATAGTAAAACTTATAAACTGACTCATCACTGTAGCAAGGGCTGCGCCTGCAACTCCCATATGAAATGTAAAAATAAATAATGGATCTAAGGCAACATTAATTACCGCACCGCTTAAAATTCCAATCATGGCCTGATTAGCATTTCCCTGAAATCTTAACTGATTATTTATTACAAACTGACTTGTTGTAAACGGTGCACCAAGAAGAATAATTTTAAGATACTCTTTTGTCATGGACATGGTGCCGTGGCTTGCTCCAAGAAGTGACGCAATAGGTGTAAGAAGAAGATATCCTGCCAGAGTAATCATAAGACCAAGGATTATGCTGATTGCAAACCCAGTGGAAGCCATTTCTGATGCTTCCTTATTTTTCTTTGCACCTAACATTCTAGATAAACAGTTTCCTGATCCATGTCCGCACAGAAATCCTAATGCCTGTATAACTGCCATTACTGGCAATACAAGTCCTACAGCTGCTGTGGCCTGTGTACTTATCTTTCCAACAAAAAAAGTATCTGCCATGTTGTAAATACTTGTAACTAGCATGCTTATTATTGTGGGTATTGCAAGTGCTGGAATAAGTCTGTTTATAGGTGTTGTTGTCAAATATTCATATCTGTTTTTCTTTGATTTTTTCATATTGCACTTCCTAACGTTAATTATGCTTTTGTACTCTTTATTTTTCCCAAAGACAATAATACCAAATCATTACAATTTTGTTAACATTTTTTGAATTAAGACTTTTATTTTCCTATTATAAGGTATATAATGTGTGTTACTAGTCGAAATTTTCGATAAAATTATGTATAAGGAAAGGCAAAAAAATGAAATCTACTGCAAATCGGAAGAAAAACGGACTGCATATCATTATTGTCGGGTGTGGAAAAGTTGGATGTACTCTTGTGGACCAGCTTAGCAAAGAAGGTCATGATATAACCGTAGTTGACAGAAGTTCAACTAAAGTTTCTTCTATAACAAGTACATATGATATTATGGGCATAGTTGGAAACGGTGCAAGCTACAGTGTTCAGATGGAAGCTGGTGTTTCTAATGCAGATTTAATTATAGCTGTTACCGAATCCGACGAACTGAACCTCTTATGCTGTACCGTTGCCAGAAGAGTTGCAAAATGTGCCGCAATTGCAAGAGTAAGAACTCCTGACTACAGTGACGATGCCAATTACCTGATAGATAAACTTGATTTGGCAATGATTATTAATCCCGAACTTGAGGCAGCAAATGAAGTTGCAAGAATTCTTTATCTTCCAACATCTTTAGAAGTAAATACATTTGCTCATGGTCAGGCAGAACTTATAAAATTCAAAGTTCCTAAAGAAAACATGATTAATAATATGACCATATCTGATTTGAACAAACACATATCCGTTAAGTTCATTATCTGTGGTATAGAACGAGGAGGGGAAGTTATTATTCCTACCGGTGATTTTGTACTCAAAGAAGACGACTTAGTTTCCTTTGTGGCCACAAGACAAAGTGCCAAAGACTTCTTAAAGAAAATCGGATTCAAGACAAACCAGGTTAAGAACACAATGATTATTGGAGGAGGTAAAGTTGCATATTATCTTGCAAAACGTCTTATCAATTACGGAATATCTGTTAAGATAATAGAATCTGACAGTGCAAGATGTGATGAACTAAGTATTCTCCTTCCAAAGGCTGTAATCATTAATGGCGATGGAACTGACGAGGAACTTCTTAAAGAAGAAGGAATCGAATATGTTGAATCATTTGTTCCACTCACTGGTATTGATGAAGAAAATATTATGCTGACACTTCATGCCAACAGTGTTTCTAACGCGAAAGTAATTACTAAAATTAACCGTATTAATTTTAAAGATGTTATAAGTAACCTTGATCTTGGAAGTGTTGTATATCCTAAATTTATCACTTCAGAAGCTATCATCGCTTATGTTCGAGGAAAATATAATTCCACAGGTGACAACATCGAAACACTTTATCATATGTTTGACTCCAGAGTCGAGGCAATTGAATTTGTTGTTAGAGAGGAATCAAAAATCACAGGTATTCCTATTATGAATCTCAACCTCAAAGACAATCTCATAATATGCTTCATTAACAGAAATGGCAAAATAATCGTTCCAAATGGTCAGGATGTCATAAAAGTTGGTGATACTGTTATGGTTGCAACCAAGCACACAGGATTTACTGTTCTTGGCGATATATTAAAGAAATAATTCAGGGGGACAGACATGAACACTTCAATTATTCGATATATACTGGGACAGGTATTAAAGGTAGAGTCAATGCTTATGATTCTCCCCTGTATCGTGGCCCTCATCTATGGTGAGGATGATATATTTGCATATCTTATTGTAATTGGAATAACAGGATTGCTTGGAATCCTTTCCACAATAAAGAAACCTGAGAGCAATGTTTTCTACCTCAAAGAAGGATGTGTAACCACCGCACTTAGCTGGATAGTAATTAGTATTTTTGGCTCATTGCCATTTATATTTACAGGAGATATTCCTTCATTTACAGATGCTCTTTTCGAGACAATATCTGGATTTACGACAACAGGATCAAGTATCCTCACAAATGTAGAAGCATTATCTCATACAAATCTTTTCTGGAGAAGTTTTACTCACTGGGTTGGAGGAATGGGAGTTTTAGTTTTCGTTCTTGCAATCATTCCTTTGAGTGGCGGGTCAAATATTAATATTATGAGGGCAGAAAGCCCTGGACCTTCAGTTGGCAAAATTGTTCCAAAGATCAGAGAAACTGCAAGAATTCTGTATCTTATATACCTTGGAATGACAGTTGTAGAAATCATTCTGCTTTTATTAGGTGGCATGCCAGGTTTTGATGCAGTAACTCTCTCCTTCGGAAGTGCAGGTACAGGAGGCTTTGGTATAAAGGCAGACAGCTGTGCCAGTTACTCACCTTATTGTCAATGGGTCATTACAATTGCAATGATAATGTTCGGAGTCAACTTTAATGCCTATTATTTTATATTGCTTAAAGATTTCAAAAACCTTTTCAACATGGAAGAGGTAAAATGTTATTTCATGATTATTTTCTCTGCAATTGCAATAATTATGATAAATGTATCACACCTTTATAAAAATATTTTTACAGCCCTCAGACATACAGCATTTACTGTTGGTTCAATAATAACCACGACAGGTTATGCCACCGCAGATTTTGACAAATGGTCCGGCTTCGCAAAATTCGTTCTTGTAGCCATAATGTTCGTTGGTGCATGTGCCGGAAGTACTGGTGGTGGTATTAAAGTTTCAAGAATCATAATGTTATTCAAGGGAATGTTAAAAGAACTTAACTCTTATATTCATCCTAAGAGTGTTAAAAAAATAAAATTTGATGGCAAGCCAATAGAACACGAAGTTGTAAGAGCAACTAATGCATATTTCATTACATTCATATTTTTATTTGCTCTCTCCATATTTGCTATATCATTTGAGGGATACGGAGCTACAACATCATTTACTTCAGTAGCTGCCACAATCAATAACATAGGACCTGGTCTTTCACTTGTTGGACCTACTGGAAACTTCGGCTTCTTCAGTAATTTTTCAAAATACGTTCTGATGTTTGATATGTTAGCCGGACGTCTTGAGCTGTTCCCACTGCTCATTATGTTCCATCCAGCTATCTGGTCAGATTTACTTACAAAAGTAAAGGTACACAAAAAGAGATAATATTCAAGGCTGGCTCACAACTTAGTTAAACACAAAATGCCGCAAACCTGATTATGGTTGTTAATACTAATCTGGTCTGCGGCATTATTTATATTAAATATTAATCCAAACTACTTCTCTAGCTCTTCTTTTAAAATCTTTTTATATCCCTTTAACTGTTTTGCTGTCTCATCATCAATTTCCGGATATTCTGGGTCAATATCCCTCAGAGTATCTAAAATAATCTGACTTACAACATATCTCATATACAACTTATGATCTGCAGGAACTACATACCAAGGGCAATATTTAGTTGCCGTGTTATTTATCGCATCCTTAAATGCTTTCTGATACTCCTCAAAGAACTCCCTCTCACTCATATCTGCAGAACTGAATTTCCAGTTTTTCTCTTTCTGATCTATTCTGGCTAAAAATCTTTTTGTCTGCTCCTTCTTGGAAACATTTAGGAATATCTTCACAACCCTTATGCTATTGTTATACAGATATTTCTCAAAATTTCTGATATCCTCGTACCTTGTGTCAATTATTTCACTGTCCTTAATATACGATGCTTTTGGCTGATTTTTATATAGCTTATGGACCTTTGAAATCAGCACATCCTCGTAATGACTCCTGTTGAATATTGCTATCTGTCCCCTTTCAGGAACACAGTGATGAATTCTCCATAAAAAGTCATGAGAAAGTTCTGTGGAATTAGGCGCCTTAAACGCACACTCTCTCACCCCATGTGGAGACAAGCAAGACAATACTGCCTGAATTGTTCCATCCTTTCCTGCTGCATCCATTGCCTGAAAAAGAAAAATGAGCCCCATCTTCTTCTCTGCATAGAACTTTTTCTGAAGAACATCAATTTCTGGCAGGTTCTTGTTCATTAGCTCTATAGCTTCTTCCTTTTTCAACCCTCCAGTGTCTGTGGTGTCAAATTTTAAATAAGAAAACTCTTTACTTCCATCATAAGTATAGCCTTTCATGTAAAACACCTTCCCTCTGATTATTTTGTATATATTACAACCCCGCCAAAAATGGCGGGGCAATAATCTGATTTGTAAATTCTATTTATGATATAATTTTTTGTTCTGATATTTTGGCTCGCATGTAAGATTCATTCCGAGTTTCTTGAATGCGCTCTCATCAACCTGTGATAAGATAACTGATGAATGAACTTCTGCTCCTCTTAATTCTGGTAATTTATCGATAGCTTTCTTTGCATTTTCATCTGTAACTGCTGCCATTGATAATACGATTAAAATCTCATCTATATGAAGCAATGGACTGTGATCTCCCAAGTAGTTAACCTTAAGCTTCATAATTGGCTCAATAAATTCAGGAGAGATAAGATTTACTTTATCCTCTATTCCTGCTAAGTGTTTGAGTGAGTTAAGAATCATAGCTGAAGAAGCTCCAAGAAGTGGTGATGTCTTACCTGTGATGATTGAACCATCTTTAAGTTCCATAGCTGCTGCAGGTCCACCTGTTTCTTCTGCACGAACATTAGCTGCTGCTACAACTGGTCTGTCAGAAATTGAAACTCCAGCCTTGTTCATAATTCCTTTAATATTCTCTACCTGATCATTACCGGCAACACCTTTTCTCACTGCACATAGTGTTGTGTAGTAACGTCTTACTATTTCCTGTTTAGCTGCTGCTCTTACTGCTGCATCATCTGTGATACAATACCCAGCCATATTTACACCCATGTCTGTAGGTGAGTTATATGGGCTCTTTCCTGCAATTTTCTCAAACATTGCCTTAAGTACAGGGAATGCCTCAATATCTCTGTTATAGTTTACAACCTCTTCACCTGTTGCTTCAAGGTAGAAAGGATCAATAAGGTTCTCATCCTTTAAGTCAGCTGTAGCAGCCTCATATGCAAGGTTAACAGGATGATCAAGTCGAATATTCCAGATTGGGAATGTCTCAAATTTAGCATATCCAGCGTTGATTCCTCTCTTCTTCTCATGGTAGAGCTGTGAAAGACATGTTGCCATCTTTCCACTTCCTGGTCCAGGAGCTGTTACAACGATAAGTGGTCTTGTTGTCTCGATATAGTCATTCTTTCCGAATCCTTCATCGCTTACAATCTTGTGGATATCTGTTGGATATCCCTCTATTATTCTATGTCTGTATACTTTAAGTCCCAAAGCTTTTAACTTATTCTCATATGCAATCGCTGCAGGCTGTTCCTCAAACTGTGTAAGAACAACACTTCCTACATAAAGTCCTGTATTTGTAAACGCATCTATAAGTCTTAAGAGGTCCATATCATATGTGATACCGATATCTCCTCTTACTTTATTCTTCTCAATATCTGCTGCTTTAATAGCAATTACTATCTCTATCTGATCTTTTAACTGCTTTAACATATTAATCTTAGAGTCAGGTTTAAATCCTGGTAAAACTCTCGATGCATGATAATCATCAAACAGTTTTCCTCCCAGCTCAAGATACAGTTTTCCACCAAATTTACCGATTCTTTCCTTAATATGTTTTGACTGCATCTTAAGGTACTTGTCATTATCAAATCCAATTTTGTACATATAATTTTTCTCCTTAATCTAAGTATGAAATAATATTAAACCAATTTTATTTATTTGTAAATAAGCGATTTATACTAAATATTTCTTTATTTGAATAAAATTTTTGAAGCGAATTTTTCTCCTCCTCAGGCAGGGATTCATAATATCTTTCATGCCTTTTCAGATACTCATAATACTTATCAAACTGCTTTTTCATAAGCATGTTATTTCGCTTATTAAGCTTTAACCTGACAAACAGATATCTGTATAATTTAATCTGTTCTCTGCAAACATAAAGTGCCGCTTCCCTCTTAAGTGAAGGGTCTCTGAATCTTATTCTGTCGAATATTTTATTCTCACAGGATAAAATTGATGATGCCTTGTCTGGAATTGTCTCATTTTCATCATCATAGTATGTCAACATGCTCTGTGTAACAGTGGCATATTTGCTCACCCTTCCAAACAGGCCTGCAAGTATAAATTTATTTCTAAAATAATCCTCATCAATAAAATCTTCCTCAAAGATAAAATTGGCGTCAATTACTTTATTAAATAAAACATCTGATGTATTTACACCCTCTACATATCTGTCCAAAATACTGTTATATTGTATATACTCTTCTTTTAAACCAAATATTCTCTTATCCCCTTTAGAAATCATATGATAATTAAATTCAAGCATATGAATCCATCTCTCGTTTAATCTCTCATTAATCTGACTCAGTGAATCCTTATAAAATTGACATTTTTCATCAGCAAATATCACATAATTACAGTCAAGTTTATTATATGCTATTTTCCATCCATTATCCTGCAATCCACATCTTATGAGAAGTATCTTTCCTGGCTTATCCTTATACACAATCTCTCTGGTATCTTCATCAGTGTGAGTAAATCCATCTATATGTTCCACGATTAATATTCTGAAATTTCGGTATTCCTGATTATCTAATGATTTAAGAAATCTCTCCATATATTTGCCAGAACTAGACTTGTTTACCACTATATCTATTTTATATTCCATAACTTACCATCCTTTAATTTCTAGGATTTATTATATCATATTTTTTATTTTAATTTACCGTTTCATATCTAAAAATAAAAATATACCCCCACAGATAAATCTGTGAGGGATAAATTTTAGTAGATATTAACCCTTTACCGCACCTGCAGCAACACCTTTGATGATGTACTTCTGACAGATTAAGTAGAAGATAATTACAGGAAGAATACTAAGTGTAATAAGAGCCATTATTGCTCCTAAATTGACTGCACCATAGCTTCCCTGTAAGTACTGAATATGAATTGGTATTGTCATATACTCTGTACGGTTTAATGACAGGTATGGAAGTAAATAATCGTTCCATATCCACATTATTTCAAGAATTCCTACTGAAATCATTGTAGGTTTAAGCATTGGAAGAACAACCTGGAAGAATGTTCTTATTGGACCACAGCCGTCCATAGCTGCTGCCTCTTCAATTTCAAGTGGTATTGACCTGATAAATCCTGTAAACATAAATGAAGCAAGTCCTGCTCCAAATCCCAGATACACAATTGGTATTGTCCATGGTGTGTTTAACTTTAAAGTATCCGCTGTCTTTGCAAGTGTAAACATAACCATCTGGAAAGGAACTACCATTGAGAAGATAAATAAATAGTAAACTATTTTACATATGAGATTATCAACTCTTGCAATGTACCATGCAGCCATTGAAGTAAACAGTAAAATCAAGAATGTAGAAATAACTGTTATAAGTATACTGAAAAGCACTGATTTGTAAAATGGATAATTTCCAAACGTCATACCTTTAGTATAATTTGCAAATTTTGCAAACATATTTCCTGATGGCCACTTAAATGTATCTGTCTTTACAAATGTGTTTAACTTAAACGAGTTCATAAACACTATAAATACAGGTAGTACATATATTATCGAAATAATCGAGAATAAAATCGTAACCAATAATTTAATTAATCTTGTGGAGAAAAATGGTAGATCTTCTTTTTTTCTAAGCTCTGCCTTAGCTGCAGCTGATGCTTTATATTTCTTCGCTTCTTTTTTATCTTTACTCATTACTGCTGCACCTCCTTAGATTTAGTCATTCTCAACTGGATAATTGAAATTGCTGCAACTAACACAAAGAATAATACAGCTTTGGCCTGTGCAACACCTCTAGCAGATGTATTCTGACCATAGAATGTATTATATATATTAAGTGCAAGCATTTCTGTAGTTTTTACAATAGTTCCATCTGGTTTAAATTCATATGGCTGACCTCCTGTAAGTGCAAGGTTCTGGTCAAATAATTTAAATCCATTTGTAAGTGTGAGGAATGTACATATTGTAATTGATGGCATTACGTTTGGAATGGTAACTTTAAATAAAGTCTGCATTCTTCCTGCACCATCAATCTTAGCTGCTTCCATAATATCTTCAGGTACTGCCTGAAGTCCTGCAATGTAGATTATCATCATGTAACCTATCTGCTGCCAACATATAACAATAATCAATCCCCAGAACCCATATTTAGATTTTGCCAAAAGGTTTGTATTAAATTTCAATAATATACCATTGAAAATCATATTCCATATGTAACCCAGAACCATACCACCAATGAGATTAGGCATGAAGAATACTGTACGGAATATATTTGTTCCCCTGATTCCCTGTGTCAGAACATATGCAATGGCAAATGCTACCACATTAATAATAACAAGTGATACTATTGCAAATAATGCTGTGTACCAGAATGCGTGGGTAAATGTTTTATCCTTAAATGCCTCTTTATAATTAACAAATCCTACCAATTTGGCATCACTTGTAGTTGTGAACTTACAAAATGACAGGTACATTCCGCTGAAAAATGGATAAATAAATCCAATTGCAAACGCTATCATAAGAGGAAGTAAGAATATTGGCCAGCATTTACGTATTGATTTCTGAAGTAATGCTGAGTTAACAGAGTTACTGTAACGTTTTTTCTTCTTACTCATAAATTCTCCTTTTTATAAAAAGCGGGGGTAAGCAAAAAATCCCGCCTGCCCCCGGTAAAATCTTATTTAACTGTATCAGTTCAAATATTATTTATTTGCTGCTGCGTACTGTGTTTTCCATCCTGAAACGAATGCTGTCTTAACATCATCCCAAGAACCGCCATTGTCATACTGATTCATAGCAGCTACAACTCCAGCTCTCCACTCATCTACGTTTGGTGTGTAGTTGAATGCCCATGAAACTGTGTAGTTACCAGCATCCATGTATTTCTTAGCATCTTTTAAGAATACGTTATCACTTTCAACAGCTCCCTTGTAAGGAATAGCTCCAAACTGTTCAGACATCATCTTTGTTCCAGCTTCTGATGTAACTAACCATTTCATGAAATCAAGTGTTGCCTGTCTGTCTTTTTCACTAGCTTTTGAGTTTACTGCCCAGCAGTTCTCTGTACCAGAGCAAAGACCAGCCTTTTCTTCTCCGTCAACTCCACAATAAATTGGGATCATAGCAAGATCTTCTGCTTTCATAGCGCCATCTTTTGTAAGTCCTGAATACTCCCATGTACCATTCTGGAAGAATACTGCTTTACCATCTTTGAATTCTGCTTCAGCATCGAATCCACCTGTTGCAAGCTGTTTCTTATCTGCTGCTGTATCTGTTGTATATAAATCCCAGATTTTCTTGTAGTTATCAAGATATGTTCCTTTAATTTCTGATGGAGCTTCTTTCCAGTTATCATCTACTGATTCATAATATAATGGCATGTTAGCAAGATGTCCTGAGAATCTCCATGATGAAGAATCATCCATTCCTGATGATGTGAATGCATCAAATCCAAGTGATTTAGCATTGTCATGAATATCATCAGCTACTTTCTTTAATGAATCAAAGTTTGTGATTTCATCAAGTTTATGTCCAGCTTTCTCAAGTAAAGCTTTGTTAACTATGATACCAAAACTCTCATAGCAATAACCTATTGAACAAACTTTTCCAGAATCATCTGTTAATGTAAAGTCCTGTGTACTTAACTCATTGTAAACATCTGTGTCTTTTAAATCATAGCAGTAATCATCCCATGTTTTAACTGATGCCTGATTACCTACTACGAAAAGTGTAGGGGCTTTAGACTTATCCATTTCTGATGTAAGAGTCTGCTCATATGTTCCAGAAGCTGCTGTAACAACTTTAACTGCAACGCCAGTCTCTTTCTTGTAAGTCTTAGCAATATCCTGTAATGCCTCGTCTGCCTCTGGTTTGAAATTTAACCAGTATACAGATCCTTTTCCGTTTTCTGACTTAGATGACGAATCTGAATCTGATGAAGAACCGCATCCTACTGCAAGTCCAGCTACCATTGTCATCGAAAGTCCAAGTGCTAATGCTTTTCCTAAATTTCTCTTCATAATTTAACTGCCTCCCTAATATAAAATATAGTTTTTGATTACCGCATATTGTTGTCCAATATGCACAACATATGTGTTCGTCATCTATCGACATAAATAGACAAGTTGCACAAAATATTCTTCTCTCAGTTATTTATTTTATCAAAGTTGTACATTTGTGTCAATATTAATAATATAAACAATTTGTAAAAATGGGCATCGCTCCCCTGAGTTCCCCCTGTGTTGTCAGACGTGCTTTCGCAATGTCTTCCAACACAGGGGGAACTCAGGGGAGCTTATGTAGTTAGGAAACATGTTTTACATATTATGGTAATGATAAATAGGTGGAACAATTGGGATTATTACAATTTCATGAAATTAGAAAAAAATATTGCAATTAGAAAACGGGCATAATATAATATAGTTGAACATAGAGTTCCGTGTGGCGGCACGTAAAGCTGTACTGTGCTTTGGCAGGTAAAATCAAAGACCCCTTAGATATTCGCAAGGATATCCAGCCCACACCTGGGAAAACTGGTGAGTCCGCATCAGGGACTTAAAAGTCTGATGACTCATTGATATCCGAAAGGTTATCCAGGCTGACAGCCAGCATAAAACCGCTTTACTAAGACAATAATCGCCAGATGATTTTTTCATCTGGCATTTTTTTACTGAAAAATACATTAGAAATCAAACATACCAAGGAAAATCTTATGAGCAAAAAGGCAGATAAAATACAGACCATCAAAAAAATAAAAGAAGCAGCTATTTTATACAAGGAATTTCTTGTAGGAAGAACTTTTATGTACGTTTTTGAGGGACGATATATAGAGGTTATGTTCAAAGCCGACAGTTTCCGACATCTCACCGGTGTAGGAACTAATCTGTCTGCCCAGAGATTTTACAGCAATGCTATAAACAAGAGACTTACCACAGATCAGATTTTCTTTAACAGTTCTCATCCTTTTGAGCTGGCTCAGAAGAAATTAAAGCACATTTGCGATATTGCCAGAATGGCTACATCAGACTGTTTTGTTCTCGAATCTATAGAGACAAATACATGTACATATAAGTTTGGAACTACAGATCTTAACTTTACTCTTTGCATGAATCCAGAACATGATATTTACGGAAATCCTGTGGGTAATATTTTAATTGTGAATAGTTTAAGAGATGGAAACTGCATTAACAAGAGCAGTCAAGTTTACGATGTTACACATATTTTTGCCAAGCCAAACAATGTCAAAAAATATAATATTCTTATTTATGAAGATTCAGATGTTACAATCAAAGACGTTCCAAAGAACGTAAAAAACCTGCTCTCGGGAAGCCTGAAAAAGCAAAATTATTAGATATGTCATTATATGCATTAACTGCTGGATTAATGTTTTACATTAACCCAGCAGTTATTTTCTTTATCATATGTCTTTATTATTCTGGCCGGATTTCCTGCAGCAATACTGTATGCAGGAACATCATGAGTAACTACTGATCCAGCCCCTATTATGGCCTTATCTCCAATATTTACTCCGCCTAAAATAACAACATTATTACCTATCCAAACACCATTTCCAATTGTAACTCCCTTAGAAATCTCAAGATCATTATACAAATAATCAAATATTAACGGACTTGTTCCATGATTATAATCAATTATAAAAATATCTGATGCCGCAAGAAGGTCATTTCCGATATGAACCTTGCCCGCACACTGTATTACAAGATTACCCGTTGCATGCATATTCATGCCTATTTTTATCTCAGGTCTTACCTCGAAATCCACATCTTTGTAATTATCAAAGCAAAACAACCTGCTGTTATCCCCAATTACGCAGTTTTCTCCACAAGTAATATACTTGGAATTTTTAAATACGACATTCTCTCCCAGAGTTACTTTTCTATTATTTTTTAGGAATGCTTTAATTTCACGTTTGTTTTCTCGTCGTTTTCTGATTTTATCTTTCAGTGTCATGACTTCTCCTTCAACCCCATTTCACGGTAACTTATATTCTATATAATTCCATAAAGGTGAACTTTTCTGCCAACCGCAATAAATATTGCTGCTATAACAATTCCAATTGCAACAATAGGAGGGTAGAATAATACTCCAATTACAAGCGCAACGAGTTTTATAACTATGTCTATGCACAGAAGTTTGGTTACTTTTCGTAAATATGTGCACACTTCAGGTATATCATTATCGTTTGCAAGACTGTAGTAAATCAGCGTCAAAAATACTGTTGTAAGAATAACTACTATTCCGTAGAATCCCTCAATAACTCTGCTGTCTACATATGATCCCACAAGGCTGGATGTATATGGCATAAATGATGAGCAGAATAGAAGCATTATACAGAGCCAGATTGTTTTCTGGGAAATCTTTTCAATTCTGTCCCAGGCATTGTGTATGCTGACCCACATACTTCCAAGCCATATAAAACTAAGAGCATATACTAGTATATTCTTCCAAAGTTTTAATAACGCATCAAGGGATGGTTCTGCAGGCTTTTTAAGTTCCAAAATTAATATTGTCATTATTATGGCGATTATGGCATCCATAAACGCACCCAAACGATCCTTACTCATAACTAATTCCTTTCAAATTCTACATTTATCCGCATAATTTCATGTTACAAATCTTGTTCATCTATCTTACAGCTTTGCAACAACATTCTCGGTACCACGCTTAAATACAAAATATCCAATTGTATATACTATAATGGCACTGCTGACTAATTTAATCCATAATCCAATTCCAGGCATTTTCATATCTATAACGCTGACTCTGGCAATACTAATTGCATCATATATTGGATTAAATGAAATAATTTTCTGCATAACCGGACCATATTTGCTTGGATTTGCAAATAAGGCTGAGCCATAAAATACTGCCAGTGTAAAAATATCATAAAAATATTACCAGCAGGCACATGTAATTTGTGCCTACACCTGTGTAAATCATAACTCCTACAAGAATTATGATTGAAATCAAGAAATCCACAAGTGCTCCATATACAGCCTGCAATACATATAACTGTTTAGGAATTCTGGTATTGAGAATAAGCGCTTTGTTTCCCGACAAAACTCTTATTGAACGCTCAGTGCCCGCTACAAAAATTTTAAACACCATTGTTCCAAGAAGAATATATACCGGATAAGACTGCCAGTTTGTATGACCTATTATGTGTCCAAAAATCGATATGAGAATCAGCATGTTAATCAGGGGATTTAATACATCCCATAAAATTCCCAAAAATGTAGAAGAGTACTGTCTTTTTCTATTTCTGTGCTGTAACTGTCTAATAACAAAAAAATAATTTTTCAGTTTTTCCATTTCACTCTTCCTTTCTACATTTTCTCTGCAATCTTATGCTTGAACAATTCAAAAATAACTTTACCAAATATATAGAATCCAATTCCGTACACAACCATCTGAAGCAGATATCCTTCGTCAGGTGCTTTTCCGTACACTATACAGTTTCTTCCAATCGCAATAAATGTATATGGAGGATTGTATCTTATAAATGTAGCTATATTATGTGGCATTCTGTCTATTGAATAATACAGTGCTGTAAAAAATCTGAGGATATGAAGTGCATTTGAATATATAAACTTAGCATCTCTCATATACAGATACCATATAGATACTGCATATGACATACCCGTTACAAACAGAGCGAGAAAGAATATATCTATTGGTATGTAAAGCAAATATAACGTTGGCTTACAACCTTAGAAAATAAGCACCCCAATAAACGGAATCGTTCCAAGCAGAAGATTCACAAAAGATGTAAGTACCCTTGATAATACAAAAATTCTAGGTACTATTTTTGTTTTCTGGAACATCATCTTGTTATCCACAAGTGCTGTAAGTGAATTCTCAGAACCAGTCTTAAAGAATTCAAGCATCAGAAATCCCACAAAGTAGTACGCTGGGTACTTAGCAATATTTCTTGACAGTAACGTTGAAAAAAGCATTACTACAAGGAACATTCTAAGAAGTGGATATCCTATGCTCCATAAAATTCCCAAATAACTTCTGGCATATTTTCTTTTTAATTCTCTTTTTGTCAGCTGCTGCAAAACAAAAATTCTCTGCTTAAAAATTTCTAAATTCATAATAATTCTATTTCTTAGTATGCTCTATAAATCATAACTGATATGATTGCATTTTAGTCTTAACTTGACTGCAGTTATTCTCCACAAAAGCATATTTATATATCTGCTGTGTTTTCTGGCTGAAATTCTCATAATCCTGTTATGATGTTTTTCACTATCTGTTTTCAGAAAACTGCTCTTTCCTCTTAGATAGTCATTCATTCCCAGGATTGCCAGGTACTCCCCTGTATAATTTCTGGCAGCATGTAAAGGTCCTATCTTGCTCTTAAAAAACTCATATTGTCCTCTAAAATCCGAAGGATTATAAATGCTGTTTACAATCATGGCATTTCTCATGTCATAATAGTTGAAATAGTTCTCCCCCTTATCATCAGGTATTTTGTGCCATACATGAACACCATTTAGAATAATCGGAGAATCTTTTAGTCTTAATCCAAATTCTACATCATCACAATGAAGGAAAAATGGCAGAGGACGATGTTTCTGAATAACTGAATATGGGTAGCATGCAAGCCACCATCCAGAATACTCCCCTCCAATTGAATTATTCACACAGAAAAGATTTTTCCTGTCGGATAAATCCATATTGTGATTAATGTGTTCAATAGTTCCGCCATTCCACTTCTCACATGAAGTGTACTGTATCCATGGTTTTAGGATATTTAGCATTCTTCCTGCAATATATTTATTTCTGTATTCTCTTTTAATAAAACTTAAGAATGCAACAAGTCTGTTAAACATCTCGGCATCGGTTAGAACATCATCATCCATAAGTATTACATAATCTGATTTATTCAGGTTATGATTGTCTATAATTTTGTCCATTCCCTTTGAAAATCCGCCTGAGCCGCCACAGTTAGTATTAGGATAAATATGGACATATTCATCATTATGTCCCTTTATTGATTTTGCATTATCTATTACATAAATATGTATTTTATGGTCAGATTTTTTGATTATATCTATCAGTTCAAAAAGATTTCTCTCTCTCTTAAAAGTACATATTATACTCGAGAGATTCACTACCTTGCGAGGTTCTGTTATTGTTCCAAACGATGCCCCTGTAATCACAGAGTCATCAAGAGCTTGAAACCTGAAGTATATTATTCCATCTGTCCAATCTCTTGGAACTGCTGTTCTGCCACTAACCTTTAATTCTTTCGTTTCTCCGTCTTCTTTTTCATATACAAGAGCAATATTAGCATTCCCTCTGTACGTTATTTCAAAATAAACATCGGCAACCAAAGTATATTTCTGGTATATTGAATAATCAAATATATTCATATACGTGTCAGTAGTTACTTCGTTTCCTTTTTCAACAAATACTCCATCTCCAACTATCTGATAATCTCCACGATAATACATATCCTTGCAGTCTATATATTTCCTGTTAATTACACATTTTTGAAGGATCATTCTACTACCTCGTAATCAATATATCCCTTCTGGTATGCATTACATACAAGGGATGGTTTTCCTTCCATAACTTTAGTTCCATTTTCTATCCAAATTACCTTGTCACAGTTATCTCTTATTGTTGCCATTCCATGGGAAACCAAGATTACTGTGAAACCCCCGTGTATTAGTTCTTTTACTCTTGCAAGACTCTTCTTTCTAAAGAATTCATCACCTACAGACAAAACCTCGTCAAGAATCAGAAGTTCTGCGGCATCTGATGCTGTAGCTATTGCAAAACCTAATCTCGATCTCATACCACTTGAGAAATTCTTGATTTTCTCATTCATGAATCCTTCAAGTTCTGCAAATCTTACTATATCATCGTAGTGAGTATCTATAAATTCTTTTGAATATCCGATTAACGCTCCGTTCAAATATACATTCTCTCTCGCTGTAAGTTCTCCGTCAAATCCAGTACCAAGAGTTAGTATTTGAACATCATCAGTCCCAACATAAACTCTTCCGGATGTTGGCTTTAACGCACCTGATACAATCTTTAGAAGTGTACTTTTTCCTGACCCGTTTGTTCCGATAATTCCAAGAACCTGTCCTTTTTTCGCAGTAAAACTGATATCTGAAAGTGCATAGAACTTTTTCTTCTTAACCTTGTCCTGAACCAGCTTAATAAGGTACTCTTTTAATCCGATTGAATCATCCTGAGATATTTTAAACATCATGCTGACATCATTCACTTCTACTAGATTTTCCTCTTCTATGTAGAAAATATCCTCATCCGCAACAAGATTGCACTTCTCGTAAGTTCCATCTTTTATACTTGCATTTCTTATCATAGGATAAATCTGATAATGATTAAATCTTCTTCCCTTACGAACTCTTATATGAACAGATACTTTATCGTTTTTACGTACATTTATTTCGTATTCACCAACTTGACCAACGCCATAGGAAGTAAAATTCTTTACACTTGTACCTACGTTACATACAAGAGAAATCCCCTCGTATTTTTTGATATTCTTCCCCATAGAAACAATGTATTTTCCTGGTGCAAGATCAACTCCGCCACTCTTGAAACTCCTTGTTATCTTATAATAGATGTCCCCAGTAGCAGTTCCTGTTATTGTAACTGAACCATCCTCATTGTTAATAAAGAAAAGTCCTTTTACATAATCACTTTCAGATGTGTTGTATAACAAATTTTTATTTTCTATTTTTTTCTTTTTACTCATAATCTTATATTCCTAATACCATTTAATACGTATTTTGTGTACCTGTATACCTTATCGTGTCTCATATTACTATTTACGTGCTTTCCATTAAGTATAATACTCGCCTGCTGCCATGCACTTTCTCTCACTGGTTCTCTGCTTCTCATAAGATTTCTCTTAATCCTCGCAAATAGCCATAGGTTTTTTAGTTCCTTTTCTGACATTCTTGCAGCCATTAAATCAGTCTTGTCTCCATAATTTGCACTGAATCTGATATTTCCAAAAGACTTAATCTCCTCCATACATGGACTGGTCATAAATTCCCGAAGGATATTAAACAGCTCTCTTCTGTCAACCTTAAGCCCCTTGTAGCTCCCATCATTTTTAAATAGCTGCTCATTAAAAACATTAAGCACAAGTAAATCATCTTCTGGATTCTTATCATACTCATTATCCACAAGTACTGGATTCCCATGCTCATCATAACTCTCAGTCATACCAATATTTTCCGCATTCATCACTTCATACAGAGAATTAGAAAAATACACCTTTTGTTTTATTCCACCTACAGGATTAAAATAAAATCCATTGTATCTTTTTCTGTCCATCTGACGAGGAATTTCATATAGTCCAAAATAAAAACCATCAAATTCAGTCTTACATCCTGCCTTCACAAGTAAATCCCTGAGGGACTGCTGCACTGTTCCAAGCCATCCGCTATCCACTATTCCATACTTATCCTCATCAAAGAAACCTTCTTTTTTCAGATAAGTAATAATGTTCTTGTATTCTGAATGTCTTAATGAATGTCTCGAAAGTCTTATGTATTTTATTTGTATATCAATATGATATTTCTTTATTATATAATCAGCAGTCAGATATGCCGTGTAACTGTCTCTCGCCATAAAATACAGTTTCTTAATATCTCTCTTAACCGCTTCTTCTATAACCCACTTTGAAAACATAGCAATAACAGGGCACATAGTATACAGATAAATCTGCTGCCGCACATTTATATCAGTAATCCGACCCTGTGTGTTTAGTATCGCTTTTCTTATTAATGCATTATTTTCAAAAAATGTCAAATATTTTTTCTGTTTTTCTTCCCATTTATCCATATCTGTTACACTTCTGTTTTTAAATTAAACTTATCATTAATTCTTTTTAAATACTTATCATTTCCATTTATATCATATCCTGTAAAATGCTTTTGTTCAGAAGAGAGAAGTATTTCCCAGTATACATTCATATTTCTGTTCGGGTCATGCCTCTTTAAAATGTCTCTGTTTTTACTCTGGGAGAAAAGATAAGAATCAAGAATTCCATCTGCCAGATAAAATTCAGACGCATTTGGCTCATCGTTGTAGACTGTATTAGTTCCTGCAAGCATTCCATAAATCTTACACGGAATGTTCCACTTGTTTTCAACTAAATGTTTTATGGATATAGCTCCAGTTCCAGCCCAGCCAATATCCACAGCCACTGCCCTTTTGCAACCATCAAGCCTCTTTTCCCAGACCCTCTTAGCTGCAATATCTTCTTTCTTATACTTATCTGTTATCTCATGGAAGTGTTCTGTCAGAACTTTTCTCACATCTTTCTCCATACCTGATGTAAATACAATTTCATCAGGCTTATCAAACCACTTACTAGCATACTCTCCAAGTTCCATGGATTCAAGAATTTCATATACAGTGTAGTCCTTATTAGCCTTATGTGTCAGAAATCTTCTGAAATAATCATATCTATTCGTGCCCGCCATGAGCTTTACGCCAATTGCTCTAGACCATAGCGCATACTCTGTATTTTCTCCCGGAAAAATTCTGTCATATATCTCTTTTAAGATATCACCATCTCTGGCGAGAAAAATAATCTTATCTATATCATTTGTCTTGCAGTAATTATGTATATAATTGCAATATCCGTATACAAAAAGTCCACCATAAATATATCCATACTCATATTCTTCAGAGTAATTATCAATTCCCGAATACATCCTGTGATTTATAATTCCTCGGTATGCACTTCCAATTATGTACGACATATCAGCTGGTCTGAATTTTGAGCCTGCACTATCAGCATTTTCGTATTTTACAGGTGTAAAACCATGAGAGCTGGCATTTTCCACATCACTTACCTGGTTGTCTCCTATATGAATAAATACTGAGTTTCCAGGCTCTTGATCCTTTATGTAATCATAGAGATCACCCTGGGCCTTTGATTTATTTATCTCTCCCGAAATATACACATTAGAAAATCCACTGTATCCATTTTTATTTAGGACCTGGGAGGTGCGGACAAAAAGTTGGACCTGATATAGGATGAAATATCAGGAGGTGAGGTATAAAGTTATACTTAAATATGTACAATAAATATTAAATAAGAATGTACAAATGTTATGATATATGAGTTACAAGGAGGAACTCATAATGATACTAAA
>OMVN01000011.1 GCA_900314525.1 uncultured Eubacteriales bacterium
CTGGTTCATAGTGTTTACTCATTTGTGACATTCCTCGTTTCCTCCTAAGATTATATCTTATTAGGTCGAGGTGTTACAACTATGTTATATCACAACAATCATTAGAATTAATTAATATATATAAAGATGATGGATTTACTGGTACAGATTTTGATAGACCAGGATTTCAAAGTCTATATGAAGATATTATAAGCAAAAAAATAAATTGTATAGTGGTTAAAGATTTATCAAGATTGGGTAGAAATTATCTAGAAGTTGGCAATTTTATTGAGAATATTATACCAAGATATAATTTGAGATTTATATCAATAAACGAAAATGTCGATTCTTATTTGAAACCAGATTCTATAAAAACATTAGAAATACCTTTTAAAAATCTTATGAATGAAAGCTATTCAAAAGATTCCTCTAATAAAATAAGAACTTCATTAAAAGCATCAAAAAAATCTGGAAACTTCATTACAAATATAGCTCCTTTTGGGTATGTAAAAAATAAAAAGGATATACATAAATTGGAAATAGATAAAGAAGCTGCTGAAATTGTAGAAAAGGTATTTTTATATGCTTTGCGAGGGAATAGTAGAAATCAGATTGTAGATTTATTAAATGAAAACCATATAATTACTCCAAGCATGTTTTTAAATGTTAAAAGAGGGGTAAAAACTGCTACAGTTGCAGATAAATGGACTGTAAGAATGATAGATTCAATTTTGAAAAATAAGACATATATAGGTTATTCATTACAAAATAAAATAAATAGAATAAGTCACAAGAATCATGGAAAGGTTAATGTTCCAGAAGAAGAATGGATAGTTGATGAAAACCACCATAAACCAATAATTAAGGAAGAATATTTTAATCAAGTACAACATTTGCTATATAGTGGTAATTCAAAATCAAATAAGAAAGGCGAACTTCCTATTTATTCAGGTTTTTTAAAATGTCGTGACTGCGAAAACTCATTAACAAGAGATAGTCATAAGAATAGAAAAGAAGCTGAGTATTATTGTTCTTCATACAAAAGGAATAAGACTTGTTCCAAACATTTTACGAAAGAATCAATATTAAACGAAGTTGTCTTAAAATCAATTAATAATTTTATAGATATGGTATCGGATATTTCTGATAGAATTAATTCAATATATAGTGAATCTAATAATGAATATATGGAAAATATTAAAAAAATAAAAATTGCTGAAATAGAAAAAGAAATAAACAAATATAATAAATTGTTAGATGAAATAATTGAAGATTTTAAAAATGATTATATTTTAAAAGAAGACTTTGATAAATATAATAAAGAGTATTTATATGAACTTAATAGATTAAGACTAGAAAAAGACAAATTAAATATAAATGAAAAAGATAATTTAGATTTAAAATGGATAAAAAGAATAAAAGAAGAAGGAAAAATTAAAGAACTTAATAGAAATATATTAAGTAGTTTTATTAATACTATATATGTAAATGAGGATGGTTCAATAGAAATTGTTTTAAAGTATGCTAGTCAATATGAAAATGCTATTAAAGCATTAAAATATGCCAAATAATATGATATAATTATACATGTATGAGTTTTAATCCTTATTATTAAATCTTGATTGAAAGGTGTGATTTACATGAATAAAAATGAAAAAGATAATTTGTCGGCAAAAATACAAATCAATTGGTATCCGGGTCATATGACCAAAGCAAAACGAATGATGCAGGAGGATATAAAATTAATAGATCTGGTTATAGAAATATTAGATGCCAGAGTTCCGTTGAGCAGCAGAAATCCAGATATTGATACATTAGCAAATAATAAATCAAGAATAATTATACTTAATAAATATGACTTGGCCGATGAAAAGGTTACTTCGGGATGGGTTAATTATTTTAAGAACAAAGGTTTTTATGTTGTGACTATTAATTCTAGAAGTGGCCAGGGTGTTAAGAATATAAATAATATAGTAAAAGAAGCATGCCAGAAAAAAATTGAGAGAGATAGAGCGAGAGGAATTAAAAACAGACCGGTAAGAGCTATGGTTGTGGGAATTCCAAATGTGGGAAAATCAACATTTATTAATTCATATGCCAAAAAGGCATGTACCAAGACTGGAAATAAGCCCGGTGTGACGAAGGGAAAACAGTGGATTAAATTAAGCCAGACATTGGAATTATTAGACACTCCAGGAATTTTGTGGCCTAAATTTGAGAATATGGAAGTAGGATTAAGATTGGCATTTATTGGTTCTATAAAAGATGAGATAATTAATACCGAAGAACTTGCTATTGAATTAATTAAATTTTTAAAATCCAATTACCCGGGAGCTATTGGCGAAAGATTTGGTATTGATGAGAATATTGATAACATTTTGATGCTTGATGAAATAGCTAAAACAAGAAAATTATTATTAAAAGGAAATGAACTTAATGTGGAGAAAGCAGCGGCAGTTTTGATTGATGAGTTTAGAAGTGGTCAGCTGGGAAGAATAAGTTTAGAGAGAGTAGAAAATGAGCAGTGAAAAGATTGGTGAGATAAAAAACAGGTTTATCAATGCATCATTCGATGAATATCAGGATTTGTTTGATAAATACAGTGATGATGACAGAAAAGGCGTAGTTAAGCTAATTGATACATATAAAAAACATCTCATATCATTTGAGAAAGAAAAAAGAAGAATGTATGATATGTTTGAGTATGAAAGAAAATACAGTAACTGCCAGTATATATGTGGAATAGATGAAGTTGGAAGGGGACCGTTAGCGGGTCCGGTATGCGCAGGTGCAGTAATCCTTCCAAAAGACTGTGATATTTTATATATTAATGATTCGAAACAGTTATCTGCTAAAAAGAGAGATGAACTGTATGAGGAAATAACTAAGAAGGCAGTTGCATGGAAAATTTTTTACATTGACCATAATGTAATTGATGAAATTAATATTTTAAATGCCACATATGAAGCAATGCGCAATGCAATAAATGGACTTCAGGTAAAACCTGACCTTCTGTTAAATGATGCAGTCAACATACCAGAAGTTTCCATACCACAGGTACCAATAATAAAGGGAGATGCAAAATCGGCATCTATTGCTGCGGCAAGTATTGTTGCGAAGGTATCAAGAGACAGATTAATGGAAGAATATGACCGAAAATATCCGGAATATGGATTTGCTAAAAACAAGGGCTATGGTACTAAAGAACATATGGATGCTATAAAAAAATATGGACCTTGTGAGATTCACAGGTTGTCATTTCTTAATTTATAATCAAGTAACAGAATAAATGGGGGAAAAATGAATAAAAGAGAAATTGGAAATATTTATGAGGAGAAGGCGGCAGATTATATTAAATCTCGCGGCCTTGAAGTTGTTGAGAGAAATTTTAACTGCAGATTTGGAGAGATAGATATTATTGCTTTAGATACTAATCGTAAAGTGATTTTTTTTTATGAAGTAAAGTATAGGAAAAATAATAGATTTGGCACACCATTTGAAGCAGTAGATCAGAGAAAACAGAATAGAATAATACTTACTTCGAAGTATTATCTGATTAATAATAAAAAATATTCAGATTACAAAGTGTGTTACAGTGTAATAGGTTTTTTTGGAGAAGAGTTAAAATGCATGGATAATGTTTTTAGTTAGGAGAATATATGAACAAATATCTAGAAGAGAGAATTAATGATAAACTTCCTCTGATTAAGTACAGTCAGTTTGATAAAGTACCATTTATAGAGCATGGATTTACAACAAGGCTTGGAGGAGTAAGCTCGGGTATATATAAAAGTCTTAATCTGACATTTACAAGAGGGGATGACAGTGAAAATGTAATTAAAAATTATGAAATAATAGCAGAAAATATAGGGTGTCAGATTAGTGATTTTGTGGCTTCAGATCAGACACATACAACTAATATCAGGATAGTAACCTCGGAGGATAAGGGAAAGGGAATTACGAGGGAAAAGGATTATCATGATATAGATGGTCTTATTACAAATGAGAGTGGAATAGTTTTATTTACTTACTTTGCTGACTGTGTGCCACTGTTTTTTGCAGATGAGCAAAAAAAAGTAGTTGCGGTATCACATTCAGGATGGAAAGGAACTGCACACAGAATGGGAAAAGTAACCGTTGATACTATGTGTGAAGAGTTTGGATGCAGCAGGGAAAATATAATATGTGCCATTGGCCCATCTATTTGCAAATCTTGTTATGAGGTCAGTGAGGATTTGATAGAGGAATTTTCAAAAACTTATAGTGAGAATCAGATAAAATCAATATTTGAGGAAAAAGAAAATGGAAAATATCTGCTAGACCTTTGGAAGGCAAATGAAATTGTATTAAAGGATGCAGGAATAAAGCCAGAACATATTGAAAACAGAGAAATATGTACATGCTGTAATAAAGATGTTCTGTTTTCACACCGCGGCCTTAACGGAAAAAGGGGCAATCTTGCGGCTTTCATAGGAATGAAACCTTTACAAAATATGAAATAACTGATAAACTTGTTGTGTATGTTCACATGCAAATAATAGGAAAGCAGGTTGTTTTTTTTATGACAATTGAACATGTAATTAAAGAGGTATCAGAAGATTCCATTGCCTATGAGTTAGAGATAGAGCCAGGGGATGTTCTGCTAAAAATAAATGATAAAGAGATAGAAGATGTTTTTGATTATCAGTATCTTGTAGAAGATAGCTACATTGAGGTTCTTGTCAGAAAAAAAGATGGGGAAGAGTGGCTACTTGAAATTGATAAAGATCCTGATGAAGATCTAGGCATAGTTTTTGAAAATGGGCTGATGGGAGATTATAAGAGCTGCACAAATAAGTGCATGTTCTGTTTTATTGATCAGATGCCAAAAGGTATGAGGGATACTCTGTATTTTAAGGATGATGATTCAAGATTATCTTTTCTTCAGGGCAATTATATTACACTTACGAACATGCAAGACAGGGATATAGACAGGATAATAAAATATAATCTTGGTCCAATAAATATTTCTGTTCATACAACAAATGAATCTTTGAGATGCAAGATGTTAAATAATAGATTTGCAGGGGAGTCTCTCAGAAAAATAAAAAAACTATATGATGAGGGAATAGAAATGAATGGTCAGATAGTTTTGTGCAAAGGTGTTAATGATGGGGAAGAACTGAAAAAAACAATAAATGATTTATTTGAATATGCTCCTGTTATGAGGAGTGTTTCTGTTGTTCCATCAGGCCTTACTAAGTACAGAGATGGATTATATCATCTAGAACCTTTTAACAAGGAAGATGCATGTGAAGTTATAGATATGATTGAAGAATTCCAGAGAAAGTTTTATGAGAAAATGGATATTCATTTTGTTCAGGCTAGTGATGAATGGTATATTCTTGCAGAGAGAGACTTTCCAAAAGAGGAAAGATATGATGGATACATACAGTTAGAAAATGGTGTTGGGATGATGAGACTCTTATGGGATGAATTTACTGAGGCATTGGAAAATACAGATGCAGATGTGATGAACGGAAGAAAAGAAACAGTCTCTATTGCAACAGGAGTTCTTGCATATGATATGATAAAGGAAATGTCAGACAGAACTGAGAAAAAGATAAAAGGATTAAAGATAAACTGTTATAAAATAATAAACAATTTTTTTGGAGAACATATTACAGTTTCGGGGCTTATTACAGCAACAGATCTCTATGACCAGTTAAAAGACAAGGAATTAGGGAACAGGCTCCTCTTACCAGATAATATCCTTCGAAGTGGAGAAGATGTTTTCCTAGATGATTATACACTTGATGATCTTAGAGAAAAGTTAGGTGCCAATATTATTATTTCCAAAAACTCAGGGCAGGGATTTATTGATGCCGTAACAGGAAAAGAAAATAATGACAGAACTGATAATGGGAATTTTGTATATATAGATGCATATAAAGAGCAATAGAAAGGATTTAATAATGAGAAAACATATAGTCGCAATAGTAGGAAGGCCAAATGTTGGCAAGTCCACTTTGTTTAATGCTTTAGCAGGGGACAAAATATCTATAGTTAAAGATACTCCTGGTGTAACAAGGGACAGAATTTATGCTGATGTAAACTGGCTTGATAAGACTTTTACAATGGTTGATACAGGTGGTATTGAACCTGATTCAAATGATATTATTTTGTCACAGATGAGGGAACAGGCAGAGATTGCCATAGAGACAGCAGATGTAATTGTATTTTTGACAGATGTGAGGCAGGGACTTATTGATGCAGACGCAAAAGTCGCAGACATGTTAAGAAGAAGTCATAAGCCTGTTGTGCTGGTTGTAAATAAAGTTGATAGCTTTGAAAAGATGATGCCAGACGTATATGAATTTTATAACCTTGGAATAGGAGATCCACATCCAATTTCAGCTGCCTCAAGACTTGGCC
The DNA here is from genome assembly GCA_900314525.1 of uncultured Eubacteriales bacterium. Lineage (GTDB taxonomy): Bacteria > Bacillota > Clostridia > Lachnospirales > Lachnospiraceae > Bovifimicola. The sequence goes on from OMVN01000011.1 coordinate 6,394, forward strand.
TTGGAGATATGTTAGATGAGGTAATTAGTCATTTTGACAGTGAAATTACTGAAGAAGAAGAGGAAGACGACAGACCTAAAGTGGCAATTGTTGGAAGACCAAATGTTGGAAAATCATCTATCATTAATAAGCTTATAGGAGAAGATAGGGTAATTGTATCTGATATAGCAGGTACAACAAGAGATGCTGTTGATACAGATGTCAAAAGAAATGGGAAAGAGTATGTATTTATTGATACGGCAGGACTAAGAAGAAAGTCTAAAATTAAGGAAGAATTGGAGAGATACAGTATTATCAGAACTGTAGCAGCTGTTGAGAGGGCAGATGTGGTTGTTATGGTAATAGATGCATCTGAAGAGGTTGCAGAGCAGGATGCTAAGATTGCAGGAATTGCTCATGACAGAGGAAAAGGAATAATTATTGTTGTCAATAAATGGGACGCTGTTGAGAAAAACGACAAGACTATTTATGAACATACAAAAAAAATCAGAGAAATTCTCTCATTTATGCCATATGCTGAAATATTATTTGTATCAGCAAAGACTGGACAGAGACTTAACAAACTGTTTGATGTAATTGATATGGTAATTGAAAATCAGACACTTAGAGTACAGACTGGTGTACTAAATGAAATTATGGCAGAGGCAGTTGCAATGCAGCAGCCACCAACAGATAAAGGAAAGAGACTTAGACTTTATTATATTACTCAGGTTGCGGTAAAACCGCCTACATTTGTTATATTTGTTAATAGTAAAGAACTTATGCATTTCTCTTACACAAGATATATAGAGAATAAAATCAGGGAAGCATTCGGATTCAGGGGTACTTCACTTAAATTTATTATAAGAGAAAGAAAAGAGAAGGAAGACTAAAATGGAGAACATAATATACAGAGTTATTTGCATAATTATTGGTTATGGGTTCGGATTGTTCCAGACAGCATACATTTATGGTAAATTAAATAATATAGATATCAGAGATTTTGGAAGTGGTAATGCAGGAACAACAAATGCAATGAGAACCCTTGGAAAAAAGGCTGGAATAATTACATTTATAGGAGATATTCTAAAGGCGATTATTTGCAGTATACTTATATATTTTGTTTTTAAAGGGATTGTAAATGACGGACATTTTGTCATGATTTTGAGATTATATGGAGGCGTTGGAGTAATTCTTGGACATAATTTTCCGTTTTACATGGGATTTAAGGGTGGAAAAGGAGTTGCGGCATCTGCTGGTGTTGTTCTTGGATTATTTGATTTGAAAATAATTATAATTGAAATTGCCTTATTTATTGCTGTAACAGCAATATCTAAATATGTTTCACTTGGTTCGCTGTGTATTACTGCGGCACTATTTATTGAATTTGTGATATTTAATGAATTAAAAATTTTTGGATTTCACAATGACATGCATTTTGGCGGAGCATGGAGAATTGAGACTTATCTGATATTATTCTTTATAGGAGCTCTTGCATGGTACAAACACAGAGCTAATATAGTCAGACTTTTAAATGGAACAGAGAGAAAAATAGGAGAAAAGAAAGAGGTGTAATTATGGCAGACATTACTGTATTGGGAGCCGGTGGCTGGGGTATTGCTATAGCAGTACTTTTAAATAATAATGGACATAATGTTACAATCTGGTCAGCAGTTCCTAGAGAAGTTGAAATGTTAAAGACTAAAAGGGAAAATGAAATAAGTTTAAAGGGGATAAAAATTTCTGAAAAGATTGAAATCACAGATGATTTAAACTACGCAGTTAAAGATAAAGATATTCTTGTTCTGGCTACGGCATCATCTTATATTAGATCTACAGCACATAGATTAAAAGGACTCACAAAACCAGGACAGATTATTATAAATGTTGCAAAAGGAATAGAAGATGAAACATTTATGACAATGACTGATATTATTGAGAGTGAAATCGAAGATGCTGATGTAACTGTGCTTTCAGGACCAAGCCACGCAGAAGAGGTAGGCAGATGCCTTCCAACAACATGTGTAGTTGGAGCAAAGACAAAGGAAACAGCACAGTATATACAGAATATTTTTTCATCTCCTGTGTTCAGAGTATATATAAGTCCTGATATTCTCGGAATTGAACTTGGTGGAGCATTAAAGAATGTAATAGCACTTGCAGCAGGAATTGCAGACGGCCTTGGTTATGGGGATAATACAAAGGCAGCTTTAATTACAAGAGGAATTACAGAAATATCCAGATTAGGAATAAAGATGGGGGCAGACAAGCTTACACTTTATGGTCTTTCTGGTATTGGAGACTTAATTGTAACATGTGCAAGTATGCATAGCAGGAACAGACGTGCAGGTATACTTATTGGACAGGGATATAGCATGGAAGATGCAATGAAAGAAGTAAATATGGTTGTAGAGGGTGTTTACTGTACTAAGGCAGCAGTTGGACTTGCTAGAAAATATGAGGTGAATATGCCTATTATAGAAGGAGTCAACAAAATTTTATTTGAGGGATTAAGCGCGAAAGAAGCAGTTAATGAACTTATGATGAGAGATAAGACAATAGAACATCCTGAACTTTTATGGTAAATTTTTGGGGGTGATTTTTTGGCGGTAGTAAAAAGATATAATACGGAGAAGGTATTTTTTTCAGATAGGATATTAGAAAAACTCAGTTCTATCTCGAATAGCAATCTTACTATTGTCGAGGCACCTACAGGTTATGGAAAAACAACAGCAGTAAAAAATCATTTAAATTCCACCGATGAGGATGCAATCTGGATAACAGTAGAAAATGAAGACAGTGACATTTTCTTCGAACAGATTTGCAATGTACTGGACAGACTAAAGATTAATGTAATATCTGAATTTAGGAATCTAGGTACACCTAAAGATGCCAAGACAACTAAGAAAATAATTGATTTATTCACAAAAATTGAACTTCAGGATAATTGTACAATTGTATTGGATAATTTTCAGTTTATAAAAAATAAATATATAAAAGAAATTCTGTCGGCACTTGTTAATTATGTTAATAATAAAATCAGACTTATTATAATCACTCAAAATGTAACATTTGAACCTCTGATTGAAAAAATAGTAAAAAAAGAGGTCAATTATATTGGTAAATCAGATTTAGAATTTGATTATGATGATATAACAAGCTATTTCAGAGAATGTGGAATAAGGCTTGGCGATGATGAGGTAAATTATCTTCTTAAATATACGGAGGGATGGATAAGTGCAATTTATCTTCAGATGCTTTGTTATATAGATAAAAATACATTTGAAATAGATACAGGAATAAATAATCTTGTGTGTACATCTATATGGGAGAAACTCTCGTTTGATGAACAGAATTTTTTTACAGAGTTATGCATATTTGACAGCTTTTCGTTAAAACAGGCAATTTTTATGGCAAATGATATTTTTGATTCTGACGAGGTAAAATCGGTTCTAAAATCTAACTCATTTATAAGATATGATCAGAAGGAAAGAAAATATTATATACATGCAGTTCTTAGGTATTTTCTGATTTCAGAGTTAGACAAGCTTGATGTAATCGACCAGAAGGATATATATCAGAGAGCGGCAGGCTGGTTTGAAAAAAATGAATTGTACTACAGAGCACTTAAATGCTACTACAAAATTGGAAAATATGATGAAATATATTATATGAATATTTCCATAGATAATCTTTTAAAACACATTGATAAAAGAAATAAAACTATGTTTTTGAAGATTATTACAAGTTGTTCATATGATGCAAAAAGCAAAAATATAAGAAGCAGCATAGTGTTTTGTATAGTACTTTTTCTTTTTAATGAGATGGATTTCTTTGAAAATGAATGTAATGTTATAGAGGAACTGATAGAAAATACAGATTTTATTATTAACAGAGAGAAAGAGCATATGCTTGGAGAAATAGAATTTGTAAAATCATATCTGCATTACAATAATATAGATAAGATGCAAGACGCTTTTATAAAGGCCTTTGATTATTTAAAATCACCATCTACAGTATTTTCAAAGAGAATCGGAATTACATTTAGAAACCCATCAGTGTTAGGATGTTATCATTCTAGAAAGGGTGAGTTAGAGGATGAAATAGAAGATTTTGAAGATATGATGACAACCTATTACAAAATTACACAGGGGGAAAGTAATGGCGCAGAGGTAATATTCAGGGCAGAGATGCTTTATTACCAGTGCCAGTTTGATGATGCACAGATGCTCTGTCATAAAGCTCTGTATTATGCAGATACAAGAGGGCAGGTGCATACGTATATTTCCACAATGCTTTTGATGGCAAAGATAGCAATATTTAATGGCGATTACGACAATGTTAAATATATTCTTTCAAGCATCAGGAAGAAAGCAAAAGACAGTGGCATGGAAGAATATGTATATATGTCTGATTTATGTGACGGATGTATTTATATGATGCTTGGAAAAGAGAATTCTGTCCCATATTGGCTTAAGGATACTCTCACAATAGAAAACAGAAGCTCAGTTTTTACACTTGCATTCTGTAATATGATATATGGAAAATATTTGATTTGCACCGAGAATTATGAGAAATTTATTGGAATCAGCGGAGCAATGTTAGGATCAATTTTGAAATATAATAATATTTTATATGAAATTTACATATATATTTATATAGCAATTTCAAATTTTAAGGTTGGAAATAGTAAAAAAGCATCAAAATTTTTGTATAATGCATTGGAATTGGCATACAAAGATAATATAGTTGTGCCATTTATTGAGAATTACCAATATATTCAGGGTATACATATTGATTCTGAAAATAATGAAATTAATGATTTTATGGCCATAATTTCAGAAAAAGAATCTGCTTTCCAGAAAGAATTAAAAGCGGTTACAAATTCATATAAAGAAGATGAGGATTATGGTTTAACCCAGAGAGAGTTAGAAATTGCAAAATTAGCAGCAAAAAGATATACAAATAAAGAAATAGCAACCAAATTATATATTTCTACGGAGACAGTTAAGAGTACATTGAAATCTATATTTGCAAAACTTGAGATTGGTTCGAGAAATGATTTAAAGAACTTTTTTTCGGAATAAAAAATCCCCCCAAAAAGTGGGTAGTAAAAATAAGTTATTGATAGTATGATATGTACATATTAAAGAACAAAATATTGTATTGTAAAGGAGGATGTTATTAATGTCAAGAATAAATGACGTAGAAGCAAGAAAAGGATATAGACTTATTATAGAACTACAGGGTGGAAACGTAGTATTCTTAAATATGGCTGATAAGGTAGATACAATTAGATTTTTTGATCTCAAGGATGAGGATTTTTTTCAGACAGTAGAGACTGACGGATACTCAATATACTGGGATTTTGGAAGAATAAAGCTTGGTCTTACAGAGATTTATGATATGATTAATAAACCTGTAGTAGCTAGCAAGTTTGCAAATTCGTATGATTATGCACAGGATAAGAATATTGCAAATCAGACAATGGTAGGATAATATATTCACAAATAAAGAGCGGGAAGGCTGTGGTATGCAGTCTTTTCGCTTTTTTATGTTTTATATTTACTTTTATCATAAGAAGTGATAAAATTTAGTTAATAATTTAACAAAGTGGAGGAACCGTAATGGTTACAAATGATGCCAATATTTTAAAGATAAAACATGAAGTGCTCTACGAAGTTGCAAAACTGGCGTTTGAAGGTACATTGGAAGAGAAAAAAGACAATCTTCCCTTTGATATGTTCCCAGGACCAAAATCCATCTTCCGTTGCTGTGTTTATAAGGAGAGGGAAATCACAAGACAGAGAATCAAACTTGTTGAGGGTAAGTGCCCAGGTACAAAAGAGAGTAATAATATTGTTCAGGTAATTTCATCTGCATGCGAGGAATGTCCTATTTCGAGATATGTCGTAACTGACAACTGTCAGAAATGTATGGCAAAGAGATGTCAGCAGGCCTGTAATTTTGGTGCAGTTTCAATGGGAAGAGACAGAGCGTATATAGACCCTTCCAAGTGTAAAGAATGTGGATTGTGTTCCAAGGCATGTCCATATAATGCTATTGCAGAACTATTAAGACCTTGTAAGAGAAGTTGTCCAGTTGATGCGATTACAATGGATGATAATGGTATCTGTGTAATTGATGAGACTAAATGTATCCAGTGTGGTCATTGTATTCACAGTTGTCCATTTGGTGCAATAGGATCTAAAACGTTTATAGTTGATGTTATAAATGCCATTAAGAGTGATAAGCATGTATATGCAATGCTTGCACCATCAGCAGAGGGTCAGTTTGGAAGTGATATTACAATGGCCAGTTTCAGGACAGCCTTGAAAAAAGTGGGATTTGATGATTTATATGAAGTTGGTTTAGGCGGTGATATAACAGCTCTTAATGAAGCAAAAGAATGGGAAGAGGCATACAAAGAAGGGAAGACACTTACCACTTCATGTTGTACGGCTTTTGTAAACCTTATAAAGCAGCATTATAAAGATAATATAGATGCTGTTTCACATACTGTATCTCCGATGTGTGCATTGTCTAGAATGATTAAGGCAAAAGATAAGGATGCAGTTACAGTTTTTATTGGTCCTTGTATTGCCAAGAAAAGCGAAGTAATCAATAAAGAGATTGAGGGAAATGCAGATTATGCTCTGACATTTGGAGAAATAAGGGCAATTATGAGAGCTAAGAATGTTTCATTAGAACCAGAAGAGAATTCTATGCAGAATGCCACGGTTTTTGGAAAACGATTTGGAAACAGCGGTGGTGTTACAGCTGCTGTAATTGAATGCATGAAAGAAGATGGATTTAATACTGATGAAATAAATGTTGTCAAATGTGACGGTGTTGCTGAGTGTAAAAAGGCAATGTTAATGATGAAGGCTGGAAGGCTAGATGCAGATTTTGTAGAAGGAATGGTATGTGTAGGCGGCTGTGTAGGAGGCCCTAGCAGACATCAGGATGCAAATAAAGCAAAGAAAGCAAGAGATCTTTTGATTTCTCAGGCAGAAGAAAGAAAGGTAAATGAAAACCTTTCTAATTATGATTTAGAAGGAATATCCATGACAGATTAATTTTCTTGAATAAATACTCCCTAGTGTGCATATTATTATATCACACTAGGGAGTATTTTATTATAGACTCTCAGGATGGAGGGGAATATGGACAAAACAAAGGAATTCGATTTGTATAGTGATATTAACAAGCGTACCAATGGAGAAATATATCTTGCTGTAGTGGGGCCTGTGAGAACAGGGAAGTCTACCTTTATAAAAAGATTTATGGATTTAATGGTATTGCCTGAAATGAAGGATGAAAATGTCAGGGAAAGAACAATGGACGAACTGCCACAGAGTTCAACGGGAAAAACAATAATGACAACAGAACCAAAATTTATTCCTAAGGAAGCTGCAAAAATAGATATTTCAAACGACTTGTCAGTTAAGGTAAGACTGATTGATTGTGTGGGATATATGGTAAATGGTGCAGCTGGACATATAGAAAATGATGTAGAGAGAATGGTAAAAACCCCATGGTTTGAAAATGAGATTCCTTTTACAAAGGCAGCTATGGTTGGAACAAAAAAAGTTATAACGGAACATTCAACAATTGCAGTTGTTATTACCACTGACGGTTCATTTGGGGAAATTGAGAGAGAAAACTACATTGCACCAGAAGAGGAGACAATAGCTCAGCTTAAATCATTGGGAAAACCATTTGTTGTGTTATTGAATTCAGGAAAACCATTCTCAAAAGAGACTAAGGAACTTGCAAACCAGATAGCAGAAAAAAATAAAGCAACAGTAATACCTGTTAATTGTGACCAGATAAAAAAAGATGAGATTTATAAAATATTAGAAAGTGTATTATATGAATTTCCTATATCAGCAATTAATTTCGACATACCTAAATGGGTTGAAATGCTAGATGATGACCATTATTTTAAGAAGTCAATAATTGATCTCATAAGACAGAGTGTCATGGATATAAAAAAAGTTAAAGATATTAGAAAAATCGATGAAATGACATCTGAATACATAAAAAAGGCAGAGGTTGAAAATACAGATTTATCAGATGGTAATGTATATGTAAATATAATAATGAATGATGATAAGTACTATGATGTATTAAGTGATCTCACAAATTCGGACATTAAGAATGAATATTGTCTTATAAATGCTCTTAAAGATTATTCTGTGCTAAAAAATGAATATGGAAAAATAAGGGATGCAATGTCAAATGTTAATTTCAAGGGATATGGGGTTGTTGCACCTGGCAAGGATGAAATTATACTTGAAGAACCTGAAATAACTAAGAATGGCAGCAAATTTGGTATAAAAATAAAAGCTAAGGCTCCATCAATACATATGATTAAAACAGAGGTGCAGACTGAAATAGCTCCTATTGTAGGAAGTGAAGAACAAGCAAATGATCTGATTAGATATATAAAAGAGAATGGGGAAAAAAGTGAAAACGGAATATTTGAGACAAATATTTTCGGTAAATCCATTGAACAGATTGTGGAGGATGGAATAAGAAACAAACTTGAAAAATTATCTGATGAAACTCAGGAAAAATTAAAAAACACCTTGGAAAAAATCACCAATGAAAGTAACGGCGGAGTAATCTGCATTATCATTTGATGCATTCGTTGAATTTAATTGGAATTAATAGTATACTAAATAGGTCGCAAAAATGCGGCCTATTTGTGATAAAAAGAAAGAGGATATAGATGATAAAATATTATGTAATAATAGTGACTGTTATATTTGTATTTTTTGTCATTAAGAGTATTAAATATAACAAAAATAGCAGAAAAAAAATAAGAGCGGATCTTTTTGATTCTTTTGGTGGCATTCCAAAGCGAGTATATGAAACCGATGAAATAAAAAAAATCAGATATTATTTTGATAAGAGCAGAATAGGTGAGTATTATATTGATGAAATTACCTATAATGACCTAGATATAGAAGGTGTGTATAAAAGGATAAATTCTTCAGGCTCAAGCGTCGGAGATGAATATCTATATAAAATTCTAAGAATGCCAAAACTTAAAAAAGAAGATATTTTATCAAATGAGAATATGTACAGATATTTTTCTGATAATGAAGAAAGGGCAATTGATATACAGGAAATTTTTCTGAGGCTTGGCAGGACAAAAAAAGTTCCGATGTATGAATTTATATACAAATTAGGTGAAATTGAGAATAAAGGCAACTTCATTCATTACTTTTGTATATTACTGTTATTATCTAGTGTTCTTTTGTTTTTTCTTAATCCTGTTGTAGGTATTTTTACTTTTTTGGGAGTGCTGATATTTAATATTGGAATTTATTATAGGACAAAAAATGTTATTGAGAATTATTATATATGTTTTAAATACTTAATTAGGATGATTACATGCGGCGAGGAAATAATAAGAACTGGTAATCTTGGTATTGAAAAAGAAATTGTAATATTAAAAAATGATACTGAAAAACTTAAGGATATAAAAAAGAGAAGATTTCTGATTTCAGCAGGAAATGATGGATCACTTATTAATGTATTTATGGATTATATTAGAATGATTTTCCATTTTGATATTATTAAGTTTAGCCATATGACTAATATCATGAAAAATAATACTGAGGCAATAAATGAATTATATGAAACATTGGGATTAATAGAAACTTCTATATCAGTTGCGTCCTTTAGAAAATCACTTGATAAATACTGTGAACCCGATTTTTTAGAGAAGAGAGAAATTGAGGCAGCCAATATTTTTCATCCACTTATAAAATCACCTGTTGCTAATAGCATTAAAGACTCAGAAAGTGTTATTCTGACGGGATCAAATGCATCGGGAAAATCTACATTTCTAAAGACTATTGCAATCAATTATATATTGGCCCAGTCTATAAATACATGTTGCGCTGAAAAGTTTGAAATTCAAATATCACAAATATATACATCAATGGCGCTAAGGGATAATTTGTCTAATAATGAAAGCTATTTCATTGTGGAGATAAAATCATTAAAACGAATAATTGATTCCATAAATGAAAACATTCCAGTAGTCTGCTTTATAGATGAGGTACTTAGGGGTACTAATACTGTGGAGAGGATTGCATCATCTGCATATATTTTAAAGTATATTTCAGGTAAAAATGCACTTTGTTTTGCTGCAACCCATGATATTGAACTGACAACTATGCTGGAAAACTGCTATTCAAATTACCATTTCGAAGAAAAAATAGAAAACGACGATGTTATTTTTGATTATCTTTTAAAGAGTGGAAAGGCCACTTCTAGAAACGCAATTATGTTGCTTAAATCAATTGGATTTGATAATGAGATAGTTAACAATGCGAAGGTAATGGCTGAAAATTTTGTGAGCAGCGGATTATGGAAAATGTAACTTAAAATGATTTTTATCATTTAATATAATAACCAACTTTCTGGTGGTTGTAAATTGGACAGAGTCAGAAAATTACTGAATGTAGATTTCCTGCAGTCTAAAGGATATCTTGGGAAAAACAGTGTTACTGCTGTTCTGGATACAGGAATATATCCTCATCAGGATATAGAGGGAAAGATAATTGACTTTGCAGATTTTGTGAATCACAGAAAACACCCATATGATGATAATGGACACGGAACACATGTAGCTGGTATCATAGCAGGTTCAGGTAAATGTTCAAAAGGCAGATACAAGGGAATAGCTCCTGAAAGTAAAATAATTGCACTAAAATGCCTTGATGAATCAGGAAATGGAAGTATAAAGGACGCTGTAAATGCAATTGAATATGTTATTGCAAATAAAAATAGATATGGAATTAGAATAGTAAATATATCAATAGGTTCTGTATTAAAGCAAGGCAGCAGGGGAAATAGTGTAATGATAGATGCAGTGGAGAGACTTTGGAAAGAAGGTCTCGTAGTTGTGGCTGCAGCTGGGAATAATGGACCAGAAAGGGGAACTATAACTGTGCCAGGATGTGCAAGGAGTATAATTACAGTGGGTTCATATGATTTTGAGGGTAGTTTAAATAAAAAATCAGGAAAAATATATAATTATTCAGGCAGAGGACCTACCAGCTCCTGTATTATAAAACCAGAAATATTATGTCCAGGTAAAAATATAGTAAGTCTTAAATCAAATAGCTCAGGATATATTGCAAAAAGCGGAACTTCAATGTCTGCACCCGTATGTACAGGAATACTATCACTTTTCGTTGCAGAAAATTCTTATATTAGTAATAAAGAGTTAAAAAAAATATTATATCAAACATCCACGGATCTTAGTCTTGATAAACATTATCAGGGCTGGGGACTTATTAATCCTTATGAAATAATGATTTCGACAAAAAAACTCAAAAACTAATATGAATTAAAAATAATTATGAAAAATAACCATAATTAATATTGAAAAAAATATCTTATCCTTTAAAATCTTAAATGTAGTTTTTGCTGGTATATAAAAGCCACAGGGCAGCATATACTGGTATAGATAAAATAATTAATAAACCGTTTGGGGTTACAGAAGGGAGAAACACAATGGTAGATAAGGTTATTGAAAACAACCGTGTAAGTATAACAGGAGAGATTATTTCTGAATTCAGGTTTAGTCATCAGGTATTTGGAGAAGGGTTCTATATCGTTGATGTATCTGTTAACAGACTTAGTGATATGAGAGATATAGTTCCTCTTATGGTCTCTGAGAGACTGGTAGATGTCACACAGAATCTTATTGGTAAAAATGTATTAGTTTCAGGTCAGTTCAGATCTTATAACAAACATGATGGACAGAGAAATAAACTTGTACTTTCCATATTCGTAAGGGACTGGCAGCTGATAGAGGAAAATGATGAGTCAGGGAAAACTAATCAGATTTTTCTAGATGGCTTTATATGTAAATCACCAATCTACAGAAAGACTCCACTGGGTAGAGAAATATCAGACTTACTTGTTGCGGTTAACAGACCATATGGCAAGTCAGACTATATTCCATGTATTGCCTGGGGCAGAAATGCCAGATTTGCATCTTCATTTGAGGTAGGCAAACGAATTCAGATATGGGGAAGAGTTCAGAGTAGAGATTATATTAAGAAAATAAATGAAAATGAAACAGAAAAACATACAGCTTATGAAGTCTCAGTAAGTAAGTTAGAATATGCGGCATCATGATAAGTTGCAAAAAATATGATTTTATGATATGTTTATGAAAGATTATTAACTTAAACATAAGAGGTAAAATCATGAGTAATGGATATGTACAGGTGTTTTGTGGCAAAGGTGAAGGTAAAACTTCAGCTGCAATAGGGAAGACTCTGTTGTGTGCTACAGGGGGAAAAAATGCAATTGTTGTTAAATTCATGAAAAAGAAAGATAATGACAGTGAATTTTTAAAAAGACTTGAACCAGAAATCAAAATGTTTCGTTTTGAAAAAAAAGATATATGTTTTAATGAGCTTTCCGATGAGGAAAAGCATGATGAGATTACAAATATTAAAAATGGGTTGAATTATGCTAAAAAAGTACTCACAACTGGGGAATGTGATGTTCTGGTATTGGATGAGGTTCTTGGTTTAGTTGACGAGGGAATTATTGATTCGGAGGAACTTGTTTCAGTTATCAAGACAAAATCAGAGGATACCATTATTCTTCTGACAGGTATAAATTTGCCAGATGAACTGAAAAAATATGTTGACTTTGTTTCAAAAATAGAAACTTTGCATTGACATGTTATTACAGTAGTGATATTATCGTTTTATAAGAATTAGTAGAGGTCGCGTGTTAAATTAGTATATCAAATGATATCTCAGGAGATAAGAGATTTTGATAGAAAGGTTAATTCGCCGAAAGCGGATCTTTCCTGATGGGATTCGTCTTGGGCATATGATTAATAGTTATATGACTGTCATCTATTATAGATGGTGAGCTACGACGTATAGTATCGAGATTTGGAGCTAACCATTTGGTTAGCTCTTTTTTATTTAAAGATAAACGAGGAGCTGCCAGTAAAAGTCTGGAAGAAATTATTTGAAAGGAAAGGCGCCCGACTTTCAGACTCAGGGCATTTTCACATTTATTTAGGTTATGAATATTATAAATACAAATGTGAAACCATGGTGATTTATATGTCAATATTTACAGGTGCTGGTGTTGCAATTGTTACACCAATGAATGAAGATGGTAGTATTAATTTTGAAAAATTAGGAGAACATATTGAGTATCAGATAGCTCATAAAACAGACAGTATTATTATTTGCGGTACAACAGGAGAGTCTGCAACAATGACACATGAGGAACATCTTGCATGTATCAAATTTGCAGTTGAGAAGGTTGCAGGAAGAATACCAGTAGTTGCAGGAACTGGATCAAACTGTACAGATACTGCCATTTATCTTTCTACAGAAGCAGAGAAGTATGGAGCTGATGCATTGCTTGTAGTTACACCATACTACAATAAAGCAACACAGAATGGACTTGTTGCTCATTTTACAAAAGTAGCAGATTCAGTAAATATTCCAATTATTTTATATAATGTACCAAGCAGAACTGGATGTAATATTTTGCCTGAAACTGCAATAAAAATTGCTAAAAAGAGCAAAAATGTAGTTGCAATCAAAGAAGCTAGCGGAAATATGTCACAGGTAGCACAACTTGCCACTTTAGTTAGAAAAGAAGGTATAGATTTTGATATCTACTCAGGAAATGATGATCAGATAGTTCCAATCCTTTCACTTGGCGGAAAAGGTGTAATATCAGTTCTTTCAAATGTTGCACCTGAAAATACACATAATATTGTTAAATCCTATCTTGACGGTGATGTTGAAACAAGTCTTAGACTTCAGCTTGAAGCATTTGATCTTATTAAGGCATTATTTAGTGAGGTTAATCCAATTCCAGTTAAGGCTGCTCTCAATATGATGGGAATGGAAGCAGGAGTTCTAAGAGCACCTCTTACAGAAATGGAACCACAGAATCAGGAGAAGTTAAGACAGGCAATGACAGAGTATGGCATTGTATTAAAATAAAAATCTAATGTCAGGAAAGGAAGAAACGATGATTAATGTAATAATGCACGGATGTAATGGCAGAATGGGACAGGTTATTTCTGAACTTGTAAAAAATGAAGAAGATATGCAGATAGTTGCAGGTATTGATGTTGTTGATAATATACAGAATGATTATCCTGTATTTACAGATATTGATAAGTGTGATGTAGCTGCAGATGTGGTAATAGATTTTTCTTCAGCCAAAGCAATTGATAAACTTATCGCTTTCTGTGAAAAGAACAATCTTCCTGTAGTTCTCTGTTCAACAGGTCTTTCAGAAGAACAGATTTATGCTGTTTCAGATTTAAGTAAAAAAGTTGCAGTTCTTCGTTCAGGAAATATGTCACTTGGAATAAATACTGTTATTAAAGTTTTAAAATCAATTTCAAAGCAGCTGGCAGATGCTGGATTTGATATTGAGATTGTAGAAAAGCATCACAATCAGAAACTTGATGCACCAAGTGGTACAGCACTTATGCTGGCTGATTCAATAAATGAACAGTTAAACTGCGAATATGATTACAAATACGACAGAAGTTCTGTCAGAGAGAAACGTCCTAAAAAAGAAATAGGAATTTCTGCTGTACGTGGAGGAACAATTGTTGGTGATCATGATATAATTTTTGCAGGAACTGATGAAGTAATTGAAATTAAGCACAGAGCATATTCAAGAAAAATATTTGCTAATGGTGCAATTAATGCAGCAAAATTTTTATCAGGAAAAGAAGCTGGAATGTATGATATGAGCGATGTGTTGGGTTAATTTGCCAGTAATATAAATAATAAATAACCTCAATCTGGATATATTATTATAGTAAATAAATATTAATTCAGGAGGTTATTTTTTTATGAAAAAAATCAGAGTATTACTTATCACGCTAATGATAACAACAATGATGTTTATGGCTGTTGGATGTGGCAATATGAACAAGAATGATAACAATGAAACTTCCACATCATATACAGATGGAGAGACAGGCGATGATACGGACAACAATAATAACAACAATAATAATGGTGTTGCAGGAAACGCAGTGAGGGATGCGGCAGATACTGCAGAGGATATCGGTGAAGATGCAGTTGATGGAGTGAGAGATATAGGCAGAGATATCAGAGACGGTGCAGATGATATGTCTGACGATGGCACTGATGCAAACAGAAATGTTAACGATGTGACAAGCGGAAGATAGTGTAATAAAAAAGAAAGTTTAAGTCTAATCACTTAAACTTTCTTTTTTTAGCAAAAGAAATATTCCCACAGGAATAAGCAAAAGTCCTATTATCTGAGAAGTGGAAATTCCAAAAAGCCAGACACCACGATATAAATCACCTCTCAAAAATTCTAGTGAAAATCTTATTACCGAGTATCCTATAAGATAAATTCCAAGAACATTATAGGATTTTCTTTTCTTTCTTGCATATATTAACAGGATTATAAAAAGAATAAAGTTTAACAATGCTTCTAGAAGCTGTACTGGAAATCTGGAGGCAGGACCTAAATCCTCAACAAACTGGTTGTATGGAAAATTGACAGCAAATATACCGTGATATTTTATACCATAGCAACAGCCGCCCATAAAACAGCCAATTCTTCCGAAGGCATGAACAAGGGGAACAGCAGGTGCAATTATATTCATCATAGCCCCGAGATTCAATTTAAACCACTTGCAGTAAAAAGTATAACCTAGAAGTGCTCCAATTAATCCTCCATAAAAAACATATCCGCCAAACATGTAGAAAATAACATAAAAAATATTTCCCTTCGATAATCTGTATACATCAGGAATATCTTTAATTACAGTGATCATGTAGACTAATTTTGCACCGATAATTAATCCTATACATGCAAGAATTGTTGATAAAAGAATATCAAGCTTTGAAAAATTATATTTTTTGCACATTAGCGAAGCAACAGCAACACCAAAGAGCAGTCCTATAAAAATAATTGTTCCATAAGCAGGAATAACTAAAGGCCCCAAGTGAAGTAATGGATGCATATTAAGTGTCCTTTCTTTATTTAATTTATGAGAAGTGTAGCATATATGATTTTTAGTGTCAAATGATTATATGTGTCATAAAATAATATTAAACAATCTGCAGAGGTTACTATGGCAAATCGAGTTGTAATTGATGCTGGACACGGAGGATATGATGCAGGTGCATCATATCAGGGAAGAAAAGAGAAAGATGACAATTTGAATCTTGCATTAAAGGTGGGAGAAATATTGCTGAAAAACTGCATTGATGTAAGATATACGAGAACAGATGATGTTTATGATTCACCATATGAAAAAGCAGTATTTGCAAATAATTCCGGAGCTGATTTGTTTGTGTCTATTCATAGAAATGCATATCTTACACCTAATACTTCAAGGGGTATAGAAACACTGGTATACAATGATGAAGGAATAAAAGCGAAACTTGCCAGAAATATAAATTCAAATCTTGCAAAACTGGGATTTGATAACAGGGGGGTAATTGAAAGACCAAATCTTGTGGTGTTAAAGAGGACAAAAATGCCTGCAGTTTTAGTCGAAGCTGGATTTATTGATAATGAGGAGGACAATAAACTGTTTGATGAAAAATTTGATAAGATAGCAGATGCTATTGCAATGGGAATTATAGATACTATTGGAGGGGGATGTGATGAGAATGAGAGAAAGCTGTATAAAGTATTTGTGGGGGCATATAATGACAGGGAAGATGCAGATGCACTATTGGATGAATTAAAGGGTATGGGATTTCCGGCATATATAATGTTTGAAGATGGTGTATATAAGGTAATGTCAGGGGCATTTGCCATACTTGACAACGCAGTAAAAATGGAAGAAAGACTAAGTTCTATGGGGTATAACACATATATAACCACTTGACATTTTATGGTATATCATTGATAATAAAAAAATAGGTTTAAGAGGCTTTTTATAGCCTCTTAATTATCGAAATATGAAATTTTTACATACAGGAGACTGGAATGATAGATTTTAAGAATTGCGAAGGTGTGGTGTTTGACCTTGATGGGACCTTGGTAGATTCCATGTGGGTATGGGAAGATATAGATAATGAATTTTTAGGGAAGCGTGGCATACCTGTTCCAGATAATTATGTTGATATAATTACTCCAATGGGATTTGAAGAGTGTGCGGATTATACAATTAAAAGATTTGGACTAAAAGAAAGTAATGCTGAGGTTATGAATGAGTGGCACAACATGGCCGTGTATTCATATGCAAATAAGGTAAAATTGAAGCCAGGGGTGGAAGACTTTCTAAAATACCTGAGAGAGAATAATGTTAAGATGTCAATTGCAACAGCAAACAGTCTTGAACTGGTTATTCCTGCTCTGAAAAATAATATGATTGATGGCTATTTTGACAACATAACTACGCTTAAGGAAGTGAGTAGGGGAAAGGAATTTCCAGATGTTTACGATCTCAGTACAAGTAGACTGGGGGCAGATAAAAATAAATGTGTGGTCTTCGAGGATATTATAGAAGGCATAAGGGCAGCCAAACTTGGAGGCTATAAGGTAATTGGAGTTTTTGATAAAAGGGCAGAGGATAAAGTAGAATTACTTAGTTCAAATGCGGATTATTTTATATACGACTACAAAGAATGTATGGCATAGCATGGAGGAAAGATATATGAGAGAATATGCAACACAAATGGAAGCGGCCAGAAAAGGTATTGTAACTAATGAAATGGAAATTGTAGCAGGAAAAGAGAATATAGACATTAATCTTTTGATGAAAAAAATTGCTGAGGGCAAGGTTGTTATTCCTGCAAATATAAATCATAAGTCCCTGTCACCAGAGGGAATCGGAGAGGGACTAAAAACCAAAATCAATGTAAATCTTGGTATTTCAGGAGATAAAAAAGACTATGATCTTGAAATGTCAAAGGTTAAAATGGCATTGGATTTTGGTGCTGAAGCTATTATGGATCTGAGTAATTATGGAAAAACAAATAAATTCAGGGAAAAATTAATTGATGTTTCAACAGCAATGATTGGTACAGTTCCAATGTATGATGCAATAGGATATCTGGAAAAAGATCTGCTGGAGATAAAGGCAGAAGATTTCCTTAAAGTTGTTGAGGCACATGCAGCTCAGGGTGTGGATTTTCAGACGATACATGCTGGAATTAATAAGAGAGCAATTGAAGCATTTAAGCGCTCTGGCAGAAGAATGAATATTGTATCAAGAGGTGGTTCTCTGCTTTTTGCATGGATGGAAATGACAGGCAACGAGAATCCTTTTTATGAACACTATGATGAGGTATTGGAAATATTCAGAAAATATGATGTAACAATTAGTCTTGGAGATGCACTTAGACCGGGATGTATAGATGACAGTACTGATGCAGGACAGATTAGCGAGCTTATTGAACTTGGAAACCTTACAAAAAGAGCATGGGAAAAGGATGTACAGGTTATGGTTGAAGGACCTGGACATATGGCATTAAATGAAATAGCTGCAAATATGAAACTGCAGAAGAGAATTTGTCATGGAGCACCATTCTATGTATTAGGACCACTTGTTACAGATATAGCACCTGGATATGACCATATTACATCTGCAATTGGAGGGGCAATAGCAGCATCTAATGGAGCTGATTTCTTATGTTATGTAACACCAGCTGAACATTTAAGACTTCCAGATGAGAATGATGTAAAAGAAGGTATTATTGCATCTAAAATAGCCGCTCATGCTGCCGATATTGCAAAAGGCATAGAAGGTGCAAGAGATATAGATAATAAAATGAGCGATGCAAGACATAAACTTGACTGGGAGGAAATGTTTAAATATGCATTGGATTCAGAAAAGGCAAGGAGTTATTATGAAAGCGTTCCTCCTGAAGAGAGACATACATGTTCTATGTGCGGAAAGATGTGCGCAGTCAGAACTACAAATATGATTCTCGAAGGAAAAAAAGTAGAATTCTGTTCTGAAAAATAAAAAGAGGTCATAAATGAAAAAATATATTAACGAGATAAGCAAAAATAAAAATTTAGAAAGCAATCTTCCAATCTATGCCAGTTATATGATGGATTTGTATAATAAGAGGGCAGGAGTAGAATTTGCCATGGACTATTATACATTTCAGGGAATGATATCTGATAATGTAACTAAGGATGATTATCTTTTAAAATATACAAAAGAATTTAATGATATTATAGCTAATTACGTATTAAATATTATTGTTGATGATGGCAGAGAGCAGGCTATAGCTAAGATAGACAGCCTCAGAAATAATGTGTATAATGTAGTAGAAGTGCTTACGTGTTATGCAGATATTTTTGCAAGATATGAATATGTTATAAATAGGTGTGAATATTTATTTAATGAGATAAAGACAAACTCAAAATATACAGATGAGGATTTTACAAGGGAGGTAATGCAGTATATTTTCTCAGAGGAAGATAATGCTGTAGTAAATTCCAGAATTTGTGAGATTATTTCAGAACTTCCGCTTAGAATGACTAAGAATAAATTCTTTGAACTTTTAGATGGAGGAATGAGCGTATATAAAGATACAGACAAAATAACAATAGATGATTTTATATATTCTGTAGAGACATCTGCAATGCTAAAAATGCCAGAAAATATGGAACATTATACAGAATTATTTGAAATATATAATGAAATTAAGGCTATAGATTATAAGAATATTACTGAAAAAGAGTACAGGGACACTGCGGAAAAATTAAATTTTGCAGCCGATTATATAGAGAGAGCCACAGATATCTTTATGATTCTCCAGGGACTTATCAATAAGGCATATGTAATGGTTATAGCTGCACCATATGTGGATACAGAAGATAAAGAAGTAAAAAATTCCGTGGATATAATCAGAAATATTAACGAGAATTTTTATAATGATGAATTTATTACACTGGAAGAAAAAATAACAGATAACTTTATTTTTTTGGAAGGAGTTCCAGAAAAAATTCAGAATATTATTCAGTCTGCAGAATATGTGTTGGATGATGTGAAAAAAGACAAGCTGAATATTGTTAAAAATATTATGGCTGACAAGATTTATCTTGGATTGTTTCTGTGTGAAAAACTTCTAAGTGACAGTTTATTTATCAATTTGTCAGCTGAATATAATATTTTTGAAGAAAAAACTGTTGATAAGAATGATGAAACAGACATAACTGAGTATTTAAGGGAAAAACAGGATAAACTTATTACAGAACTTACAGAATTCTTTAACAGTAACCAGAAAATTGTAAATAAGTCAGTAATGTCTCTAGTGTTGTCAAAACTTCCTGTATTTTTCAATAATATAACAGAAGTGCAGGATTATATTTATAATTCACTGAATAATTGCACAAATAAAGCAGAAAAGGCAGCGTGCATTGAAATTATCAATGGGTTAATGGAAAACTGAGGTTAGAATATGAGATGGTATAAGAATCTTTATATGGGTAAAAAAGCAAAAAAAAGAAAGCGAAAAATAATGAGAAGTATTAAAAATGGAAAACCATTTCCAGGTTCTTATGTAGTTACTCTGCCCGAAAATAATAAAAATTCTTTAGACATATATCCATCTTTGATATTGCTACAGAATTATTACAAAAATAAAGATTATTATATTATTGGAATTGGATTTGGAAGAAGTGAAACATTAGAAGTTGTTCAGGAAATAGTTATGGATTGCTATAATAAAACAGGTCAGTTTCTTGTGGAAAAAATGATTCAGAGTGCATGAAAATATAGGAATGGGATAGAATAAGCATGATACACATTTTACTTACAATTTTAAAAATAATTGGTATTATTCTGCTCGTGATTATCGGGCTTATTTTGGCTATTCTTTTATGTGTTCTGTTTGTGCCAGTAAGATATAAAGCAAAGATAGATTATCAAGAGGGAAAACCGGATATATCGGTAAACGTATCATACTTCCTCCACGCAATTTCAGTAAATGCTGTGTACCGTGATAAAAAAATATCAAAGGTACTTAAAATATTTGGATTCAAGACAAAATTTCTTGGGGATTCAGATGAAGCTGATGATAATTCCCGGGATGGGGAGGACATTTTTGAGGAGATAAAAGAGGAAAAGAAAAAACGCTTCTTAAAGAAAGATCTGTCAGGAATAAAGAGAAATAAGCAATCAGATGAAATTGAAGAAGACTACATTATGCCTGTTTATGAAGATAAAAAAGAGATAAAAGAAGATAAGTCTGAAATTACTCCAAAAGAAGAAATGCAAGATATTAATATTTCTGAAAATGAGGAAGAAGAATATCTATGGCCATTTTCAAAATATTTTGCAAAAATAAAGAAAATAATAGAAAAAATAAAATTTAAAATATCAGGTATTTGTGGTAAAATAAAAGTAGTACTAAGTAAGCTTATTTCACTAAAAGACAAGCTTTCTTCGTTGATTGCTAAATTAAAAAACATAAAAGAATTTATTGATGATGAGAATAACAGAGAACTGTTTTCATTTTTATGGGAACAGTTAAAGGGCGTTCTTTCATATGTTTCTCCAAGAAAGATAAGGGGATATATCAAATTTGGATTTGAAGATCCTTCCACTACAGGAAAGACACTTGGAGTCATATATATGATTTTAAAGGGCGATAAAAAAGGATTTGTAATCAGTCCTGATTTTGATAATAAAATACTGGATACAAAAATGCAGATAAGTGGAAGAATAAGAATATATCGACTTCTTATTGTGGCATTAAAAATATATAAAAATAAGAATTTCAAGGTGTTCCTTGAAAGGAGGAGGAAAAATGGAAAATAAGAACAATACATTTGACAATACAGTTGAATCGTTATTTAAAGGAATGGAGAGTTTCATCACAAGCAAGACTGTAGTAGGCGATGCAATTACAGTGGGTGATACAATTATTTTACCATTAATTGATGTTTCATTTGGAGTAGGTGCTGGTGCTGCAAACGCTGAGAAAAAGAACAATGGCGGCGGTGGTATGGGAGGCAAGATGTCTCCAAGTGCTGTTCTTGTAATAAAAGATGGTGTTCCTAAGCTTGTTAACATTAAAGAACAGGATGGAATGACTAAGATTCTTGATATGGTTCCAGGTTTAATTGACAAATTTACTAAGAAAGATTCTGGCGATGAAGAAAATAAAGATGACGAAGAACAGGAAATATCAATAGATAATTAATGACGTTTTTTTAGAGTCAAATCATAAAAACCACAGGTTCCGGCATATTATATACAAAAGGTGTTTTTTGGAGCTATATGCGCAGAATCTGTGGTTTTATTTTGTTTTGGATATCAATTGGAATCGCAATAGGGCTATACCTTGGGGTGAGCTTTTGTTCGATTCTTTTTATTATTATATGTCTGATATTAGGTTATAATTTATTTTGCAATTAAGAGGTTTATTATGTCACAGAAGAAGATTTTGACAGAGGAAAAAGATTTAACAGATAATGGAATAAGGCTGAATAAGTACCTTAGTGATTCTGGAATCTGTTCCAGAAGAGGTGCAGATAAGCTTATCGAAAACGGTAAAATTATCGTTAATGGTAAGACTGCATTGATGGGACAGAGGATAAAAAAGGGTGATAAAGTTGTTTATGAAGGAAGGGAGATTAAGCTTTATGAGAAGCTTATTCTGCTTGCATTTAATAAACCAAGAGGAATTGAGTGCACTACAAATACTGATACAAAAAATAATCTTATAGATTATCTGAATTATGGAAGAAAAGTTTTCTATATTGGCAGATTAGACAAGGACTCCCATGGTTTGCTGCTTTTGACCAATGATGGAGATTTGTGTAATATGATTGCCAAGTCAGTTAATAATCATGAAAAAGAATATATCGTAAGAGTAAATAAAAAAATAGATAATGATTTTATACAGAAAATGTCGGGCGGGGTACAGATATTAGATACAACAACAAAAAAATGCAAAGTAAAGAAAATAGATGATTACACATTTAATATCATATTAACTCAGGGTCTGAACCGTCAGATAAGAAGAATGTGTGAGGCTCTGTCATACAAAGTGATAGACTTAAAAAGAATCAGGGTTATGAATATTAAACTGTCTAATCTTCCTGAAGGAACCTATAGGGAGGTTAGTTCAGAGGAATATGACACACTGAGAAAAAATCTTAAAAATAATAAGCTGGGAGAAAAAAATGAGTCAGGAAAATAAGGAAATTCTAAGAATTAAAGAACTGGTAGCGCAGTTAAATGAGGCATCTAAAGCCTATTATCAGGATGGTAAAGAAATTATTTCTAACTTTGAGTATGATAAATTATATGATGAACTTGATAAACTTGAGAAAAGTACAGGCTTTATAATGTCTGACAGTCCTACAATCAATGTCGGATATGAAGTGCTTAGTAATCTACCAAAAGAAAGACATGAGAGTCCAATGTTGTCCTTGAATAAGACAAAATCTGTAGATGAACTGTCTAGTTTTATAACTGGACATGATGGAGTAATTTCGTGGAAACTGGACGGTCTCACAGTTGTACTCACATATAATAATGGTGTTCTTGTTAAGGCTGTTACAAGAGGAAATGGAGAAATTGGAGAGGTTATAACAAATAATGCGAAAGTTTTTAAAAATATACCTCTTAAAATTAAATATCAGGGAGAATTGATAATCAGGGGTGAAGCTGTAATCAAATATTCAGATTTTGATAGGATAAATGAACTTATTTCGGATGCTGATGCGAAATATAAAAATCCAAGAAATCTCTGCTCTGGCTCGGTAAGACAGTTAAATAATAAAATTACAGCAGAGAGGAATGTGAATTTCTTTGCATTTGCTCTGATTAAAGCAGAGGGCACAGATTTTGAAAATTCAATTTGCAGACAATTTGAATGGTTAGAGGGACAGGGATTTGAGGTTGTTGAACACTTTAAAGTAAATTCTGATACAATTCCTGGAAAAGTGGAATATTTTTCTGAGGCAATAAAAACAAATGATTTCCCATCAGATGGTCTTGTGCTTATGTTTGATGATATTGAATATGGAAAATCACTGGGAAATACCGCAAAGTTCCCTAGAAATGGGATAGCTTTTAAGTGGCAGGATGAGACTGCAGAGACTATATTAAAATATATAGAGTGGAGTGCATCAAGAACAGGGCTTATAAACCCAGTAGCAGTATTTGATCCAGTAGAACTTGAGGGGACGACTGTAACAAGAGCCAGCGTACACAATATAAGTGTGTGCGAAAATTTAAAATTAGGAGAGGGAGACCATATAACAGTATACAAAGCTAATATGATTATTCCTCAGATTGCACAGAATTTAACAGGAAGTGGATTGAAAAAAATTCCAAAAATATGTCCTGTTTGTGGAAAGGAAACTTCAGTAAAGGAAGAGAATGGAATTAAATATCTTTACTGTTTAAATACTTTATGTCCTGCAAAATTAATAAAGAAATATACTTTATTTGCAAGTCAGAATGCGCTTAATATAGATGGAATGTCTGAGGAAACGATGGAGAAATTTATTGACAGTGGTTATATAAAGGAATTTGCAGATATTTATAAGTTAGACAGATACGAAGAAGAAATAGTAAATACAAAAGGATTTGGAAGAAAATCATTTGACAATTTCATTGCCTCAATAAACAAATCAAGAGAAACACAGATGTACAGAATTATTTACGGATTGGGAATTCTTAATGTTGGACTTACAGGGGCAAAGGTTTTAAGTAAAGCATTTAATAATAATATGGATGGTCTGCTTAATGCCGATAAGGAAAGACTGATGCAAATTGACGGGGTTGGAGAAACAATTGCCGATTCTTTTATTGAATACTTTAAAAATGAAAAGAATCTTCTGGAATTTAAAAATGTTTTAAAAGAACTGACCATTATACAGGAGGTAGAATCACAGGACAATGAGTTTATTAGTGGTAAAACTTTTGTAATTACAGGTTCCTTAGAATATTTTAATAATAGAGATGAGGCCAAAGAAATAATTGAAAAACTTGGAGGAAAAGTGACAGGTAGTGTTACTAAAAAGACAGATTATCTTATTAATAATGATATCAATTCTTCGTCATCAAAAAATAAAAAAGCAAAGGAACTTGGAATACCAATTATTACCGAGAGTGATTTTATCAATTTGTCAGGAGTTGAAAAATAAACATAAATATATTATAATGCCAACTGTAGTAGAAAAATAAAGGAGAGGTGATTAGATTGCCAATTAGAGTTAAAGCAGATTTGCCGGCTAAGGCAGTAATAGAAAGTGAAAATATATTCATCATGGATGAGACCAGGGCTATTGGCCAGGATATCAGACCACTTGAGATAGGAATCCTTAATCTTATGCCTCTGAAACATGAAACAGAAATACAATTGTTAAGATCATTATCCAATACACCATTGCAGGTAAATGTAACTTTTGTACATATTGCATCTCATGTATCAAAGAATACACCAGCAAGCCATCTGAATCAGTTTTATTCTACATTTGATGAGATAAGACATAAGAAGTTTGATGGATTTATGATTACAGGTGCACCACTTGATGACTATTCATTTGAGGAAGTTGATTACTGGGAAGAAATGAAAGAAATCATGGAATTTACCAAGAAAAATGTGACTTCCACAATACATATCTGCTGGGGAGCTCTAGCAGGCTTGTATTATCACTATGGTATAAATACAAGAAGAATAGGTCATAAGAGATTTGGAATATATGAACACGATGTTGTTCACAGAAAGGTGCCTCTTATGAGAGGATTTGATGATGTTTTCTTAATGCCTCATTCAAGACATATAGAGTCAGTATTTGAAGAGATTTGGGACAACGATGAATTAAATGTGGTTGCTGAGTCAAAAATTGCAGGTCCTTCAATTATTATGGCTCATGATGGAAAACAGATTTTTGTAATGGGACATCCTGAATATGACAGGATGACACTTGATATAGAATATAAGAGAGATATTGCAAAAGGGCTTAAGATAGAAGTACCAAGAAATTATTATAAGGACGATAATCCTGAGAATACACCACTGCTTACATGGAGAGCACATGCAAATGCTCTTTATACAAACTGGCTCAATTATTATGTATATCAGAATACACCTTATGATATTGAATCCATAGACTAAAGGAGAAATCATGACACATTTAGAAATTGCACATTCCCTGAGGAATGGTGAAAAAGTATATAATTGCGGACAGACTCTTGTTATGACCTATAGCAAAGAACTTGGGATGACTAAAGAGGATGCCATGAATGCCGGCAGATTTTTTGGAGCGGGGATGCTTCATGGAGGAACTTGTGGGACAATCAGTGCAGCAATGCTGATACTAGGTAAATTAAATGCATCACCTCAGGATGCATCTCGTATTGTGAATGAATTCAAAGAATCGCATAAATCTACACAGTGCTGTGAACTTCTAAAAATGTCAAGAGAAAATGGCATTTCCAAGAAAGTTCACTGCGATGGATTGATATATGAGATGATTGAGAAAATTGATGAATGTATCAAAAATGCTGATTAAAAATTTTTCTCGTTGTATATGACAGCAGTATTAACGAATTTATAAAATTGCAAATTAGAAAACTTATTATATAGCCTGCTATTCCAATAGCAGGCATTAATTTTATAATAATAAATATTTCAAGCAATACTGTAAAAATACCAGCTCCAAAGGTTACTGATGTCTTACCCAGACCATTTATAATACTTGACATAGTCTGATTTAAATAAATAAAAGGACAGATTATTCCAAGTTTATTAATATATTCCCCAGCCAGACTGTTATGTAACAAATAAATCCCTATGTATTCCCCAAATATAATAAATATTAAGGAACAGATAAGACCAAAGATAACACAGAACCAGATTGACTTTTTTGTAAGCAACCTTATTTTTTTTATATTTCCATTGCTGTCTGCAGATGAAATTTCTGGAAGAAGAAGCAGGGAGTATGAGTTAATTAGTGCTCCAGGAAATAAAATAAATGGAATTACAAGTCCTAAAATTATACCATAGATGCTTAGGGATTCCTTTGATGATAACCCGTATACAATTAAAAGACTTGGGATTAGTATGTTTTGAATACTCTGTAATATGCTGAGCATCAGCCGGTTTAAAGATACTGGTACGGATAATTTTATCACCCGTCTTATCTCTGAAAGTTTTATTGTCAAAAAACTGTAATTTCCAGTCCTGTATAATTTAAAAATGCAAAATGCACAGGCAGCAATTTCGCCGCAAAGAGAACCAAAAATTGCACATTCTGGACCAGGGAAAATACTATTGTATTCCAAAAATAAAATGCTTAGAATTATTGCCACAATCCTTGTAAGCTGCTCTATTATCAGAGAAACAGACGTTATCTTTGTACTTTTGTTTCCGATGAAGAAGCTGCATATACATGAATGTATACTTGTAAGGGGGACTATGGCTGCCAGATAATATATAAGTGATGAACAGCGTGGCTCTAGCAGGATATTTTGGCATATATATTTATTATAAATAATTAGCAGTGCTGATAAAAGCAGGGACAAGACAAAAGAAATAATGAATCCAGAGTACAAATAATTTCCTCTGCTTTTCTCTGACGCAGTAAGTTTTGAAATGGCAGTTTCTATTCCAGAGCAGGAAATAGCATAACATATTATCTGAACGGGAAAAATCAGCTGATATATTCCCATTCCCTCTGCACCAATTTTCGATATCAGGAATATTCTAATAAAAAAGCCTGAAATTCTTGTTATATATGAGGCAGCAGTCAGAATAAGCATGCCTCTGACAATTCTATTCTTTAAAATATTCATATTTAAAATTCTTTTTTTTAGATTATATGATATAAAAATTAAAATATTCAAAAATAGGGGGAATATCGTGATATATATGGATAATGCAGCAACCACAATGACTAAAAAAGAGGTTGTGGATGAAATGCTTAAATATTTTTATATACTTTATGGAAATCCATCCAGCGTTTATGAATTTGCAGGGGAAAGCAGAAATGCTATAGAAAATGCAAGAAAAGTACTTGCGGGAACAATTAATGCCACACCAGATGAGATATATTTTACATCTGGAGGAACGGAGTCTGATAACTGGGCATTGAGATCAGTGGCCAAAACATGTAAAAATAAGGGAAAACACATTATAACAAGCAAAATTGAACACAGTGCCATTTTAAACACCGCAAAGAATTTGGAAGATTTGGGATATGAAATTTCATATATTGACGTTGACGAATATGGTATGATAAAATTGCAACAGTTAAAAGATATGATAAGAAGTGATACTATTCTGATATCTGTAATGGCAGCCAATAATGAAGTTGGAACTATAGAACCTATACACGAAATTGGAAAAATAGCAAAAGATAATGATATTATTTTTCACACAGATGCTGTTCAGAGTTACGGTCATATACCAATGGATGTAAAAAAAGATAACATAGATCTGCTCAGTGTCAGTGCACATAAATTTAACGGCCCCAAAGGAATAGGATTTTTATATATTAATAAAAGGTTAGATATGGTTCCGCTGATTTTTGGAGGTGGACAGGAAAAGGGACTAAGGGCAGGAACTTATAATGTACCATCAATTGTTGGAATGGCAAAGGCAGCACAGATTTCATTAAATAATCAGACTGTAAAGATAATGGAATTGAAGAATAAGAGGAATTATTTTATTAAAAGGGTTTTAAAGGAGATTCCGTATTCCAGATTAAATGGAACGCTACTTAACAGATTACCAGGTAATATAAATTTTGCATTTCAATTTGTAAGTGCATCAGAACTTCTTGCAATGTTAGACATTAACGGTGTATGTGCATCATCTGCATCTGCCTGTCAGAGTGAATCAGGTAAGCCCTCACATGTATTGAAAGCAATGGGACTGAGTGAGGAATTATCAGGGTCATCAGTAAGATTTTCCATTTCGGATGATACAACATATGATGATATAAATTATGTAGCAGATAAATTAAAAGAACTAATAGCAGAAATGAGAAAGGATAACGAAATAATCAGGTACTACAATGGAAATAATAAATAAATTAGATAAGAAAGTTGTTATAGGTATGTCAGGTGGAGTAGATTCATCGGTGGCGGCATATTTATTGAAAGAACAGGGATATGATGTAACAGGAGTTACAATGCAGATTTGGCAGAATGATAAAGAATATGATCCTTCACTGGAGGGTGGATGCTGTGGACTGAGTGCAGTGGATGATGCCAGAAGAGTTGCGGAAATGCTGGATATACCATATTATGTAATGAATTTCAGAAAAGAATTTGAAGAGAGAGTAATCAAGGATTTTATTAATGAGTATACAAAGGGAAGAACACCAAACCCATGTATAATGTGCAACAGATATGTTAAATGGGAATCACTTCTTAATAGGAGCCTGTCAATTGGAGCTGATTATATAGCAACAGGACATTACGCAAGAATTGAACATTTAAAAAATGGAAGGTATACTATAAAAAATTCTGTAACTGCTGCAAAAGATCAGACATATGCCTTGTATAATCTTACACAGGATCAGCTTAGTCACACACTTATGCCGATAGGCGAATATACCAAAGATGAAGTGAGAAAAATTGCAAGGGATATAGGCCTATATGTAGCAAAAAAACCAGACAGTATGGAAATATGTTTCGTGTCAGATAATAACTATGCTGGTTTTATTGAAGAAAACTCGGATAAAGAGATTGTAAAAGGAAATTTTGTAGATAAAGATGGAAATATCCTGGGGACTCATAATGGAATTATTCATTATACAATTGGTCAGAGAAAAGGGCTTGGATTGTCCCTTGGTCATCCTGCGTTTGTGACAGAAATAAGGCCTGAGACAAATGAAGTTGTAATAGGGGAAAATGCGGATATATTGAAAAAAACAGTAGTGTGTGATAATATCAATTACATGTCTGTGACCGAAATTGATACTGATAAGATTTATAACGCAAAAATCAGATACAATCACGGCGGATCTAAGTGTAAACTTAGAATAGAAGATGGTCGTCTTTATGCTGACTTTATAGAACCAGTAAGAGCTGCAACACCAGGACAGGCACTTGTTGTATATGATGGAGAATATGTTGCATTAGGCGGTACAATAATAGAAGGAATAGATTAAAATATGAGTGATGAATTAAAAAGTACAAACAAACCAAAAGTTGCACTTAAAAATGCCAGAAAGAAAACAGCAAAGTTTATAAAGCTCCTGATAGAATGTATTACATATAAAGTTGTTCTTTTTATACTTATGATGCTTTATGTTATGTATGTTTTTAATGGATATAAAACAAATGTTCAAAAACAAATTAACAAAAATACCGAAGAGCATCTGACAACTCTTGTAAAAGAATCATTAGAGAAAATAAATATCAAAATAAATGATGAGTACATTGTTATGAATACAATAGCACAGTATTATGGTGATGATATTGATAAAGAAATTACAAAACAGATTTTTGATAATTCTTTAGAGGGACACTCATTTGAAGGAATTACATTAATTGATAATACCGGGAATCAAATTGTATCTGCAGGAGTTAATGGAAATCTAGATGAAGAATTTATAATGGAAACATTGGCAGGCAAGAACAGTATTTCGAATATTTACAGTGTTAATGAAAAGGATGAGTTCTTAAGCCTTGGTGTTCCAATCAGAAATGATGAAAATGAAGTTAAGGATATCCTTGTGTGCAATTATAATATCAAGACATTGACAGAAATTCTTGATACATCAACATTTGGAAAACTTGGAACAACATTTATTGCACAGGAAGATGGAACACTTGTTGCACGACCTGAAGCTGTAAATAAAAATACAAACTTGTTTAAACTACTTGACTCTATTAATGATGACGACAATGAGTCAATAGTGAAATTGAAAAAATACATTAAGAATGGTCAGTCAGGAGTTATTACATATGGTAAGGGTAAAAAGAAGACATATATGTGTTACAATGTTGTACCTGAGACAAATTGGTATTCAGTCTCAATAGTTTCGGCTAATACAATTGAACCAGTTGCAAAAAATGTTTCGAATCTTGCTATGGATTTTCTGATTGATATGGGAGTAATAGTTATGGTTTATGTGGTAGTTACACTTGCCATAGATATGACTATATTAAAGAAAAAGAAGATTGATGAAGAAAAATAGAGAAGTAATTTAATAAAAGCTGCACTGAATTTCAACGGGAGATACATCTCAATTATTATGAGATTAGCAGAGGAAATGTCTGCTAATGACCTTATTGAATCTCCAATGAAAAAACAGTGCAGCCTTTTTAAGTTTTTAGGATGTAATTATAATAAAATACATATAATATTTTTTAGAAGTACAGTTTTTTAGTCGAGCTTTATAAATTCAGGTTTGCGTTTATTAAATTTTGTATAATATCTGAAACCGGCATTTTTTAATATACTGGCAGCATCTTTGAATCTGTAACCAATGTAATTACATTGATGCGCATCTGAACCCGCAGTGATTATTTCTCCACCAAGTTCCCTGTACCTTTTTATTATTTCGAAACAAGGGTTAGGTTCTTTAAGCCCTGATTTATATCCGCTGGTATTAATTTCAATTCCCTTTCCCATATTAATTAATTTTTTTAATATATTATCCAGAATATCTTTATATTTTATGTAACTGTAATTTTTGTCCTTGTTTGGAGAATAGCGAACAACATAATCAATGTGTCCATATACGTCAAAATTACTGCATGTTTCCAGATTATTAAGAATTGATTCAAAATATTCCATAAAAGCCTGGTCATCTGTCTTATTATTAAAAAAATCTGGATAGTATGGATCCTTTCCATTAACAAGATGAGAAGAGCCAATAACAAAATCAAAATCAGCTGAGTTAATAAAATCATCGAGCCTGTGATTTTTGTCAGGTTCTAAACCAGTTTCGATTCCCTTTTTAATTTTTATTTTATTTCTGTACTTGTATGATAATTCATCAATTATATCAGAGTATGCTACAGGGTTTATTTCATATAATATACCGTCGGCCATAAAATCAAAATCCTGATGATCGGTAATACATATTTCTGACAGTCCGGATGAAATTGCAAATTCAGCTATATTATCAAGGGACTCTGTGCTGTCACCTGAGAAATATGAGTGTATATGGTAATCTGATAAATTCATTATATGCCTCCTTTAAATAGTGTAATATATATAAACTATTAGTATATTATCATATTACAGTATTAAATTCCAACAAATGTAATAGTACATCCAAAAATTGGAAAATTAATACTTGATATTTTTAATTAAATTAGGTACAATACCCTTAGGTTAAATTTTGAGACATGGCATATTATGTCTAACGTCAAATTTTTAACAAACTTTTCAAAATTAATAACTTTAGGAGGAACTAGAAAATGGCAGTAAGAGTTGCAATTAATGGTTTTGGCCGTATTGGTCGTCTTGCATTCAGACAGATGTTTGGAGCAGAAGGATATGAAGTAGTAGCTATCAACGATTTAACAAGTCCTAAGATGTTAGCACACTTATTAAAGTATGATTCATCACAGGGTAAATATGAGCATGCTGATGAAGTTTCAGCTAGCGATGATTCAATCACAGTTTGTGGTAAAGAAATCAAAATCTATGCTTTCCCAGATGCTAACAATTGCCCATGGGGAGATTTAAAAGTAGACGTTGTATTAGAGTGTTCAGGATTCTATACATCAAAAGAAAAAGCACAGGCTCATATCAATGCAGGTGCAAGAAAGGTTGTTATCTCAGCTCCAGCTGGAAACGATCTTCCTACAATCGTTTACAACACAAACCATGAGACATTAAAAGCTGATGACACAATCATCTCAGCAGCTTCATGTACAACAAACTGTTTAGCACCTATGGCTGATGCTCTTAACAAATTTGCAGCAATCCAGTCTGGTATCATGGTAACAATCCATGCTTACACAGGTGATCAGATGACACTTGATGGACCACAGAGAAAAGGTGATTTAAGAAGATCTAGAGCAGCTGCAGTTAATATCGTACCTAACTCAACAGGTGCTGCAAAAGCTATCGGTCTTGTTATTCCAGAATTAAATGGAAAATTAATCGGATCTGCTCAGCGTGTACCTACACCTACAGGTTCTACAACAATCTTAACAGCAGTTGTTAAAGGTGCTGACGTTACAGTTGATGCTATCAACGCAGCAATGAAAGCAGCAGCTAACGAATCATTCGGATACAACGAAGATGAAATCGTTTCAAGCGATATCGTTGGAATGAGATTTGGTTCATTATTCGATGCTACACAGACAATGGTTAACAAAGTAGCTGACGACTTATACGAAGTTCAGGTTGTTTCTTGGTATGATAACGAAAACTCATACACAAGCCAGATGGTTAGAACAATCAAATACTTCTCAGAATTAGCTTAATTTTGAATAGTTAAGATCCTAGAGCGGGTCCGGTCTTTTTTGGGTCGGGCTCGTTTTTAGTAATGCTAATATGCTATTTGCGAATTTCAGAATTTGTGAATAAGTTATAATTTTATATCTATGAAAGGAGCAGGATTATGCTTAATAAAAAGTCAGTTGATGATATCAACGTAAAAGGAAAAAGAGTTTTAGTAAGATGTGACTTCAACGTACCTCTTGATGCTGATTTAAATATCACAGATGAGAATAGATTAGTTGCAGCTCTTCCTACAATCAAAAAATTAATCTCAGATGGAGGAAAAGTTATTCTTTGCTCACATCTTGGAAAACCTAAGGGAGAGCCAAAGCCTGAATTATCTTTAGCACCAGTTGCTAAGAGATTAACAGAATTACTTGGACAGGAAGTAAAATTCGCTGCTGACGCTACAGTAGTTGGCGAAAATGCAAAAGCTGCAGTAGCTGCAATGAACGATGGTGATGTTGTTCTTTTAGAGAATACAAGATACCGTGCAGAAGAGACAAAGAATGAAGATGCTTTCTCTCAGGATTTAGCAAGCCTTTGTGATGTATTTGTAAACGATGCATTTGGAACAGCTCACAGAGCTCATTGTTCAAATGTTGGTGTTACAAAATATGTTGACACAGCAGTTGTTGGATATTTAATGCAGAAGGAAATAGATTTCCTTGGAAATGCAGTAGATCATCCAGTAAGACCATTTGTAGCTATTCTTGGTGGAGCTAAAGTTTCATCTAAGATTCCAGTAATTGAAAACTTATTAAATAAAGTAGATACACTTATCATCGGTGGTGGTATGGCTTATACATTCATGGCAGCACATGGTGAAGAGGTTGGTAAATCTTTACTTGAGGAAGATTACAAACAGTATGCACTTGACATGGAAGAAAAAGCTAAAGCTAAGGGTGTTAAATTATTAATCCCTATTGATACAGTAGTAGCTGATGATTTCTCTAATGATGCAAACTCTAAGATTGTTGAAAGAGGAGAAATTCCAAGTGATATGGAAGGTCTTGATATTGGACCAAAGACAAGAGAATTATTTACAGAAGCAATTAAGGGTGCTAAGACAGTTGTTTGGAACGGACCAATGGGATGTTTCGAAATGCCAAACTTTGCAAAGGGTACAATAGCTGTAGCTAAGGCTTTAGCAGAACTTGAAGATGCTACAACAATCATCGGTGGTGGTGATTCAGCAGCAGCTGTTAATAACCTTGGATTTGGTGATAAGATGACTCACATTTCTACAGGTGGTGGAGCTTCACTCGAATTCCTTGAAGGTAAGGAACTTCCAGGTGTTGCTGCAGCAAATGACAAATAAGATTTAAGTAATTAAGGAGATATATTATTATGCGTAAAAAGATAGTTGCCGGAAACTGGAAAATGAATAAAACTCCAAGTGAGGCAGTAGCTTTAGTAAATGAATTAAAACCATTAGTTGCCAATGAAGATGTTGATGTAGTATTCTGCGTACCTGCAATTGATATTATTCCTGCAATGGAAGCTGCTAAGGGATCAAACATCGTTATTGGTGCTGAAAACATGTATTTTGAAGAGAGCGGAGCATACACAGGCGAGATTTCTCCAAGTATGTTAACAGACGTTGGTGTTAAATATGTTATAATTGGACATTCAGAGAGAAGAGAATATTTTGCAGAGACAGATGAAACAGTTAACAAAAAAGTTTTAAAAGCTTTTGAGCATGGTATTACACCTATCGTTTGCTGTGGTGAGACATTAACACAGAGAGAACAGGGTATTACAATTGACTGGATTCGTCAGCAGATTAAGATTGCTTTCTTAAATGTTACAGCAGATCAGGCTAAGACAGCTGTTATAGCTTACGAGCCAATCTGGGCAATTGGCACAGGTAAGACAGCTACATCTGATCAGGCAGAGGAAGTTTGTGGTGCAATTCGTGAGTGCATCGCTGAAATATATGATGATGCTACAGCAGCAGAAATCCGTATCCAGTATGGAGGATCTGTTAATGCAGGAAATGCAGCAGAATTATTTGCAAAACCTGACATCGACGGAGGACTTGTTGGTGGTGCTTCATTAAAAGCAGATTTTGGAAAGATTGTTAATTATAATAAATAAATTATATATAATATAATTTGGACCGGTTTTCGTAGGAAGACCGGTCGTTTTTTAATTGACGTCAAATTTATTTAATGATATATTAGTACAGGAATTAAAAGTAAAGGAGACGATAAAATGAGTAAAAGACCAGTAGTTTTAATGGTACTCGATGGTTATGGTATAAATGAGAAGACAGAGGGTAATGCCATTGCACAGGCAAATACTCCTGTTATGGACAAGTTAATGAAAGAATGTCCGTTTGAAAAAGGTAATGCCAGCGGACTTGCAGTTGGACTTCCTGATGGACAGATGGGAAATTCTGAAGTTGGACATATGAATATAGGTGCAGGAAGAATAATTTATCAGGATCTTACAAAGATTACAAAAATGATTGCTGATGGAGATTTCTTTGAAAATGAGGGATTATTGAAGGCTGTAAAGAACGCAAAAGATAATAATAAAGACCTTCATTTATTTGGTTTATTATCAAATGGTGGTGTTCACAGTCACAACACACATCTCTATGCATTACTTGAGTTAGCTAAGAGAAATGGTCTTGAAAATGTATATGTTCACTGTTTCTTAGATGGAAGAGATACAGCACCTACATCAGGCAAGGGATTTATTGAAGAATTAGAATCAAAAATGAAGGAAATTGGTGTTGGTAAAATTGCATCAATACATGGACGTTATTATGCTATGGATAGAGATAATAACTTTGACAGAGTTCAGAAAACATATGATGCTCTTGTTCTTGGAGAAGGAAACAAGGCTGACAGCGCAGTTGCAGCTATCACAGATTCATACAACAACGACGTTACAGATGAATTTGTAATCCCAACAGTTATATGTAATGATGGAAAAGCTTTAGCAACAATTAAAGAAAATGATTCAGTTATATTCTTTAACTTCAGACCTGACAGAGCAAGAGAAATAACAAGAGTTTTATGTGATAATAATTTCCCATCAGATGGAGTAAACTTTGAGAGAAAGGTTCCATTCTTTAACCTTACTTTTGTTTGCTTTAAGGATTATGATGAGACAATTCCAAATAAGACAATTGCTTTCCCTAAGGAAAATGTAGTCAACACATTTGGTGAATGGCTTGAGAAAAAAGGTAAAACACAGCTTAGAATCGCAGAAACAGAAAAATATGCACATGTAACATTCTTCTTCAATGGTGGTGTAGACAATCAGGCAACACATGAAGACAGAACTTTAGTTAATTCACCAAAGGTAGCAACATATGACTTACAGCCAGAAATGAGCGCTCCTGAAGTAAGCGAGAAGCTTGATGCTGCAATTACATCTGGAAAATATGATGCAATTATTATTAACTTTGCAAACCCAGATATGGTTGGACATACAGGTGTTATGGAAGCTGCAATTAAAGCTGTTGAGAGAATTGATCAGTGTGTAGGAGCTGCAGTAGAGGCAGTTAAGACAGCAGGCGGAGCATTATTTATCTGTGCAGATCACGGTAATGCAGAACAGATGGTTAATTACGAGACTGGCGCACCACATACAGCTCATACTACAAATCCAGTTCCTTTCATCCTTGTTAATGCAGATCCATCAATTAAATTAAGAGAAAATGGTGCTCTTTGTGATATAGCACCTACATTACTTGAGTTAATGGAGATGGAAATACCAGCAGAAATGACAGGTAAATCACTTATAGTTAAATAAATAACACATCATAGTTATTTCAGAAATACAAAGAACCTCAATCGTTTGATTGAGGTTCTCTTTTTGTCAGAATTAATATAATATACTATTTATTTTTCTTTTTTTTTCTGAAAATAAAATTATGAATACTTTCAAAATACAGTGCAAAATATGAATTTATCTCGGCACCGATAAACATCAGAAACATGCAAAAATACATCCATAACATAAATAATACTATTGTAGCAAGACTTCCGTAAGTATACGAGAAGTTTGAAAAATTATTTATATACAGTGAAAGTATATAGGAAAGCAGTGTCCATGCAATTGCTGAAAAAATGGAACCGGGAATAACAACAACAGTTGTGTTTTTTGATGTTATTCGTTCTATTTTATAGACGGCAATAAAAAATAGTGTTAACAGAGCCGTTATAAGTATAATTCGATTATCCATAAAGACTGAGATAACTACAGCAGCTTTGGGAAAATCCTTTTCTATGGCATGAAAGATCTGATTTCCAAATACTAATAAAAGCATTGTAATTATAATCACCGAAACAAAGATTAGTGTGTACAATGCGGCTATAGTTCTAAACAGAAAATAGTTTCTATTATCTTCATTGTGATAAACGGAGTTCAGACCGTTAATTATAGCCATTACACCTTTTGCTGCAGCCCAAACTGTAAGAATTATGGATATTGATAGATATGTTCCGCTGTCTTTTGCAAATAATTCATTTAATATTTCGCCTATTAAGGGTTCAAAAGGTTTTGGCAGGATATCTATAATTGTTGAGTACAAAAAGTCCTGACTTATTGGTAAAAATCTTACTAGAGTCAGAAGAAGAGATAAAAAAGGCATAAATGACATAAATAGAAAGAATGCAGCCTGTGCAGAGTAAGCACCTACATTATCCTTTGTAACGCGGTCGATGAAACCTTTTATCTCAAGAAAAAATTCAGAAATCACTGTATAATCTCCTATTCAAGTTAATTAAATAAAACCTAAAATATTCTATCATGAATATTTTGGTAAAGCAATATAATTAGAAAGGAATTGTTTAGCTCATTTTAATAAATATGGCAAAGTTAATTGAAAATTATACTAAATTATGAGATAATATCAATATATTTATGCAAAATAATATTTGGAGGTACATGTAAATGTTTGATAAACTATATGGGATGATGAATTGGCCTCTTATCGAGGGAATAGAGTACACAGATATTGATAATCCAAGTGATTTGCTTGGACAACATGTTATAGAAGATGGACTCCTTATACAGTCTTTTGTTCCTGATGCGGATAAGGTTTCCGTAAAATATGCAGGAAAATTATATGAAATGTATAAAATGGATGATGACGGTTTTTATGCTACAATATTAGATTCAGATAAAACCGTTAAATATAAACTAGAAATAGAAAAAGATGGAAAGACAACTGAAGTTTATGATGCATATTCATTCTATCTTCCAGACAGAATGAGTGATTACAAGAAATTCAATGCTGGAATTGCATATGACGCGTATGAATTTATGGGAGCACATCATGTTACTGTATCAGGAGTGGATGGTGTGAGATTTGCAGTATGGGCTCCAAATGCACTTAGAGTTAGTCTTGTGGGTGACTTTAATAACTGGGATGGTCGTATATATCAGATGACAAAAGTTGCTGATACTGGTATTTTTGAAATCTTTGTTCCTGAATTAAAGGCTGGATCACTTTATAAATTCGAGATAAAGAAAAAGGGCGGAGAAAATATATTGAAATCTGACCCATATTCATTTGAAATAGAAAAACAGGAAGATGGTGCTTCAATTGTTCCAGAAAAGAATGATTTTAAATGGAGCGATGTGTCATGGTTAAAGAAGAGAAATGGTTATAACCCAGCAGCAGAACCAGTATCTATATATCAGATAGGTTCAGGTGACTTTATGACAGATGAAAAATCAACATACAGAGATATTGCCAAGAAATTATCTGATTATGTCACAAAGATGGGATATACTCATGTTGAATTCCTTCCAATAGTGAGAGCTGTTGAAGATAATGATACATACATTCCAGATTTTATGTATGTAATGGATGATAAATTTGGCACAAAAGAAGACTTTATGTATATGATAGATTATCTTCATTCTAAGGGAATAGGTGTAATACTTGACTGGACGCCTACAAGTTTTGCAAATTCACTTAACGGATTATCATATTTTGACGGCTCATGTTTATATGAAAGTGAAAATCCAAAGAGAGCTATTAATCCTAGAACTGGTGCACATATGTTTAATTATGGCAGAGCAGAGGTAACTAATTATCTTTTAGCGAATGCCTTTATGTTAATTGACTCATATCATATTGATGGATTAAATATAGTAAATATACCAGAGATGCTTTATCATGATTACAACAGAAATCCTGGTGAATGGGAGTCAAATATTTATGGTGGAACTCAGAATCTTGAGGCTATTGAGTTTTTAAAACATTTCAATTCAATAATTCACAAATTAAGAGAAGGCGTAATTACTATCACAGATGATAATTCTGGATTCCCTGATATGACTGGTGTGGTAAGCGAGGAATGTATAGGTTTTGATCTTAAATTTAACAATGAATGGAAAAATGATTTCTTAGGATATATGGCTGTACCAGCATATTTAAGAGAATCAAGATATAATGAGTTATCTCTTAGTATGGTATACCAGTACAGTGATAATTTTGTAGTTGGATTTAATTCAAAAGAATTTGCAAATGGAAACCAGTCTATGATTAGCAGAATGGCAGGAGAGACAGAGGAGCGTAAGTTCAACAATATGAAGCTTGCCATTTCTTACGAATATGTGTATCCTGGCAAGAAACTTATATTTGCAGGACAGGACATGGCAACATATGAAGAATGGAACAAAGAAAAACCTCTTAATTTTGACATTTTAGAAGAAGATAAATTTAAGAATATAAACAATTTAGTTAAAGAATTAAATAAATTATATGCAGGTGAGAAAGCACTGTTCGAACTTGACAATGATGCGGAAGGATTTGAGTGGATAAATAATATTTCTGCAAGAGAGAGTGTACTTACTTTTGTAAGAAGAGGTAAGAATCCTGATGATATGCTTTTAGTTGCATGTAATTTTGATGCAGTAGATAGATCAGATTATAAGATTGGAGTTCCTTTAAGAGGTAAATACAAAGAGATATTTAACTCGGATAGCAAGAATTTTGGTGGTAATGGATTTGTAAACCCTAGATTAAAGCAGTCAAAGACAGATGAGTGTGATGGCAGGGAAGAATCTGTTAGAGTTAATCTCGCTGGACTTAGCGTCTCTGTATTTAAGTTCTCAAAAGCAGATGTAAAATTAGCTGATAACAAGACAGCAAAGGCAAATACAAAGACTGTTACAAAGAAAGCTGCAGAAACAAAGGATACAAAGAAAGAACCTGTAAAAAAGCCAACAACAAGAAAAAAAGCTTCTGCAAAGAAAACTGTTGATAAAAAAGATACAGTTAAGCCAGAAGTAACAACAGAAGTTAAGTCAGAGTTACCAAAAAAGGAAGCAGCAAAGACAGTAACTGTAAAAAAAGAAGCAACAGTGAAAAAAACATCAGCAGTAAAAAAAACAGAAGCTAAAAAGACAGTAAAAGAGACAAAAAATAAGACAGCTAAATAATATGGAGATTTATATATGTTACCTGTAAATGTGCTTTTAGAAGCAGCGACAGAAGTTACAACGGAAACTACGGCACAGATAGAAGAAACAACGGGATTTGTTCAAGATCCTGCTAAAACAGTAGAAAAAGCAAGTAAAATAATAACAGAGTTTAATAAGATACTGCCAACAATAATAAATTTTGGTATTAATCTATTAATTGCACTTATTATATTTATTGTAGGAAGATTTTTTATTAAATTTTTACTTAAGGTTACTAGAAGATTTTTAGAAAGAACGCGATTAGAAGTCACAGTACTGAGATTTTTAATATCTTTAGAGAGAGCAATATGTTATGTTATCCTTGTTATGATAATGCTTGAGACTGTTGGCATTAAAACCACATCATTTCTTGCTCTGCTTACAACTACAGGTCTGGCAGCAGGTCTTGCACTGCAAGGAAGTTTATCAAATTTTGCCGGTGGAGTACTGATATTGATTATTAAACCATTTAAAGTTGGAGATTATATAGAGTGTGTTGATATGGAAGGAACAGTTGAAAAAATTGATTTGTTCTATACATCATTAATTAGTTATGATAACAGACTAAAAGTTATACCAAATGGTATTTTATCAAATAACACAATCTGCAACTGGACTGCATTTGATATTAGAAGAGTTGATTTCAAGTTTGGTGTGAGTTACGACACCGATATAACAAAGGCAAGAAAGGCAATTGAAAGTGCTGCCTCTAAATGTGAAAAACTTTTTAAGGATAAACCAATAAAGACATTTGTATCAAGTCTTGATGAGAGTCAGGTGACTCTAGGACTTTTTGTATGGGCAAAGTGTGACAACTATTGGGATGTTAAGTTTGAAATAAATGAATCAGTAAAGAATAAACTTGATGAAGAGGGTATAGAAATACCATTTAATCAGATTGTAGTACATAATGTAAAAGATGGTGAATAAAAACAGATTTTAATAAAAAAACCATAACTTAAGGAATAATATGATTCCATAAGTTATGGTTTTTTTAATGTATAGTAATTCTAAGATTCTGCCAGATATTTCTCGTTAATTTTAATTACGTTTTCCATTGCCTTTATACCAGGAGCACCTATGGTTAAACGTTTTTCAACACATGTCTTCATACTGATTGCTTCGTATATATCTTCCTCAAATACTGGGCTGATTGCCTTGAATTCATCAAGAGACATATCGTCAAGAGCAATTCCCTTATCAATGCAGAATAATACAAGCTGACCAACAATGCCGTGAGCATCTCTGAATGGTACTCCGTGATTTACGAGATAATCTGCAGCATCAGTTGCATTTGTGAATCCGTTCTTTGCACTGTTTTCCATAATATCTTTATTGAATTTCATAGTAGCTATCATGCCAGTGAACAAGCTAATACAGCCTTTAACTGTATCAATAGCATCAAAAGTTAATTCTTTATCTTCCTGCATATCCTTATTATATGCAAGTGGAAGACCCTTCATTGTAGTTAATATTGACATTAATGCACCGTAAACTCTGCCAGTCTTACCCCTAACAAGTTCTGCAATGTCAGGATTTTTCTTCTGAGGCATGATACTGCTGCCTGTGCTGTACGAATCATCTATTTCAACAAATCTGTATTCATTAGTATTCCAGATTATAATTTCTTCACTGAATCTACTTAAATGCATCATAATGGTTGAGAGTGCACTTAAAAATTCAATAACATAATCCCTGTCTGCAACTGAATCCATACTATTTAATGTTGGTCCGTCAAAATCAAGTAATTTTGCTGTAAGTTCTCTGTCTAATGGATATGTAGTACCAGCAAGGGCACCTGAACCTAATGGGCAATAGTTCATTCTCTTGTATATATCTGAAAGTCTCTGTCTGTCTCTCTTGAACATCTCAAAATATGCACCAAAGTGATGAGCCAATGTGATTGGCTGTGCTTTTTGGAGATGTGTAAATCCTGGCATAAAAGTAGCAGTATTATCTTTCATTATCAAAAGAATTTCATTTAAAAGAGCTTTCAGAAGTTCATCTGTTTCCTTAACTTCATCTCTTGTATAAAGTTTCATATCAAGTGCAACCTGGTCATTACGACTTCTGCCTGTGTGAAGCTTTTTGCCTGTATCACCGATTCGCTCAATTAATGTTTGTTCTACAAAACTGTGTATATCTTCAGCAGTAGGATCAATCTCTAAATTTCCTGATTCAACATCATTTAAAATTCCTGTTAAACCTTCTACAATTTTATCTTTTTCCTCATCAGTCAATATTCCTGAAGAAGCTAACATTGTAACGTGTGCAATGCTTCCTCTGATATCCTGTTTATAAAATTTCTGATCAAATGAAATTGATGCATTAAAATTATGAACTAATGCATTTTCTTCTTTGGTGAAACGTCCACCCCATAATTTCATACTAAAATCCTGCCTTTCGTAAATTAATCAAGACGATTATAACATAAAATGACAAAACTGTGTAAAAAAAATCCGGTATTTGGGTAAATACCGGATTATAAATTTATTATTATTTAGTAAGTAAAGTCATTATCTTATTAC
Source organism: uncultured Eubacteriales bacterium (assembly GCA_900314525.1). Lineage (GTDB taxonomy): Bacteria > Bacillota > Clostridia > Lachnospirales > Lachnospiraceae > Bovifimicola. Next base: position 49,766 of record OMVN01000011.1, read on the forward strand.
TGCGCTCTATAAACTTAGTCATTTCATCTGGACTTAACTGTTTATGGCTGATTAATGCAAGGTCAAAGAGCTGCTCACAAATCATGTTTGTGTTTTCGTTTTCTTTGTTATTTAGTACATATTTAACAAGACTGTTATTTGCATTTAATACAAGAGTAATGCTGTTGTCCATTGGCATTCCCATACCTGCCATTCCGTACATTTTCATCATATCCTGCATACGTCTGTTTTCCTCAGACATTGTAACCATAGAAGAAATATTTTCGTTTTTAAGTGACTCAACTTTAACGTCAAGATTCTTATTATTTAATGCATTCTGGAATATTTCTGTAAGAGATTTTGCATTTTCTTTGAATTCATCACTTTCAGTATCCATAGAGCTATCTTTGAATGATTCATTTAAATCAGAATCTATTCTTAAGAATTTAACACCTTCATTTTTTCTTTCAAGGTGTGTGATAAATGGTTCATCAATGCTGTGACCAAGCATTACCGCATCAATTTTTTCCTCACGGAACATATTAATATACTGGCTCTGGGCAACTTCATCTGTGTAATAGAAGATAGTGTCTTTGTGTTTTTCTTCGTTTTCTTTGAGAGCTTCAACAAGTGTGAGATATTTGCCATCTAAGTTCTTGAATAAGATGTAATCATTTATCTTTTCACAGAATTTTTCATCTTTTAAGCAGCCATATTTGATAAATGGGCTAATATCATCCCAGTACTTTTCGTAGGACTCCTTATCAGTTTTACACATACCAGTTAACTTATCGGCAACTTTCTTTGTGATGTAGTCGGAAATTTTCTTTACGAAGCCATCATTCTGAAGGGCACTTCTTGAAACGTTAAGAGGTAAATCGGGACAGTCAATAACACCCTTTAATAACATAAGAAATTCTGGAATTACTTCTTTGATATTATCAGCGATAAATACCTGATTGTTATATAATTTTATTGTTCCCTCTATAGTGTCGTACTGTGTATTCAATTTAGGGAAGTAAAGGATACCTTTTAAGTTAAATGGATAGTCCATGTTAAGGTGTATCCAGAAAAGTGGTTCTTTGTAATCTGCAAATACTTTGGTATAGAAAGATTTGTAATCCTCGTCTGTACATTCATTAGGATGTTTTGTCCAAAGAGGAGTAGTATCATTAATTGCTACTGGACGTTTCAAAATCTTAGCCATATTTCTGGCAGGAGATATTTCTTTCATCTCTTTAGATCCATCTTCTTTTGTAACTTCTTCTGTCTTTGCCTCTTCAGTGTATTTTTCTATTACAGTGTCCTTATCAGTAACCTTATCTTCTTCGATATTTTCGTATTGAGGCTCAGCCTTTGCATCTTCAAGATAGATTTCAGTTGGCATGAAAGAACAGTATTTTGAAATTACTTCGTTTGCACGATAATTGTTGGCAAATTCAAGACTTTCTTCATTTAAATAAAGAGTAATAGTAGTACCACGCTCTGTTTTGTCAGAATCACTCATATCAAATTCTGTACCACCATCACATTCCCAGTGAACAGCTTTTGCGCCATCTTTGTAAGAAAGTGTATCAATAGTTACCTTGTCTGAAACCATGAAAGCAGAGTAAAAACCAAGACCAAAATGACCAATAATCTGATCTTCATTTGTCTTGTCTTTGTATTCATTTAAGAATGCTTCAACACCTGAGAAAGCAATCTGGTTAATGTATTCGTTTACTTCGTCAGCTGTCATACCGATACCATTATCAATAAAAGTAAGTGTTTTATCCTCTGAGTTAGTTACTACTTTAACTTTAAACTCAGTATCAGAGGGGATAGAGTATTCACCCATCATATCAAGTTTCTTTAATTTAGTAATTGCATCGCAGCCGTTAGATATTAATTCTCTGAAAAATATATCATGGTCTGAGTATAACCATTTCTTTATAATAGGGAAAATATTCTCGCTGTTAATTGAAAGATTTCCATGTGTATTAGCCATTATTATTACCTCCAAAACTATAATAATTTATCTCTAGGGGTAATTCTAATACGGTAAAAATAAAAAGTCAAGAGAAAATTAGCACTCTATCAAAAAGAGTGCTAACAAAAATCAGAAAGGAGATTTAGAATGTAAGAATCATAGGATTTTTCTAAGGATTTATCTAATGTAAACACTTTTAATGAGCAACCAGTTGTAATAGTAACCTGGCCATTTTCATATGAGATGTTTAAATATAATTCGTTTACATTATCAGATATGAAATCTATCTTATTATCAGAAATAATCTGACGTATTATCTGTTTATCAAGGGCGAATATTATTTTGAATTTTACAGGTGGTTTTGTACCCTTAATGATATTAAAACAAATTGGACGCAGATCTTTCCATTGTGAAAATTTTTTTTCTGATAAATCACAAAATTCTTCTTCAGAATAGAAATACTTATTTAGATGACCATCAATGGTGAAAGTGTTATAAGTCTTTATACTTGCCTCAGCAGTTAGAAAATTGTCAAAAAATGTATCTATAAATAATTTTGACATAAAATCATGAGTATTATTTATTTTTTCTGAAATCATTTTGTACCTTCCTCACACATTATATTCATTTATTTTACCATATCTTATGATTAAATCAATCAGTGATATGTTATCTGTTGCAGAAATCGGTATTTAGTGTTATATTCATAGTGATAAATATTCGTTTATTCAAAGGAGGATAACAAATAATGAAAATGATTTCTGTTTCAAAGGAATTACAGGAGAATTCTTATCCTGGCAGAGGAATTATTATTGGAAAGACAAAGGACGGAAGCAAAGCAGTAACAGCTTATTTTATCATGGGCAGAAGCGAGAACAGTCGTAACAGAGTGTTTGTAACAGAGGACGAAGGAATTCGCACACAGGCATTTGATCCATCAAAATTAAGTGATCCTAGCCTTATAATTTATGCACCAGTAAGAGTTCTTGGTAATTTTACTATTGTTACCAATGGTGATCAGACAGATACTGTTTACGATGGAATGAAACAGGGAATGAGCTTTGAAGAATCATTGAGAAGCAGAGAGTTTGAACCAGATGCACCTAATTATACACCTAGAATTTCAGGATTATTACATGTTGAAAACGGAAGTTTTAACTATGCAATGTCAATTTTAAAGAGCAATAATGGTAATCCAGATCAGTGTAACAGATATACATTTGCATATAGCAATCCAGTAAACGGAGAAGGCCACTTCATTCACACATATATGGGTGACGGAAATCCACTTCCAAGTTTTGAGGGAGAACCTGAACTTGTTGAAATTAGCGATTCTATAGATGAATACACAGATATGTTATGGAATTCATTAAATCAGGACAACAAGGTTTCATTATTTGTAAGATATATAGATATAGCTACAGGCAAATATGAGAGCAAGATTGTAAATAAGAATAAATAATACAAAAGGAGATTTTCATGAAAGAATTAGAATTAAAATATGGTTGTAACCCTAATCAGAAACCATCAAAGATTTTTATGAATGATGGAGAACTTCCAATTGAAGTTTTAAATGGAAAACCTGGATACATCAATTTTCTTGATGCATTTAACGGATGGCAGCTTGTAAATGAATTAAAGAGAGCAACAGGCATTCCAGCAGCTACATCTTTCAAACATGTATCACCAGCTGGTGCAGCAGTAGGCCTTCCACTTAATGATGTAGAGAAGAAAATCTACTGGGTAGATGATATGGATATGGAATTTACTCCACTTGCAAATGCATATGCAAGAGCAAGAGGTGCCGACAGAATGTCTTCATTTGGTGATTTTATTTCATTATCAGATGTGTGTGATGTTCCAACAGCAATGCTTATAAAGAGAGAAGTTTCTGATGGAGTTATTGCTCCAGGATATGAGCCAGAAGCACTTGAAATATTAAAGGCTAAGAAGAAGGGAAATTATAATGTAATCAAAATTGATCCTTCATATAAGCCAGCTCCTGTAGAGCACAAAGAAGTTTTTGGAATCACATTTGAGCAGGGAAGAAATGAACTTAAGATTGATGAGGAAATGCTTGAAAATATTGTAACTAATAATAAAGAAATTCCAAAAGAAGCAAAGATTGATTTAATAATTTCATTAATTACATTGAAATATACACAGTCTAATTCAGTATGTTATGCTAAGGGCGGACAGGCAATAGGTATCGGAGCAGGACAGCAGTCACGAATTCACTGTACAAGACTTGCAGGTTCTAAGGCTGATAACTGGTTCTTACGTCAGTCACCTAAGGTACTTGGACTCCAGTTTGTTGATAAAATCGGAAGAGCAGACAGAGATAATGCAATCGATTTATATATCGGTGAGGATTATATGGATGTATTAGCTGATGGAGCATGGGAGAATATTTTTAAAGTAAAACCTGAAGTATTCACAAAAGAAGAAAAGAGAGCATGGCTTGACCAGATGCAGGATGTTGCACTTGGATCAGATGCATTCTTCCCATTTGGAGATAATATTGAGAGAGCACATAAGAGTGGTGTTAAGTATGTAGCTCAGCCTGGCGGATCAATAAGGGATGATAACGTAATTGACACATGTAATAAATATGATATGGCAATGTGCTTTACAGGAATCAGACTTTTCCACCACTAAAATTAAAATATAAATATTTATATAGAGATGAACAGATGCAAGTCATTATGTTCATCTTTTTTTGAAAAAATTAAAATTGTTATTGACATTATAATAGAAAAGGTGTTATATATGATGTAGAACAAACAAGATATCAGAGAGGAGGACAAGAATATGAATATAAATAAATTTACTCAGAAGTCAATGGAAGCAGTAAATGGTACAGAGAAGATTGCATATGAGTATGGTAATCAGGAGATTGACGAGGAGCATTTTCTCTTAAGCCTTCTTACAATTGACGACAGCCTTATTTTGAAACTTATTGAAAAAATGGGAATTAATAAGGAACAGTTTATAAATGAAATTAAGTCGTATCTTTCGAAGAAAGTTAAGGTATCTGGCGGAGATTTAAGAATCAGCAACGATCTTAATAAAGTTCTCATCAGCGCAGAGGATGAAGCAAAACAGATGGGAGATGATTATGTTTCTGTTGAGCATCTGTTTCTTGCAATGATAAAATTTCCGAACAAACAGATTAAGGAATTGTTTACTCAGTTTGGAATAGGCAGAGAGAGATTTCTTCAGGTACTGGCCACAGTAAGGGGAAATCAGAGAGTTACAACTGATAATCCTGAAGGAACGTACGATACATTAACCAAATATGCAACTAATCTTGTTGAGAGAGCGCGAGCACAGAAATTAGATCCTGTAATAGGAAGAGATGCAGAAATTAGAAATGTTATTAGAATATTATCAAGAAAGACAAAGAATAATCCTGTATTAATTGGTCAGCCAGGAGTAGGCAAGACTGCAGCAGTTGAGGGTCTTGCGCAGAGAATAGTCAGAGGTGACGTGCCAGCGGGATTAAAAGACAAGAAACTGTTTGCACTTGATATGGGAGCATTAGTGGCAGGTGCCAAATATAGAGGTGAATTTGAGGAACGTCTTAAAGCTGTGCTTGATGAAGTTAAGAAGAGTGATGGACAGATTATACTGTTTATAGATGAACTTCATACTATTGTTGGTGCAGGAAGAACAGAAGGATCAATGGATGCTGGAAATATGCTAAAACCATTGCTTGCAAGGGGTGAACTTCACTGCATAGGCGCCACAACGCTGGATGAATACCGAAAATATATTGAAAAAGATGCGGCTTTAGAGAGAAGATTCCAGCCAGTTATGGTGGATGAACCAACTGTGGAAGATACAATCTCAATTTTAAGAGGATTAAAAGAGAGATATGAGGTATTTCACGGAGTTAAGATTACAGACTCGGCATTGGTGAGCGCAGTTACATTATCATCAAGGTATATTACAGACAGATTTTTGCCAGACAAGGCTATTGACCTAGTTGATGAGGCGTGTGCTCTTATTAAGACAGAATTAGATTCTCTTCCTACAGAATTAGATGAATTAAAGCGAAGAGTGATGCAGTTAGAGATTGAGGAGACTGCACTTAAGAAAGAGGATGACAGACTAAGTAAGGAGAGACTTGAAACACTTCAGAAGGAACTTGCTGAATTAAGAGATGATTTAAAGACAAAAATGGCTAAATGGGACAGTGAAAAAGAAAGTGTCGAGAATCTGTCAAAAATCAGAGAAAAAATTGAAAATGTAAATAATCAGATACAAATAGCAGAGAGAAACTATGATTTGGAAACTGTTGCCAGACTTAAATATGGTGAACTTCTTAATTTAAATAAGCAGTTAGAGACTGAAGAAGAAAGGGTTAGAGATAATAAGTTATCACTTGTACATGAGGCAGTTACTGAAGATGAAATAGCAAGAATTATTTCAAGGTGGACAGGAATACCTGTAGCAAAACTGACGGAATCAGAGAGAAATAAGACTCTGCATCTTGATACAGAACTTCATAAAAGAGTAATTGGACAAGATGAAGCAGTTACTAAAGTAACGGAGGCCATTATGAGATCAAAAGCAGGTATAAAAGATCCTGGCAAGCCAATTGGTTCATTTCTGTTTTTGGGACCTACAGGAGTTGGTAAGACAGAACTTGCAAAATCACTTGCTGAAAATCTATTTGACAATGAATCAAATATTGTGAGAATTGATATGAGTGAATATATGGAGAAACATTCTGTATCAAGACTTGTGGGAGCTCCTCCGGGATATGTAGGTTATGATGAGGGAGGTCAGTTAACAGAAGCAGTCAGAAGAAAACCATATAGTGTTGTGCTATTTGATGAAATTGAAAAGGCACATCCCGATGTATTTAATATTCTGCTTCAGGTTTTAGATGACGGAAGAATCACAGATTCTCAGGGAAGGACTGTTGATTTTAAGAATACAATATTAATTATGACCTCTAACCTTGGATCTTCATATTTGTTAGATGGAATAGATGAAAATGGTAATATTTCAGAAAATGCTGTTAATATGGTAAATTCAGAATTAAGGAGCCATTTTAAGCCTGAATTTATTAACAGATTAGATGAAATAATAATGTTTAAACCACTGACAAAAGATAATATTTCAAAAATAGTCGATATTTTAATGAAAAATCTGAACAAGAGAGTTGCTGATAAGGAATTAAAGATTACATTAACAGATAATGCAAAGCAGTATATTACAGAGAATGGATTTGATCCTGTATACGGAGCTAGACCATTAAAGAGATATCTCCAGAAGAATGTAGAAACAATGTCAGCTAAAATGATTCTTTCAGGTGATATAGACGCAGGTGATGAAATTATAATAGATTATGATGGAAATTCACTTGTATCAAAAATAAAAAAATAAGTTTTTAATATTTGCCCTCTGACTTTTTGCCAGAGGGTATTTTGCGTAAATATATGACTGTATAACTATAATAAAAAAATAAATCCTGGGAATAATATTAATAAATATTTTAAAAGGAGAAATAGCTTGAAAGAAATATTATATATAATAATTTTGTCATCGTCATCTCTTGTTGTTTTATTTTTTCTCACAAAGCTCATGGGAAATAAGCAGTTATCACAGCTGAATGTTTTTGATTATATAAATGGGATTACAATTGGATCAATCGCAGCTGAAATGGCCACATCGGTGGACGACGGTTTTGAAAAACCTTTGGTGGCAATGCTTGTATATGGCTTGTTTTCAGTGATTCTTTCTTATGTGAGTCAAAAATCATATAAATTAAGAAAGTTTATAAGTGGTAAGCCCTATCTTCTTATATATGGAGGTGTCATATATAAGGAAAATCTAAAGAAGGCAAAACTTGATTTATCTGAATTATTAGTACAATGCAGGGTAAATGGTTATTTTGATATATCAGACATTAAAGTTGCTATTCTTGAAGAAAATGGCAAAATAAGTTTTCTTACTAAAGAGAAATACAGACCCCTCACACCTGATGATGTAAAAATCATACCAAAGGAAGACAATATAATGTCAAATATTATTATAGATGGAAAAATAATGTACAGAAATTTATCAGCAATTGGAAAAAATAGTAAATGGCTTGACAATCAATTAAAAGCCAAGGGTATTAAGGATTATAATAATGTTGCGTTGGCGATGTGTGATAAAAACGATAATTTCATGGTTTTTAAGGTATCAAACAAGAAAAATATGAAGGAAGAGGATATGATTATCTAAAACCTTTATATCTTTTCTGCCTTCTTTTGTATATTTCATCAGCCATAAGCACTTTGATTATATCTTTTAAATAACACTCTTCCGTACATTTTTTTCCATATTTACAATTACATTTGGCAAGACAGCATATATCATTACATTTTTTTGTAAACATAACATTGTCTGGACATTCGTCATATATCATGCTTCCTGGATAATCAAGTTTGTCGCATTCCCTAGATACAAGTGTTTTTAGTTCTTTTAATTCACCTGGAAACAGGGAGTTTAGCTGTTCTAGTTCCCTTCTGTATAAAATGGCATCCATAGATAAATCTGCCACACTCCATTTGTTTTTATATTGATTCAAACCTTGGATATTCATAATTCCTCTAATATACTTTTTGATATTATACTCAAAATAATATTATTTTGACACTGAAAATACTTTAATTTAATAGTAGTAAAAATAACCAAATAATTATAAATATTATAATTAATATTGTATAATTATACGAAAATTATAAAAAAAATGTAAAATTGACTATTTTCATGTATTTTCCTCTAGTAATTTAGTAGTAGTGTCAAATGATACCACCATTTTTCTATATATTTTCTTTATTTCAAAGGGATTTGTACAAAAAAAGTGACTACCACCCTAAATAACCAGTATAATTGAATCTGCGAAAAAACAATATCCGGATAGAAAGGTAATCACTATGGACATTATAATGTATTTGATTCAATTAATTCAA